>NZ_JBQFLX010000012.1:0-158941 GCF_056531525.1 Ruegeria sp. N11
CAACTTCTCCTTCAACTCGCAGCCACTCGTGCTCTTCAGAATAATACGTCGACATTCCTGTTCTCTCCTGACTTCAACGCTTGTAGTTTTGCAAAACAAACGGCAACGACACAATCTCAGATGGCTGAGGCGCAAACGTTGTTTTTGGCAGCAGTTGTATACCAGGATATACAACCGGCAATTCCCCTTTGGGAAACTTTTCTCCGTCAGGCAACGAATTTGCCCGAAGGCAGCGCGTTGACTGCATGTTCAAGTACATGCAGCCCCGCGATCAGATCATGTTCGGACGTATCTTCTGAGAAGTCATGACTAATCCCGTTGATCGACGGCACGAACAGCATAGCAACCGGCATCAGGCGGGACACATTGGTTGCATCATGCAACGCGCCAGACGGCATGGAACGCCAGCGGGATGGGGCAATTCTTTCCGCCCCCTGTTCCAGCGCCGCGCGGAGTTCCCGATCCATCGCCACGGGCTCCAGCCCCAGCAACGGCCCGAAGGTCAACGACATGTTCATCTGATCGGCGACCTCCTGCGCGGTCGCGCGGATGATCTGCTCCATCCGTTCCAGCCGGTCAGATGTACCGTCGCGCCATTGCATCGAGAAGCGAGCAAGCCCCGGCACGATGGACGACGCGTTGGGATGCATATCGACATGGCCAATGGTCCAGACCGTTTCGGGGGCAACCACATTCCGGAACCGGTCGTTGATCAGCGAATTGAACAGGGACACTGCCTGAAAGGCATCCCGACGCAGATGCATCGGTGTTGTGCCCGCATGATTCTGCTGTCCCTCAAAGGTGATTTTCATGTCGCGGATGCCAACGATGTCGGTCACGACACCGATCTGATCCCTGCTGGTGTCCAGCGCAGGCCCCTGTTCGATATGCATCTCGAGAAACCCGGTGAACCGACCGGGATCGACGAAGTTCTGAGCCAGACCACTCATCAAGGCGCGGGCCTCGGAAAATGCCGTGCCTTCATGATCGGTGAGAGCATCCGCTGCGGACAAAGGCAGCGTTCCCGACCACACGGCAGACCCGGTGGTCACGCCAAACCGCCCTTCTTCATCCTGAAAGCTGACGACCGAAATCGCGCGATCCGTTGCGCGCGCCACTTCAAGTGCCGCGATGACGCCCAGCGCACCATCCAGCCAACCACCTTCTGGCTGGCTGTCGGAATGCGACCCCATCAGCAGCGACGGACCGGCGGCCAACCCAAACAGGTTTCCGACCGGATCGAAATGCGGGCGCAGTCCGGCGTCTTCCATCCGACCGGCCAGCCAGCGGCGCGCCGCGATATCCGCGTCGGAATAGGCGGGCCTGACCACGCCCTTCCCAACACCCGCCGCCCCAAACGAGCGCAATTTGTGCAGATCGGCCAGAAACCGGTTTTCATCGACAGCCATGATTGCCCCCTTGTCACGATCAAACTTATGGGCCGCGCATTGACCTGCAAGTCTTCCGCTGCATCGGATCCGCGATTTTTCACTCCGGGCGGGTGCAACACCTCTGGCCCCGGCAATGAACCTGTCTTAAGACATGACGCCAAGAGGAACCACCATGTCACATATCACACTGGTTCGTCACGGACAGGCCAACACCTCTGCGCGTGATGAAAAAGACTATGACAAGCTCAGCGAGCTGGGCCATCAGCAGGCGCGGTGGCTTGGGGGGTACCTCAAGGAAACGCATACGCATCACACGCGGGCGTACTGTGGCACCCTGACCCGGCATGTGGAGACCGCTTCCAGCATGGAACTGCTCAACCCGGTGCGCGACGCGCGGCTGAACGAGATTGAATATTTCACAATCGCAAAGCTGTTCGAGGAACAGCATGGCGTGGCCGTTCCGACGGACCGGGAGGGTTTTGTCGAACACCTGCCCCGAACCTTTGCGGCCTGGGCAAGCGGCGATATCCGCAACACACCAGAGACCTTCGCTGAATTCGAAGCCCGGGTTTCGGCGGCATTGCGGGATATCGGAACCGAGGGTGGCCCGGCCATCGTTGTCACCTCGGGGGGACTGATTTCCATGGTCGTGCGGCAGGCGATGGGGCTGGACATACCTTCCATGGCTCGCGTGGCACTTGCCATAATGAACACGTCCATGCATCGTCTGCATCCGATCGGCCCGCAGCTCAGTACGGTTCTGTTCAATGCCGTGCCACATCTGGAAGCGCCCGACCGGCAGTTTGCCCAGACCCATCTGTAAGGAAACCGGAGGCCATCTGATGCAACTCTACTACGCGCCCCGCACGATTTCAGTCGCCGTCGCCATCGCGCTGGAGGAAGCGGGTTTGGAATACGAGGCCATACGTCTGGATTTTGCAGAAGCCGAGCAGACCAAACCGGCCTACAAGCAGATCAACCCCAAAGGACGCGTGCCGGCATTGGCCGTTGACGGCGGTATTCTGACCGAAACAGGCGCGCTGCTGGACTACATCGCGGTCAAAGCGCCCGAAGCCGGGCTGGTGCCTGACGACCCGGTCATGGCGGCCCGTATGCGCGAGGTGATGTACTATCTGGCCTCAACCATGCATGTGAACCACGCGCACAAGCTGCGCGGGCCGCGTTGGGCAGACAAGAAAACCAGCTGGAAGGATATGAAAGACAAGGTACCGCAGACGATGACCGCGTCCTGCGACTATATCTCGTCGAACGGTCTGCGCGGACCGTTTGTACTGGGCGAGGCGTTCTCGCTGGCTGATGCATATCTTTTTGTCGTCTGCAGCTGGCTTGAGGGCGACGGCGTGGACGTCTCGGCCTTTCCCAAGATTGTCGCCTTCCGCGAGGCGATGGAAGCACGCGCATCGGTTCAGGCGGTGCGCGCCGCCGGAATGCTCTGACAAAAGGACAACGAATGACACATCTCTGGGTCCGGGCAGAACAGCGCCCGAACGAAGAACGGGTCGGCCTGACCCCCGAAGGCGCCGCCGCGCTGCTTGCCGCAGGCATCCGCGTGACGGTCGAGGAAAGCCATGTCCGTGCGATCACGATCGACGGCTACAAGGACGCCGGGTGTGAGATCGCGGCCGAGAATTCATGGCCCGACGCCCCGCGGGACGCAATCATCTTCGGCCTCAAGGAACTGCCCGAGGATGGCACGCCCCTGCCGCATCGACACATCATGTTCGGCCACGCCTTTAAGGGCCAGCATTCTGGCCGCGCGCTGCTGGAGCGGTTCAAGACCGGTGGCGGCACGCTTTATGACCTGGAATATCTGGTCGACGAAAACGACCGCCGGGTTGCGGCTTTCGGGTACTGGGCCGGGTACGCAGGCGCGGCGGTGACGCTGAAGACGTGGGCCGCACAGCAGCGCGATGAGGTATGTCCGCCCGTGGGTGTCTATCCCAGCAAAGATGCGCTGAACGCGGAGCTTCTGGCCGAACTGGACGCGACCGGCACCGACCGCCCCCGCGCCATTGTCATCGGTGCCTTGGGGCGTGTCGGAACGGGCGCGGCTGATCTGTGCGAAGCCATGGGCGTTACAGTCACCAAATGGGACATGGCCGAAACCGCCAGCGGCGGACCCTTTCAGGAAATTCTCGACCATGACCTGTTCCTGAACTGCATCTTCGCCCGCCCCGGTACGCCCGTCTTCGTCCCGCGTGAGGCATTGACCGCAACTCGCAAGCTGACCGCCATCGGTGACGTGGCCTGCGACCCGGACAGCGACTACAACCCGGTTCCGGTATATGACCGGGCCACCACCTGGGACGCCCCCGCCCTGCGCGTGGCAAGTGATCCGGTGATGGATGTGATGGCGATCGACAACCTGCCGTCGATGCTGCCGGTTGAAAGTTCCGAAGACTACGCGGCGCAACTGCTGCCCTCTCTGCTGACCCTGACCAATCTGGAAAGTGGCGTCTGGGGCCGGGCGGAAGCAACCTACAAAACACATATCGAAGGGATCTGAGCGATGACGATTCACTGGTGTGGCACCGGCCTCTCGGCCATTCCCGGCCTGCGCCGCCTGTTCGAGGGCGGGCACAAGATCACTGTCTGGAACCGGACCATCGAAAAAGCCAAAGCCGAGGTCGGAGACCTGACGGATGACATCCGCGCTTTCGACATCGACGCACTTGGTGCGGTACTGGAAAAGGGCGACGTGATCGTGTCCATGCTGCCGGGCGACTGGCATGTGCCGCTGGCGGAGCTGGCGATTTCGAAAGGGGCGAATTTCGTCTCGTCGTCTTATATCGCGCCCGAAATGCGCGCGCTGGACGACAAGGCGCGCGAGGCCGGCGTGGCGCTGGTCAACGAGGTTGGTCTGGACCCGGGTATCGACCACCTGATGGCACATGCACTGGTCGATGAGTACCGCGCCTCGGATGCGTTCGATCCGCAGAACCACCTGAGCTTCATCTCGTATTGCGGCGGTATCCCGAAGAACCCCAACCCATTCCGTTACAAGTTCAGCTGGTCGCCGTTGGGTGTGCTCAAGGCGCTGCGCTCGCCCTCGAAATCGATCCGCGATTACGCCCCGCTGGATGTCACACGCCCATGGGATGCGATCAGCAGCTATATCGCGCCGCTTCCAGCGCCGGAAAGCTTTGAGGTTTACCCAAACCGCGACTCGATCCCTTTCATGGCGCAGTATCACTTCGAGGATCACTGGCCGGTCAAGGAATTCGTCCGCGGTACTCTGCGTCTGAACGGCTGGGCGGACGCGTGGTCGGACGTGTTCCGCGAAATCGAAACCCTGACCGGACCGGACGGCGATGCGCGGCTGAAAGAGATGTCCGATCAGTTCTGGGAAGAAAACGCCTATGACGACGGCGAACCCGACCGCGTGGTTCTGTGCGTCGGCCTGAAGGCCGAAAAAGACGGGGCCGAGGTCTGGCACAAAACCTACGTCATGGACGCCTGGGGCGATGAACGCGGCACTGCCATGGCCCGTCTGGTATCGATCCCGGTCTCACTGGCCGTCGAAGCCGTCCTGAACCGCGCCATTCCCGCTGGCGTTCATGCGGCGCCCAGCGATCCCAAACTGGTGGCGGCGTGGATGGGCGAAATCGACACGCTGGCGCAGCATTTGCAGATTGTGGATCACACAAGCTGAGCTTTTTCTCAGCGCGCAAGAAAACAGCCGCATCGGCGTGGCGATGCGGCTGTTCCGACATCCCGCTTTCAGATGTAAAGCTGGATCGTTTCATCAAGGTCAGACCGATTGATTCCAAGCTCGGACAGCTGGTTATCGGACAGACGGTTCAGTTCCTGAGCGGCCCGCACAATATCAGACCGAACAGCACGGATTTGCATGGCCCGGTCAAAAAGCAGCAATGCGCTGGCAATGGGGCGCTCCTGGTGTACTCCAATAGTATCTAACATCGTTTTGTTCCTTGAATTGCAGACAAAGATCGGTCCGTGTCGGGACGAACCAGCCTAGCGACGCAGTTCCACTGGGGACTGACCATAGACGCTTTGATAGGCGGATCGTGCGATCCGATGGCGCGGAATGCCGATGTCGTCCAATTGTCGGTCAGTCATTTTTTCCAGCGTTTGCATCGACTCAGCGACCTGCCGGCGACGCGCAAACTCATCTCTGAGCGCGCGATAATCTGAACTCAGACCGGCAAAGAAGCTGCGCTGCGGTCTGGCTGTGTGTACATGTGCCATCGCCTTCTCCTTCTCATCCGAACAACGTTTCTGGTCACAGTTCTGATAAAGGAGCGGAGTGTTAACGATGCCAAAACACCGGATTAATCCGAATTAATGTTCTGCTTGCGGGTCTTCGAAATCCAAAGCAGGATCAGACGACTCTGGCCCTGTTCGATGGTTCAGGCATATGGAGCCTACATCAGGTCATTCTCGACATCCTCGGCCGAAATCCCCAGCGCATCCAGCCCGTTTTCCAAATGATCAGACAGGTGCGGTGTGCCGATCAGGTAGTCGGCACAGGGGGTCGAGGCCTCGGATTTTGCGGTTGCGATGGCTTCGGCCAGATCTTCGGCAAAAAAGCTCTCGCGGCCGATCCACATGATCGCCACCAGCTCGGCCTGCTCGTCTTCGCTCATGCGGTCGACGAAAGCGCGCAGCTCTGCTTCGGCACGCCCCAGCTCGCGCCCCATCATTGCCACCTGGGCTACCTTTCTGGCCGAAATTTCCAGCATGTCCCATCTCCTTATGTTCGCGGGTTTCAGGCTATCACAATCACGACGCAACGGCCGCGTCTTTGATCTTACGCAAACGTCGCCTGCTCTGAGGGAATCTTACATGCGGGGGCGCGACACCGGCTGCTCTGGCACCGGTGCGGTTCGAAAGGGTCGGAACGTGGCCTTCTTGATCCACAGCTTCAAAGCCTGCCATAGGATCAGGGCAAATCCCCGGCGCGCCCCAAAGGGGCGACGGACAAGCGCCGTCAGGATTGAGCGGTTGGTTAACGGTGCCCGCAACCCGGTCAGGGTTGCCACCAATCCGCCATCCTTCCGGGAGTAGTCGATCATGACGCCAACTCGGTCCGGTCGGAAGTCAAACCGGAAGCTGTACGTCCCTTCGATCTTCTGAAACGGAGAAACATGCATCTTCTTGTCCGCCACTATTCGATCTTCGGGCCGGATCGGCGACAGGTCGGGCTTATGACAAAGATAGCTGTGCCGCGTGCCATAGGTATTCGTCACTTCGGCGATCACTGCGAAAAGTTGCGCGTCCGGGTCAAGGCAAAGCCAGAAGCTGACCGGGTTGAACACGTGCCCCAGTACGCGCGGTTGCGTCAGCAGCAAGATTCGAGACGGCGAGGGCAAGCCCATCTCCTCAAGCCTGCTGCGCAGCCAGTTCACTCCCTGCCCTTCACCTGGGCTGCCACCATGATCGCGGTCGCGCCAGTTCATCACGTTGGCACGCCGAAAGGAGAACAGAGATGGTGTTTCCGGCAGGTTTTCGGGGTCGAACAGAATGAAATCGACCGAATACCGAAACGCGTTCTCAATCTCACCTTTCCGGCTGTGATAGATGTGCCCCGCGATATGGTCGATTTTGTTCATGCGGCTACGGGTTCCTGTCAGACTACCAATAATGCAGTTTCTGCAAACTTAATGCGCTGATTTCAGTTTTGTTACGGCCAGATGGGCAAATCGGATCAAAAAATGCAGGGCTAAATGATCCGGCTTTGGCGCTGCCACGTAATGTGGTTATGTTTACCGAGATCGACACCGCGACGCTCGACGATCCTGCGCCCCCAAGTGGCGCGGGCCAGCCTTGGGTCGCAAAGAAACGCATCAAGGGTAAACAATTGAACGGAAAGCAAAAGAAGTGCGGTGTCAGGTCCGAATGGGTTGATCACGTCAAGCGCATACGTGACACGCAGGATCAGGCGGCTTTTGCCGAGCTGTTCCGGCATTTTGCACCACGTATCAAGGCGTTCCTGATCAAGTCCGGTGCCGATGGCACCACTGCTGAAGAATGCGCGCAGGAGGTGATGGCAACTTTGTGGCACAAGGCGCATCTTTTCGATCCGACCCGCGCCACTGTGGCAACCTGGGTGTTCACGATTGCAAGGAACAAGCGGATCGACATCCTGCGCAAACAACGCCGCCCCGAACCCGAGGATCTGGGCTGGGGACCCGAAGCCGAACCGGATCAAACCGAGGTTGTTGCCCTGCAACAGGAAACCGACCAATTGCGGGTTGCTATGAAGGCTCTGCCCGAAGCGCAGCGCCAACTGATCGAAAAAGCATATTTCGGCGATCTGAGTCACCGCGAAATCGCGTCGGAAACCGGATTGCCGCTGGGAACAATCAAATCACGAATTAGACTGGCGCTGGATCGCCTGCGCCATGCGATGAACTGAGAAAACGATGACAGAAGCCATTAAACATCACCTGACCGACGACCTGCTGATGGCCTATGCAGCAGGAACGCTGCCCGAGGCATTCGATCTGATGGTCGCAACGCATTTGTCACTGTGCGACCGCTGCCGGGCCGTGGCTGAAAGCTACAACATCATTGGTGGCGAGGTTTTGGAGGATCAGGTCGAGATGCCCGCAATGGGCGAGGATTCTTTGGCGGCGACCATGGCCTTGATTTCCCAGGGCGCGCCGACGCCCAAGCCGGCACAGCCAGCCTGCTCCGTTCTGCCCGCGCCCTTGCAGGATTACGTCGGTGGCGATGTGAACGCGATCCGCTGGAGGCCGATTGGCATGGGCGTCAAGCAAGCGATTCTGCCGACGACACGCGAGTCAACGGCCCGGTTGCTGTTTATCCCTGCAGGGTCTGCCGTACCGGATCACAGCCACCATGGAACAGAACTGACCATGGTGTTGCAGGGCGCGTTTTCGGATGAGGTCGACCACTTTGCGCGTGGTGATGTCGAAATCGCCGATCAGGACCTGCATCACATGCCGGTGGCCGACATCTCGGCCGACTGCATCTGTCTGGCGGTGACGGACGCGCCCCTGAAATTCACCAAACTGATGCCGCGCCTGTTCCAGCCATTCCTGCGGATCTGACCCGCGCGATCAGGCCTCGGTCTTGCCCAAGGGCACAACGTTGGCGTGATCGTCCGGGGACAGTTCCTCAAAATCGAAATTGTCCAGACGTTGTGCCCGGCGTCCCGCCTTTTCAGCGCTGATCTTGATGTCCGAGATGTCTTTGGCGGCCTGCCCGAAATGCCGGTCCAGATTGGCCACGCGATCGCCCAGCCTTTCGACATCCTTGTGCAGCATGCCCAACTCCCGGCGGATCGCGCCAGCCTGTTCGCGCATCCGGGCGTCCTTGAGGATCGCGCGCATCGTGTTCAGCGTTGCCATGCAGGTCGTGGGTGAAACGATCCAGACACGTGCCGCGAACCCTTCGCGGACCACTTCGGGCAGGCGCGCGTGCAATTCGGCATAGATGGCTTCGGACGGAACAAACATAAGCGCACCGTCGGCTGTTTCACCGTCCAGAATGTACTTCTCGGAAATAGTCCTGATGTGCACCTTCACCGCCGCACCAAAGGCCTTCAGGCATCTGTCCACTTCGGCCCGAGTCTGGGCAGCGGCCAGCGCTTCGAAATCTTCCAGCGGAAACTTTGCGTCAATTACGATGGGGCCGGGCGGGTTGGGCAGGTGGATCAGGCAATCCGCCCGTTTGCCGTTCGAAAGGGTGGCCTGCAACGAATAGCTGTCGGTCGGCAGCGCCTTGGACACGATGTCGTTCAGTTGGATTTCCCCGAACATCCCGCGCCGCTGTTTGTTGGAAAGAATATCCTGCAAGGACAGCACATCCCCTGACAATTTGGTGATGTTGTCCTGCGCCTTGTCGATGGCGGCCAGCCTTTCCTGCAATTGGGTCAGCGAGGTCGCGGTCTGTTTCGACGACCCGTGCAGCGATTCCTTCATCCGTTCCTGCATCTCGGCCAGGGCGCGGGCCGATTTCATCGCGTTGTCCGCCAGCCGGTCGTTCATCTGCTGCTGGACCGAAGACAGGCGCGCCTCGACCGTCTGGATCACCTGAACCTGCGCATTGGCCTGCGTGTCCGACACGTGCTGCAGCCCGCCACGCAGCTGCTCCTGCCCTTGCCCCAACTGCTGCACATGCTGGCCCAGATGCGCCATCTGCCGCGCCAGCGGTTCCGCCATCCGGGCTGAGCGGTTGGCCGCACGAAGCGACAGGAACAACAGCAGCAAGATCAGCGCAACCACTCCACCCACGATCAGAATCAATGGGTCGTTCAACGCGTATTGGGTACCTGCAATCTCGATCATGCTGCCTCGGATGTTCTTGTTTTATTCCCCTTAGCCTGTCTTGGGCGCAGGATCAACTGCGCCCGAACAGGCGTTCGATATCGCTCAGCTTCAATTCGACATAGGTGGGTCGACCGTGGTTGCACTGGCCGGAATGTGGAGTGGCCTCCATCTCGCGCAGCAGAGCATTCATTTCTTCGGCCCGCATCCGGCGGCCTGACCGGACGGAACCATGGCAGGCCACCCGGCTGAGGATCGCCTCGATCCGCGCCTGTACCTTCTGGCTTTCGCCCTGATCGGTCAGCTCATCCAGGATATCCAGGATCATCGCCCTGGCATCGACCTCACCCAGAATGGCCGGGGTTTCGCGAACGGCGATTGCGCCGCCTCCAAAGGGTTCGATCGTCAGGCCGAAGCGGGACAGATCTTCGGCCACCGCCATCAGACGCGAACAATCCCCTTCGGACATTTCAACGATTTCGGGGATCAGTAAGGCCTGCGCGGCAACGCCATTTGCGGCCGTCTGGTTTTTCAGCTTTTCATAGACCAGCCGTTCATGCGCTGCGTGCTGATCAACGATCACCATGCCATCGGCGGTCTGGGCAATGATGTAATTCTCATGCACCTGCCCGCGCGCCGCACCCAGCGGCAGGTCCTGTGCAGGCGGTTCTTCCACCGTCGCAATCGCGGACGCCAAAGGCGCCGCGTCAACAATGCTTCCGCTGTAGTCGTTTGCCAGTTCGGCAAAGCCCGGGGCCTGCGCCCGGTAGGCCGCCTGATGTGCGGCTGGTGAAGGGCGGTCCATCTGGTAGACCCGCGCCGGCGCCGGATGCGCCGGTTCCGGCCGCATCGCACCCAAAGTGGCATTGGCCACGGTCGAGGACGCACGGTGTCCGGCATCGGCCAGCGCATGACGCAGGGCGGACACGATCAACCCGCGTGCAAGACCCGGGTCGCGGAACCGCACTTCGGATTTGGCGGGATGGACGTTCACATCCACCAGCGTCGGATCACAATCGATGAACAGTGCTGCTGCCGGGTGGCGGTCTCGGCTGAGGAAATCGAAATAGGCTGCCCGCAACGCGCCGGTCAGCATCTTGTCGCGAACGGGTCGCCCATTCACGAACAGGTACTGCGCCACCGCTGCCCCCCGGGAATAGGTCGGCAACGCGGCGTAACCGTAAAGCCGGATGCCCTCGCGCGTGGCATCGATCTGCAACGCGTTCTCGGCAAACTCGCGCCCGATCACGCGGGACAGACGGGCGTGCAGGGCGTCAAACAGATCGCCGTTCTCGCGGTCGGCGCGGAAGGTTACGCGCCCCTCTCCCCCGCCCGAGACGTCGCGCAGGGTGAAAGTGACCGAGGGCTCGGCCATGGCCAAACGTTTGACCATATCGGTGATCGCCTGTGCCTCGGCCCGGTCGGTGCGCATGAACTTCAGGCGCGCAGGTGTCGCAAAGAACAAGTCGCGCAACTCGACAACAGTGCCCGCACGCAGGGCCGCCGGTTTAACCGGCTCTATCTTCCCGCCCGACACATGGACCTGTGCCGCATCCGCCCCCGGCACGCGGCTTGTGATGGTCAGGCGGCCAACGGCACCCAAAGACGGCAGTGCCTCACCCCGAAAGCCGAAGGTGTGGATGTTCAGCAGATCCGTCCCATCTATCTTTGACGTCGCATGGCGGGACAAGGCCAGCGGCAGATCCTCGGTCGCGATGCCGCAGCCATCGTCTGTGACTCGAATCAGCGTCTTGCCGCCATCAGCGATATCTATGGCGATCCGCGTCGCCCCCGCGTCAATGGCGTTTTCGACCAGTTCCTTAACCGCCGAGGCAGGTCGCTCCACCACTTCACCCGCGGCGATACGATTTATCGCCGCGTCGTCAAGTTGACGGATTTTGGGGCGATTTTCGCCGATATTGCGGTATGCCTGCGCCATACCACCAGACCTAGCACAATCACGAGCGATTCTGCCACCGATTTGAAACCTGTATTTCGGGAAACGAGGGGGCGTTCGGACAATTGTATCGCGCCGGTCTGATAGCGGCGTCATGATCACAATTGCCCGAACGTTCTTTGGTGAGTGGTGGTCGTTCGAAGTTCAATTGACCCGTCCCTAGCACGGGACCTGATGAATTTCGCGTTAACTCTGAATGCGCATTCACTTGGGCAGGTTTTGGCCGAGACGTCACGTCAACGGTTGGCGGGAAAGCGCCGCTTCAGGCAGCCGCAGGTGCCCCGGCACGGGTCCGGCACGGGCCGAATACGGCGGCCAACGCCAGTATCAGACCTGACATGGTCGCAATCATCCCTGCCGCGCTGACCGCATCCGCACCGCCCAGCCACAGTGGCCCGTACCCGGCCAGTATGTAGCCGGAAACGGCGGACAGTACGGCGAACAGAACACTCCATGCGATCTGGGTTTCCAGCCGGTTTGTCATCATCCGCGCCGCGGCAGGCGGGCAGATGAACATCGCGATCACGATGATTGACCCTACCGCGTCAAACGCCGCAACCGCTGCGACCGCCGCCACGATCACAAGCGCCATACCCAAGGCACCCGTTCTTATGCCCATCGTGCGCGCGAACCCTTCGTCGAAGGTCGAGATCTTGAGCGGTCGCCAGAACAGCCAGGTGAACAGAACCACACCGGCCAGCGTCAGGGCGATGCGCGGCAGTTCCGGCGGCAGGCCTGCCAGCGCCGTAGCGTCCAGCAGCGAGGCCCAGCCCGTGGCGTCCAGCCAGATCAGGCTTTCCAGGTTGCCGTAAAGCGCATGCTCTACGTCCAGATGCACGGTCGAGGTGTCCGTCTGTTCCAGCAACAGCACACCTGCGGCGAACATGGTGGTGAAGACCACGCCCATCGCTGCGCCGGGTTCAATCTGACCAAGACGCCGTATTGCCTCGATCATCACCACGGCGACAACCGCAGCACCCGCTGCGCCCAGCATCATCGGCCAGGTCGAAATCGCTCCGGTCAGCAGAAAGGCCACAACGATACCGGGCAGCACCACATGGCTGATGGCATCCCCGATCAGCGCCTGCTTGCGCAGCACAAGAAAGTTGCCGGGCAGGGCGCATGCAATCGCCGCAAACGTTCCGATCAGCAATGGCGTCAGGGATAAGGGAACGAATTCTTCACCGCTCATGGCATGACCTCCTGCGGGCCACCGATGCGGCGGTCGATTTCAGTGATCTGATCGCGGGTCAGAACAGATTCGATGTCGCGCAACCCGTCATAAAGTGCCGCCGTTGCCTCATGCGCCTGATCGGCGCGCACGATCTCCCACCGTTTTTCATCGCGCAGGGCTTTGGCGGCGCGCGCCTTGCCCGCCTCAGTCGCCACGCCATCGGCCCGCACAAGGCCGGCCCGGCGCAGCAACCGCAAGGTCAACGGCTCGTATATCTTCTGCCCCTGCGCCATTGCCAGCAAACCCTGACGGATATGAACGCGACGCTGGAACCTCAGGTGGCGCAAAATCGCGGCCAGAACGCCGCGAACCGGCGCAAAAAGCAGCGACAGGGCAAAAAAGCCAAAGCTGACCAGCACGATGATTGGCCCCGTCGGCAGATTGGGGGCCGAGGCTGAAATCCCAGCACCCAGATACCCAGCCATCCCACCGGTCAACCCGGCCAGCAGGACGACCCGGTCCGACCGGTCGGACCAGAACCGCGCAGTCACGGGCGGGATGATCAGCAGGGCGACGATCAGGATCAGCCCAACGATTTTCAGGCCCACAACCGTGACGGCCATGACCAGCCCCATCATGGCCAGATCGACCCGGTGCACCGGTACGCCTCGGGCGGCCGCGTATTCCGGATCAAAGGCCACCATCATCATGGGGCGGCGTATGATCATCACCAGCAGCAGCGTAACCGCCCCGCCCATGGCGATGATCAGTGCGTCAGCCCAAAGCATCCCTGCGGTCGAGCCCAGCAGGAACCCCTCCAACCCGGCCTGACGGCCTACACCCATGGTCTGGATCACGGTCAGCAGCACGATCCCCATCCCGAAGAACACGGACAGGACGGCGCCAATGGCGGCATCCTCGGCCAGACGGGTGTGCCGGGTCAGCCAGTTCATGCACAGCAGACCCACCCAGGCAGACACAGCGGAGCCCGCCAGCAGGCCAATCAGGTTGCGCCCGTCGCCGCCCAGCGCAACCAGCGCCATGAAGGCCAGGCACACGCCCGGAAGGGTCGCATGGCTGATCGCATCGCTTACCAACGCGCGTTTGCGCAGAAACAAGAAGGTTCCAGCCACACCAGCGGACACGCCCAGCAAGCTGGCACCGATGGCGACCAGCGTGGCGTTATAGCCAAGCTGCAGGGTCAGGGCGTCCCAAAACATGATTTACCCCAGCGCGCGGGAAATCTGGTCGATCTGGGCGGTTGCCAGACGACCTCCATAGGCGGATTGCAGGGTTTCGGCCGTAAAGGCCTGCGCCACGGGGCCTTCAGCAACCTTACGGGTGTTGATCAGGAAGACATGGTCGAAATAGTCGGTCACGGTGGCCAGATCATGATGCACGACCACGACAGTCTTGCCGGCTTCTTTCAGTGATTTCAGAACCGCGATGATAGCTTTTTCGGTAGCTGCGTCGACACCGGCAAAGGGTTCGTCCAGAAGATACAGATCGGCATCCTGCGCCAGCGCGCGGGCCAGAAACACACGTTGCTGCTGCCCGCCGGACAACTGGCCGATTTGACGATCGGCGAAATCGCGCATACCGACGCGGTGCAGGCAGTCCATCGCCCGCGACATATGCCGCGCACGTACGCGGCCCAGCAGCCCAAGTTCGCGCGACAGCCCCATCAGCACCACATCAATCACGCGGGTCGGAAAATCCCAATCCACGCTGGCGCGCTGCGGCACATAGGCAATACGAGCGCGCTGTTTCTCAAGCGGCTGACCATAGACCGTGACTTGCCCCGACAAAGGCGACACGATCCCCAGAGCTGCCTTGAGAAGGGTCGACTTACCAGCGCCGTTCGGCCCGATAATCGCCGTCATCGCCCCCGGCTGGACTGTCATGTCCACCGAAAACACCGCCGGTTTCTGACCATAAGAAACGGTCAGTCCGCGAATGGCCAGCGGGCTGTCTCCGGCGCTTTGGTCGGTCACTGAAACACCCTGATTTGCGGCCAGTTCAAGCATTGCCTCAGAACCCCGCCGACAATTTGCCGTTCATGCCGCGCGCAGGCACATCGGCCCCAAGCGCCCCGGCAATAACCGTAATGTTGTGATCCAGCATGCCGATATAGGTACCCTCATACGTGCCCGGTTCGCCCATGGCATCCGAATACAGCTCGCCACCTACGCCCACTTCGTGGCCCTTGGAAGCGGCGCCTTCGATCAATGCACGCATCGAGCGGTCGGAGACCGAGCTTTCCACGAAAACTGCGGTCAATTGCTTCTCGACCAGCGCATCCACCAGCTCTCCGATCCGGTTCAGACCGGCCTCGGACTGGGTCGAAATGCCTTGTATACCCATCACTTCATAGCCGTACTCGGCCCCGAAATAGCCAAAGGCATCATGCGCGGTGACAAGTACACGGTTGTTTTCCGGGACAGACGCCAGGGCCTGACCGGCATAGGCTTCGAGCTGTTCGAGTTCGGCCAGATGCGCCTGTGCGTTGGCGGCAAAGATGCCCGCTGCTTCGGGGCGCGCCTCGGTCAGCGCTTTCTGCACTTCGATCACAACATCACGCCACAGGGCCGGGCTCATCCACACATGCGGGTCGTATTTGTCGGCATAATCGTCATGCGCACGCAACTTGGCTTTGTCGACTCCTTCGGCAACGGCAACGACGGTACGCTTGCGGCCAAGGTCATGAAAGAAATCTTCCATCTGCGCTTCAAGGTACAGACCGTGCCATAGAATAAGGTCGGCGCGGGTCATCGCAACGATGTCGCTGCGAGTCTGGCGATATGCATGCGGGTCGACGCCGGGGCCCATGAGGCCCTTAACTTCGACCTGATCACCCCCGACCTGACGGGCGGCATCGGCAATCATGCCGGTAGTGGCGACCACCTTCAGCGGCGCTTCGGCCAAGGCGGACAAAGGCAGAATGGCGACCACGGCCAGTACTGCAAGAAAGCTGCGACGAATCATATTCAGCCCCAAAATGGCATCCTCTTGAGAATGAATATGCGAACCATTCGCAACTAAGTCAATGCTATTGCGAATTACTCGCAAGAAAACGCCTTTTTTGTCCAAATGGTCAAAAAATTTGAGCTGAGAGCAGCCGAACACCTTCCCTTTCACCGCGTCCCGTGCGATTTTGGCGCAAACCTCCCAAAGGACGTGATGATGGATACGCAGAGCTCAGAAAGCCCCGTGCGCACCGCGCATCTGCCGCAAGTGACAGAACCCAGAAACCCCGGCATGGAACTGGACATGGACTGGGTTCGTGCCGTTCAGGCCAACACCTCGGCGATTGAGCGCCGCGCGGCGACGCTGCCCGGCCGCCGTTCAGTCAAAAAGGAATATCAAGCGGCCTGGCTGCTCAAGGCGATTACCATGATCGACCTGACGACCCTGTCCGGCGACGACACCGTTGGCCGCGTGCGTCGCCTGTGCGCCAAGGCCCGGCAGCCTGTGGCACCTTCAGTTCTGCAAGCGCTGGATATGCCGCCGATCACCACAGGGGCGGTTTGTGTCTATCACGACATGATCGAAACTGCCGTGGACGCACTTGAAGGCACCGGTATCCCGGTCGCTGCTGTATCCACTGGCTTCCCCGCCGGTTTGTCACCCTTCCACCTGCGCGTGGCCGAGATTGAAGAAAGCGTGAAGGCTGGTGCCGAAGAAATCGACATCGTGATCTCGCGCCGTCACGTGCTGTCGGGCGACTGGCAGGCGCTGTACGAGGAAATGAAGGCCTTCCGCGTGGCTTGTGGCGATGCACATGTCAAAGCCATCCTTGCAACCGGAGAACTGGGCAGCCTGCGCAATGTCGCGCGCGCCTCGCTGGTCTGCATGATGGCCGGGGCGGACTTCATCAAGACCTCGACCGGGAAAGAAAGCGTCAACGCCACTTTACCCGTGTCGCTGGTGATGATCCGCGCGATCCGTGACTACTATGACCGCACAGGCTATCGGGTTGGCTACAAGCCTGCGGGCGGAATTTCGAAGGCCAAAGATGCGCTGGTGTACCTGGCGTTGATCAAGGATGAACTGGGCGACCGCTGGCTGCAGCCCGATCTGTTCCGCTTTGGCGCGTCATCGTTGCTGGGCGATATCGAACGGCAGTTGGAGCACTATGTCACCGGGGCGTACTCGGCTGGCTACCGTCACTCCATGGGCTGAGGACAAGAACATGGCAACTAAAGCAGACCTGCAAACCTGGATACTAGAAGCATTGTCACATTTGAAGGGCGAGGGCAGCGTATCCCAGATTGCAAAAGCTATCTGGGACCAACATGAACGCGAGCTTAGGGCATCTGGCGACTTGTTCTATACGTGGCAATACGACATGCGCTGGGCCGGCCAGCGACTACAAAAAGCTGGAAAGCTAGAAAAGCTCTCAAGAAGTTGGGTCTTGAAATGACAGTCAAAGAGATTTTCGAAACCATGGATTACGGCCCTGCCCCAGAAAGCGCAGCCGAGGCGCTGGCCTGGCTGGTCGATCAGGGCGACAAGTTCGGTCACTATATCGATGGCGCCTTCACCAAGCCCGGCAAGGGCTTTGACAGCCGCAATCCAGCCACCGGAGAGGTGCTGGCCAGGCTGACGCAGGCCAAACAGGCAGACGTGGACGCCGCTGTTGCTGCCGCACGCGCGGCGCAGCCGAAATGGGAGAAACTGGGTGGCGCTGGACGTGCGCGGTATCTCTATGCCATTGCACGGCTTTTGCAGAAACATTCGCGCCTGTTTGCGGTTCTGGAGAGCCTGGACAACGGAAAGCCGGTCCGCGAGTCGCGCGATATCGATATCCCTCTGGCGCAGCGGCATTTCTATTACCACGCGGGCATGGCGCAGCTGATGGAGAGCGAATTGCCCGGTGCCGAGGCGTTGGGGGTTTGCGGCCAGATCATTCCGTGGAACTTTCCCCTGCTGATGCTGGCGTGGAAAATCGCTCCGGCGCTGGCCATGGGCAACACGGTGGTTTTGAAACCGGCCGAATACACCTCGCTGACTGCGCTGCTGTTTGCCGATATCTGTTCGCAGGCGGGTCTGCCGAAAGGCGTGGTCAACATCGTCACCGGTGATGGTGCAGTGGGCGAGATGATCGTGGCGTCGGACGTTGACAAGATCGCATTTACCGGCTCGACCGTCGTTGGCCGCCGGATCCGGGAAGCGACAGCTGGATCGGGCAAGAAACTGACGTTGGAACTGGGCGGAAAGTCCGCCTACATCGTGTTTGACGACGCCGATATCGACAGCGCCATCGAAGGTCTGGTTGACGCGATCTGGTTCAATCAGGGTCAGGTGTGTTGTGCAGGCTCGCGCCTGTTGGTGCAGGAAGGCATTGCCGACCGTTTCCACGACAAGCTGCGCGCGCGCATGGACGGCTTGCGCATTGGCAACCCGCTGGACAAATGCATCGACGTGGGTGCCGTTGTGGACCCGGTTCAGTTGCAGACCATCAAGGGCATGGTCGAAAGCAACACGGCTGGTCAAGTGCATCAGGCCGCTTGCGAGATGCCCGCGATCGGCTGCTTCTATCCTCCGACGCTGATCTCGGGGCTGGAGACATCCGATCCGCTGATGCAGGAAGAGATCTTTGGACCGGTGCTGGTGTCCTCGACCTTCCGCACGCCGGAAGAGGCGGTCGAGCTGGCCAACAACACCCGCTACGGGCTGGCCGCGACGGTTTGGACCGAAAATGTGAACCTCGCACTGGACATCGCGCCCAAGCTGGTTGCGGGTGTGGTCTGGGTGAATGCCACCAACCTGTTCGACGCCGCCGCAGGCTTTGGCGGCGTACGCGAAAGCGGCTTTGGCCGTGAAGGCGGTTGGGAAGGTCTTGCGGCCTACACCAGGCCCAAGGGCAAGACCAAGCCGCTGGCGAAGGTTGAAGCTGCGATGGGCGAAGGTGCTCCGGTCGATCCGATTGACCGCACCGCCAAGATGTATGTGGGCGGCAAGCAGGCGCGCCCCGATGGGGGTTATTCGAAACCCGTCTGGGGCAAGTCCGGACTGCTGGGTCATGTCGGCCTTGCAAACCGCAAAGACGTTCGCAACGCCGTTGAAGCTGCAGCGGGGGCCAAAGGCTGGTCCAAGACCACCGGCCATCTGCGCGCACAGATCCTTTATTATATTGGCGAGAACCTCTCGGCCCGTACTGATGAGTTCGCCGCTCGTATCGACGCCATGACCGGCAAGAAGGACGGCGCCAAAGAGGTAGACGCCTCGATCCAGCGCCTGTTCACTGCCGCTGCCTGGGCCGACAAGTATGACGGTCAGGTGCACGGCGTTCCGATCCGCGGCGTGGCGATTGCCATGAAAGAGTCCGTGGGTGTCATCGGCGCGCTGTGCGCGGACGAAGCACCTTTGCTGGGTTTGGTTTCAGTGATGGCCCCGGCCATTGCGATGGGCAACCGGACAGTTCTGGTAGCATCGGAGCCTTATCCTTTGGCGGCGACGGACTTTTACCAGATCCTCGAAACCTCGGACGTGCCCGCTGGTGTGGTCAACATCCTGACCGGCAGCCACGCGGAACTGGCGAAACCGCTGGCCTCGCATCTGAACGTCGATGCGGTCTGGTCGTTCTCTTCCACCGACCTGTCGAAAGAGATCGAGGTGGTCTCGGCCGGGAACCTGAAACGGACCTGGGTCAATAACGCGACGGCATTTGACTGGAGCATGGACCATTCCCGCCGCTTCCTGCAGGCTGCCACGGAAGTGAAGAACATCTGGGTGCCTTACGGCGAGTAGGGCTCCCGCATCTCGGGAGGCCTACATGGACTTTTCAGGAAAGACCGTCATCGTAATCGGCGGAACCAGCGGTATCAACCGGGGCATTGCCGAGGCCTTTGCGGCCTCGGGTGCCAAACTGGCCGTTGCCAGCCGTTCACAGGAGAAGGTCGATGATACGGTTGCCGCACTGAAAGCTGCGGGCGCACAGGATGCCGTCGGTGCGGCGTTTGACGTGCGTGACCCTGAGGCTGTGGCTGAGGGCCTCAAGCAATTCCACGAGGCATTTGGAGATTTCGACGTTCTGGTGTCGGGCGCGGCGGGCAATTTTCCCGCCTTGGCGGCCGAGATGTCGGTCAATGCGTTCAAGACCGTGATCGATATTGATCTGATGGGCACGATCCACGTGATGAAGGGGGCCTATCCTTACCTCAAGCGCCCCGGGGCCAGCATCATCAACATCTCGGCCCCGCAATCCTATCTGCCTTACGAAGGTCAGGCGCATGTCTGCGCCGCCAAGGCGGGGGTGGATCAGATCACCCGCACATTGTCGATGGAATGGGGTGTCGAGGGCATCCGCGTGAACTCGGTCGTGCCCGGATTCATCGAAGGCACCGAAGGGGCCAAACGACTGGCCCCCACCAAAAACGCCCACGAAGAGCTTCGCAAGGACGTGCCCTTGGGCCGCTGGGGACAGCCGAAGGATGTGGCCAATGCCTGTCTGTTCCTCAGCTCTGATCTGGCCAGCTATATCAGCGGCACGGTTCTGGCCGTTGACGGAGCGCTGTACCAGCGTGGGTCGGGTAAGTTCGGACAGATGATGGGTGAGATGTTGCGGAATATGAAAAAGGGCTGAGCTTTGCTCAGCCCCTGATCATCAGTTTGTCGTTTCCAGACCGACCGGCTTGCCCACTACGGTAAAGTGCAGGCCTTCGGGGTCCAGCAGTTCGGATGCCACACGGTTCACATCCTCAAGCGTCACGGCATTCACCTTATCGTTGCGGGTGGCGATATAGTCGATGGGCAGGCCTTCCATCTGCATCCCGACCATGATCCCGGCAATCTGGCCGTTGCCATCAAAGCGCAGCGGATAGGCACCGGTCAGGTAGGTCTTGGCATCATCCAGTTCCTTCTGAGTCACGCCTTCGGACGCGGCGCGCGCCCATTCATCGCGGATCACCTCGACCGCTTCTGCGATCCTGTCATTGGCCGATGACACCGACCCCAGATAGACCGAGGCCAGATCTTTGGGCACCAGATAGGTTCCGACGCCATAGGTCAGGCCCCGTTTTTCGCGAACCTCCTGCATCAGGCGGCTTTCGAACCCGCCGCCACCCAGAATGTGGTTCAGAATAAAGGCGGGAAAGAAATCCGGATCGTCACGGTCGATCCCCTTCTGCGCAAACAGGGCGACCGATTGCGGGGTGTCGAAATCCACGACGCTGATGCCGCCCGTGATTGAAACCTGCGCCTTGTCCGGGATCGGTTTGCCGGTTTCGGGCAGATCGGCCAGCAGCCTGTCCAGCAGTGCACCCAGGTCTTCTGCCGAAATGTCGCCGACGGCCCCGACATACAGCCGGTCCCGGGCAAAGACGTTGTCGTAGGCCGCAACGATGTCGTCGCGCGTCAGGGCGGAAACGCTTTCGATCGTTCCTTTGCCCTCGGACCCATAGGGATGGTCCCCATAGGCCATACGGGCAAAGCTGCGGCCAGCTATGTCGTTAGGATCGGTCTCGTCCGACCGCAAACCGGACAGTACCTGAGCGCGAACCCGGTCAATCGCGTCCTGATCGAAGCGGGGCTCATGAATCGTGGTGCGCAGCAGATCGATCACTTCATCCCGGTTTTCGGTCAGAAACCGCGCCGAGATCGAAACCGTGTCGTCGCTGGCGTTGTAGGTGAACGAGGCCGCAAGCGATTCCAGTTCTCGCGCGTAGGACCGCGCGTCCATGTCGCCCGCGCCTTCCTCGATCAGGCCACTCATCAGATAGACCGCGCCACGCTTGTCCTGGTCATCCAGCGAGGTGCCGCCGCGAAACCGCAACTCCAGCGCGGTGAAAGGGATCGAAGGGTCCTCGACCAGCCAGGCCTTGATGCCGCCGGGCGAGGTGACTTCCTGAATCTCGATCTCGGCCCATGCGGGCATCGCAATGACCAAGGCGATCAGGGTTGCGAATATCCGTTTCATTGCGTCACCTCATCGTCACGCGTCAGCCATCCGGTGACAGACGCTTCGGGCTGCAGCACCTCGCGGGCGGCCGCGATGATCTCTTCCCCGGTCACGGCCTGTAGAATGTCGGGCCAGGCCTGCACATCCTCGACCGTCAGGCCGGTGGTCAGCGCGCGGCCATAGCGGTTGCCGATCCCGTCGACATTGTCGCGCGCATAGGTTTGGGCGGCACGCAGCTGCATCTTGATCCGGTCCAGATCCTCTGCGTTCACACCTTCGGCAATGAAGTCCGCAACCGCCTGATCCATCGCATCCTCAGCCTCTTGCAGCGAGACGCCCTCGGCCGGGACGACCACCATATCGAAAGTCGTGTCATCCAGCGATACGCCCCGATAGAACGCGCCTGCATAGACGGCCATCTGCTTCTCGAACTGCAGTTTTTCATTGAGGTACGAAGTGGTGCCGCCACCCAGCAATTCGGCCAGCAAATACAGCGCTGCGGCCTTTTCCTGAGCACCTGCGTCACGTTCCGGCGCCAGATAACTGCGCTGCAGGTAGGGCTGCGCCACACGCGGATCCTTGAAGGTCAGGCGTCGTTCGGCGGTTTGCGGCGGCTCCTGTGAGCGGACCCGTTCAGGCAGGTCCGGGTTGGCGGGGATCACGCCATAGTATTTTTCGGCCAGAACGCGGACCTCCTCCGGGTCGACGTCACCCGTGACCACCAAAATCGCGTTGTTGGGCGAATAGTGTATCCGATAGAAGGAAAGCGCATCGTCCAGATCCAACTCCTCCATCTCGTGCTTCCAGCCGATGATCGGCACACCATACCGGTGGTTGAGATACTGCGCCGCGCTCATCTGCTCGCCGAAGAGGGCACGAGGGTTGTTTTCCGTGCGCTGGTTGCGTTCCTCCAGGATCACATCGCGTTCGGTTTCGATATCGGCTTCGGTCAGGCGGATGTTGCGCATCCGGTCCGATTCCATCTGCATCATCAGTTCCAGCCGGTCAGCGGCGACGCGCTGGAAATAGGCGGTGTAATCATAGGACGTGAACGCGTTGTCATTGCCGCCATTGGCCGCCACGGTGGCCGAGAACTCTCCGGCCTCAAGCGTGTCGGTGGCCTTGAACAGAAGGTGTTCCAGGAAATGCGCCACGCCGGACGCGCCGATGGGCTCGTCCGCCGAACCGGCCCGATACCAGACCATATGCTGTACGACCGGGGCGCGATGATCCTCGACCACCACGACATCCATGCCGTTATCCAGTGTAAAAGTCGTGACTGCCTCCTGCCCGTCTTCGGCCAGAAGCGGGGTCGCGGTCATCAGGGCGGCAAACAACGCCAGTGCCCGAACCATGCGGCATCCTCCGTTTGGTTTATGCGTTTCAAACTACGGTGGCGCCGCGCGGGTTCAAGGGCGATGACGGAAAGTTAAGAATTATTCATCGGCAGGCGGGGCCGAGGGAGTCTCAATCCCTGCCGCGCGGGCTGCTTCGTTTTGCGCATTCGCGTTGATCGCCTGCCGCTCGTAAACCTGCTCATAGCGGTCAACCGGGAACAGTTTCAGACCTGTCCAGCGGCCACGGCGCTTGCGGAAATCCGCATCTTCCTGCGCGACGACCTGCCGCGTATTGGCCGGAACGCCATAACGGCTGGAGGCGGTGACCAGTGCCGCATCTGAAGACGGAATGCTGGTATTCGAGTTCAGTGCCGCCGCACTGCCCCCCAGCGCCACCACGGCATCCGCCTTGGGTGTCGGATCAACCAGATTGCCGCCACCCGGTGTGGGGGCCGGCAGGAAGCTGTAATCCTTGGGTGCTGTCAGCGGCTTGACCGGCAGCACCGAAAATTCGTCCGGACCCGGTCCGGGTGGCTGAAGATCGCGCAGACCACGTTTGGAACAGCCCGCCACGGCAACGGCAAGTGTCAGTGCAAGTATGGCAAGCGGCATCCGCATTTGTGTCTCCAGCCTGTTTGAGGCGCTTTTATCGCATATCGTCCGGCGCGTCACGAGGGCTTTTTGCCATCAAACAGAACAAGCCCCAGTGCTCCGGCAAAAATGAACACATCGGCCAGATTGAAGACAAACGGGTTATCGATGCCACAACAGGACATGTTCAGGAAGTCCAGGACATAACCGTACAGAACACGGTCCACCACATTTCCAAGCGCCCCGCCGATCAGCAAGCCGCCGCAAATCTGCATCAGCTTCGACGGGGTCGTCCGCATCAACCAGATCAGAACGGCGGTGCAGATCACGACCGATATGCCAATCAGAAACCAGCGGGCTGCGTCCGTGTTCCCCTGAAACAGGCCAAAGTTAATCCCGCGATTCTCGCCGTACTTGAACACAAGCAGCGGCGGCAACACGTCGACACCCCCGGGCCTTTCGGCCACGCGCATCACGTGAACGACCAGATATTTACTGATCTGGTCGATCAACAGCGCCGCCAGCGCGGCCCAGAGCAGCAGGCGATAACGCATCAGTGACGGAAATGGCGCATGCCGGTGAAGACCATTGCAAGGCCTGCCTCGTCCGCCGCAGCGATCACCTCGTCATCGCGCATCGAGCCGCCCGGCTGGATCACGCAGGTCGCGCCGGCTTCGGCGGCCTCCATCAGCCCGTCAGGGAAGGGGAAGAACGCATCGGACGCCACGGCCGAGCCAATGGTCAGCGGTTGCGGCAAGCCAAGCGCATCGGCCATGCGTTCGGCCTTCTTGGCGGCAATCATGGCAGAGTCCAAGCGGCTCATCTGGCCCGCGCCCACGCCCACGGTCGCACCGTCTTTGACGTAGACGATGGCGTTGGATTTGACGTGCTTGGCGACTTTCCAGGCAAACAGCAGGTCGCGCATCTGCTCTTCGGTCGGGGCCTTTTTGGTGACAACCTTCAGGTCATCCATTCCGATGAACCCATTGTCCTTGTCCTGCACCAGCAGGCCACCGGCCACCTGTCGCACGGTTTTGCCACCAGTGGTCACATCCGGCAGGCCTTCGGTGGTCAGCAGACGCAGGTTTTTCTTGGCCGCGAAGATCGCCTTTGCCTCGTCCGACGCGCCGGGGGCGATCACGACTTCGGTGAAAATCCCGGTGATTTCCTGCGCAGTCTCGGCGTCCAGCGGCTGGTTCAGTGCCACGATCCCACCAAAGGCCGAAGTCCGGTCGCAGTCGAAGGCTGACTTATACGCTTCCAGCAAGGTCGTGCCTGTGGCTACGCCGCAAGGGTTGGCATGCTTAATGATCGCACAGGCCGCACCTTTTGCAGGATTGAACTCGGCCACCAATTCAAACGCAGCATCTGTGTCGTTGATGTTGTTGTAGCTCAGTTCCTTGCCCTGGTGCTGAACGGCGGTCGCCACACCCGGACGGTTGGTTCCATCAGTGTAGAAAGCCGCCTGTTGATGGCTGTTCTCACCATAGCGCAGGGTCTGTTTCAGCTCACCCGCAAAAGATCGGCGCTTGGGCGCTTCAAGCTGCAATGCGTCGGCCATCCAATTCGAAACTGCGGTGTCGTACGCTGCGGTCCGGGCGTAGGCCTTTTGCGCCAGCCACTGGCGGAACCCGTACGAAGTCTTGCCGTAATTCTCTTCCAACTGATCCAGCAGCGAGGAATAGTCCTCGACATCCACGACCACGTTCACGAAGGCGTGGTTCTTGGAGGCCGCGCGGATCATCGCAGGTCCGCCGATATCGATATTTTCGATACATTCGTCGTAACCAGCACCTTTGGCCACTGTCGCCTCGAACGGGTAGAGGTTCACCACCAGCAGGTCGATTGGACCGATGCCGTGTTCTTCCATCGCAGCAACGTGGGTGTCGTTGTCGCGTAGCGCGAGCAGCCCGCCATGCACCATCGGATGCAGGGTTTTCACACGGCCATCCATCATCTCGGGGAAGCCTGTGATCTCACTGACGTCCTTCACCTCAAGCCCTGCCTCGCGCAGCGCCTTGGCCGTGCCGCCGGTCGACAGCAGCTCGACCCCACGCTCGGCCAGCGCCTTTCCCAGCTCGATCAGCCCGGTCTTGTCGGAAACGGAAAGCAACGCGCGGCGCACGGGGTGAAGGTCGGTCATGGGTCCAAAGGTCCTTTTGGCGTCAGTCAAACTCGGGCTCGTCCCGGTGCAGATCGCGTACGGCATAGGCTGTATCCTGTGCCTTGCTCAGCGTCCACCGGATGCGGGTCGCATACTCCATTGCGCGCCCGGATAGAACGATCTGTTTTGTCGCGCGCGGCTTCAAACGCCCTTTCTCAAGGTAAACGCTTGGCTCGACTGACAATTTTCCCGCGCCATCATGGCGAAAAACCCAGATTTCACCGCTTTTGAGAGCCATCGACACCGCAGCACCCCCCAAATCCAGCGCCGCATCCACGTCGGGGTGCAGGTGAAACCGGATATCAAACGCGATACCCGACAGGCCCGAGGCATCCATTGCCTTGTCAAACTGCCGCTTCGCCTTGTCGGTTGCGGTCAGCAAAATGTCTTCACCCACAAGTTCGCGGCCGTCAAAACGCAGTTCAAAAGTACGGGCGTGGGTCAGACCAAACACTTTTGCGTACCCGTCATGACCAGCCATGAAGCGGGTTCCTTCAAAACCGGCCTCAACCTCGGTCAGGACCTGCGAGGGCGCATCGACCAGCGCTTCGTTTTCCGTGCCCGGGGCCGGATCGGTCAGGCGGGCGCTAGAATACCCGTCCAGGCAAAGGGTAGAATGAGAAGGCGTCGCCCGCCCGGCCCGACGCCACTCGAGCCCGAAACTAGCGCCGGACCCGCAATTCACGACCAACGGCCTGCGTCCGGATGTCAGCTCAAACGCCAGGGTGGAAGCGTGCGCGTTATAGGATGCAGCCCCTTTGGGCGGTGCGCTGGCATCGATGATCACGCTGGTTCTTGCGGCGTAGAGACGGGCATATCCCATTGACAGCCCTGTTGAATGGTCCGGCTTCACGCCACTTTGCGCCAGGGCCTGATCCAGCCGCCCTTCGAGGCCGCGCCCGCCACCATGAAACCGGGCCAGCGCGCCGTCCGAATGCCGCAGACTGCGCAGGGTCGGTGCAATGCGTCTGATCGCGTTCAGCTGAGATCCCGGCGTCCCCCGACCCAGTTCACTCAGCGCGGCGGATGTCCAGGACAGAAGCGTAAATACCTCAAGCAATTCTTCGGGGTTCCGGGTGCTGATCCCGCCCTGCTTATCCACCTGCCGCTCGCATTCCCGCGACAATGCGCTGAGGGCCGGATCGGCCAGTCTCTCCAATCCCTCCAGCGCCAGACCGGCCTGCACCAGACCGGTCAACGCTTCGAACCGGGGCAAGCCCGGCGTCGCGGCGTGCCAGCGTTTGGACAGATACCACGTTTGCTGCGCCAGAGAGCGGAAGAACAGCCTGCTGTGCTGCTCGTCCACACCGCGCAACAGGAAAATGGCGTGGTTGATCCAGCGGATCACCCGGCGACCTGTCAGGTCGGGCGCCCAGCCGGGTCCCTGCCCCCGGCCATGTGTCGCGATCCAACCCCAGACCCAACGCTGGGCTTTTTCCCGCGCGCGCATGTCTCCAACTGCGGCCAGATCGTCCAGCCAGGCAAATCCGTGACGCTCATTGTCAAAACCGGCACTGGGCGCTGCGACATCCCACAGCCCGGTATCCTGCGCCTCGACCAAGTAACCGGCGAACAGCAGGTTCCCGGCCACCAACTGCCTGCCGCGCGCGAATGAGCCGACAGCGCGGGGTTCGGGCTGGCTGACAAATCCGGTGACCGCCTTCTGGCGCTGGCTGAGGCGCGCGTAGAAACGGTTCTGAAACCGCATCCACCGGTTGGCCATGGTGTCCGACTTCGACATGACGCTTGTTTCTCTGCCCCTTGCGCTCTGCTGGCGCCTGAGACCCAACGATAGACCGGGCGGCGCGTCAAGTCATCGAAAAGCGTGCCTTCAGGCGGATTTGTTCAGGCAGGCGATATAGAACCCGTCCATGCCGCCCCGATCCTCCCAAAAGTCTGGCCGCAGGCGCAACCCGCCTTCCTGCGTGATCCAGTCGGAATCGACACCTTCGATGCCCAGCGCGCCTTGGTCGATCTGCATATCCGGATATTGTTCCAGCGCCTCTTCGACCTGCACCTCGCCTTCATCCGGCAGCAGCGAGCAGGTGCAATAGACCAGCCGCCCGCCGGGTTTCAGAAGGGTCCAGGCATGGGCCAGCATCTGGGCCTGCAATTCGATCAGCCCGCCAAATTCCGAACCATCCTTTGCAAAGGTCAGGTCAGGGTGCCGACGAATGGTGCCCGTGGCGGAACAGGGGGCATCCAGCAGGATGGCATCATACTGACCCTGATGTTCCAACGCGTCGCCGGCGATGACCTTGGCTGACAAACCGGTGCGGGCAAGGTTTTCGCGCACCCGCTCCAGCCGCCCTTCCGAGATGTCCAGCGCGGTGACATCTGCCCCAGCCGCCGCCAGTTGCAACGTCTTGCCGCCGGGGGCGGCACAGAGGTCCAGAATTCGCTCACCCGCTTTCGGCGCCAGCACCCGCACGGGCAAGGCCGCCGCTGCATCCTGTACCCACCACGCGCCCCTGTCATAACCCGGCAGGGTCGATACCTGGCCGGCATCGTGAACGCGCATTGAACCCGTTGGCAAAGCCTCACCGGGTCCGGTCGCGCCGGGCTTTAGCGTGATGTCCAGTGGCGCGCCATTGAAATGAGCCCTCTCCATGCCGGCAACGGCATCGGGACCCCAGGCCATGATCAGCGGTTCCCGCAGCCAATCCGGCAGGCGCGGCACCCGCATTCTCGGCCAGGCATCCGGCCCTTCAGCGGCGACTTTACGCAGCACGGCGTTTACCAAGCCCTTTAGGCGTCCATGCTTGCGCGACCGGCCTACGATCTCGACCATGGAGTTGACGACGCCATGCGCCGCCTCGCCGTGGCACAACTCGACCGCGCCAAGGCGCAAGGCGTTATGGACAGTCAGCGCCGGGGTTCGGTTCAGGTGATTGTCCAGCAGGCGGTCCGCCCGCTCCAACCCGCGCAACGTTTGCAGCGCTAGACGCTGAGCCCTTGCACGGTCCTCGGGTTCAAAACGATCCAGCGCGCCTGCGGCCAGGCATTCCGACAGCAATCGCCCTTCTCCCAAAATCTGATCCAGCAGATAGATCGCGCTGCGCCGCGCCGCTGTTGCGCTGTCAGACATGGATTCGCCTTTCCTGTGACCCAAGCCCGCATTGCCAAGGGCGGACGCGGGCGTATATCAAGCCCATGCACGGAAAGGAACCCGATGTCATGACCGATCAGCGCAAAGACCTGCCGCCTGCCGCCCAGCGCGCGCTGGCCGAAGCCGAAGAACGCCGCAAGAAGGCCGAGACCGAAGCCAAGCAAATGCCAAAGGAACTGGGCGGACGCGACGGCCCCGACCCGGCCCGCTATGGCGATTGGGAGAAAAAAGGCATCGCCATCGATTTCTGATCGTTCAGCCCCGCAAAGCCTGCAGAAAATCAGCGATCAGCGCGCGCTGCTTGTTCGATTTCGCACGCTCTTCGGGCCATGTCAGCCAATAGCCATCCTTGGTCGGCAACTCGGGCAGATCCAGCCTGCACAATCGTCCCGCATGTAAGTCCGAATGGGCCAGAGGCACCGAACCCAGCGCCACGCCGATCCCCTGCCGAGCTGCGGAAATCGCGTGTTCCATCGAATCGAGACTGATCTTTGACGGCGGCAATTCCGCATTGTCCGTCTTGCGCGCCCAGTCCCGCCATGCCGGTCGTTCCCCGCGCAGATCAATCAGCGGCGCGCCCCATTCGACACCCGGCGCGGCCATCGGCACCAGAACCTCACGCGCGATCAGCGCCGCATCGCGCCCGGGCCAGGTTCCGCGGCCGTAGCGGATTTGCAGCCATGTCCTCTCCTCGTCCAGCGACGACCGGCGCGCAACCGAGTCGGTCATCACCCGCACCTTGGGCCGCACCTCCTGAAACCGCGCGACGGCCGGCAGAACCAGTGCGTGGATGTTCGAGGACAGGCCCGCGACACGCAGCTCTCGCGGGGATTTGCCGAACAGGTCTTCTGTATTTCGCTCCAGTGCCTGCAGACTGTCTTGCACCAGCGGCAGGTAACTTTCGCCTTCAACAGTCAGGGACACGCCGCGCGCTTCGCGCACGAACAATGTTCGGCCCAGCCAGGATTCAAGGTTGCCGATCCGCTGGCTTACCGCCGCCTGCGTCAGGCCAAACTCACGCGCGGCGGCTGAAAACCCGCCAAGACGCCCGGCAGCCTCGAACACGCGCAGCCAATCCAGAGGGGGCAGACCGACTTTCTTTCTATCCATTAGTTTTTCCGGGCCTCAGCAGAAAGAAGGATTAATTGTATTAATGCCACAAGCACCGTATCTCCTCAACCAAAGCCGCGCTGAACAGGAGATTCCCAATGCTGCGCACCGCCACTTTCACCCCTTCGGTCGTAACTGTCACTTTTGCCGACGCGTCCCAATCGCGCTTTCACGCCATCTGGCTGCGTGACAACGCGCTGGACCCCGACACCCGCGCGCCGGGCAACGGACAACGTCTGATCACCATCGGTGACATTCCCGCAAATGTTTCGGTCAGTGCAGCAGAAATTGTCGGCGGCGATCTGCAGGTCACCTTCCAGCCCGAAGACAAGACCGTTTCCTTCCCGGCCGACTGGCTGGCCGACCACGACTATGATCACGATCACGGCGGTGCAGTCGGGCGCGTCGCGCACGGCATCACAACCTGGGAACGCGGCATGGAGGCGCCCTCCGGCGACTGGACTGCGGTTCACGTCAACTCCGGTGCCAAAAGGGACTGGCTGGCCGCAGTGGCCGAGTTCGGTTTTGCCAAGCTGACCGGCGGTCCCGCCGAACCGGAATCGCTGCTGAAAGTGGCCGATCTGTTCGGTTACGTCCGCGAAACAAACTACGGCCCCTATTTCGAGGTCCGGACCGAGGTGAACCCCACCAACCTTGCCTATACCGGCCTTGGTCTGCAGGCCCATACCGACAATCCCTACCGTGATCCGGTTCCGACGCTGCAAATCCTCTACTGCCTGGAAAACAGTGCCGAAGGCGGTGACTCGATCGTGGTCGATGGCTTCCGGGCCGCTGAAAAGCTGCGGGACCTGAACCCTGAAGGTTTTGCTCTGCTGGCGGGCTATCCGGCGCGGTTCGAGTATAAGGGTTCCGACGGTGTCTGCCTGCGCTCGCGCCGCCCGATGATCGAGCTTTCACCTGACGGAGAACTGATCAGCATCCGCTTTAACAACCGCTCATCCGCGCCGTTTGTGGATGTGCCGTTCGACAAGATGGAAACCTACTACGCCGCCTATCGGCAGTTCGGTGAAATCATCGACGACCCGGCCATGGGCGTGTCGTTCAAGCTGGAACCGGGCGAAAGCTTTATCGTCGACAACACCCGCGTGCTGCACGCCCGTCTGGGCTATTCCGGTGCCGGATCACGCTGGCTGCAGGGGTGTTATGCCGACAAGGACGGATTGCTGTCCACTCTAGCCGCGATGGCGATGGCACAACCGGAGGCGGCGGAATGAAACCCGATTTTTCGACCCTGAACCGCGACAATATCGTGGCCTTCATCGGTGATATCTTCGAGCGCCGTGGCGGAGAGGAATATCTGGGCGAGCCCGTCACCATGGCTCAGCACATGTTGCAGGGGGCCACTATTGCCGAGCAGAACGGCCAGACCGAAGAGATCATCGTCGGAGCATTGCTGCACGATATCGGCCATTTCACGTCCGAATTCGGCACTTATCACCCCGACGACACCGAGGATCGCCACCACGAGGACGCTGGCGCCGAGGTGCTGGAGCAGTTTTTCCCGTCGGTCATCACCGATTGTTGCCGCTATCACGTCGCGGCCAAGCGCTATCTCTGCGCCACCAAGCCCGAATATTTCAATCGCCTGTCCGCCGCATCCGTCCATACACTGGAACTGCAGGGCGGACCCATGAGTGCCGACGAAGTGGCAGAGTTCGAGGCCAAACCGAACCTTAAAGAGATTATTCAGGTGCGCTATCTGGATGAGGCGGGCAAGCGTGCCGACATGGAAACTCCGGAATTCGCCCATTTCGCACCGATGGTGCAGCGTATGGTCGACAGACATCTGGGGGCATCATGAACGCGCCGGAATACATCTTCGAAGCGAGCTCCAAGCCGTCGCTGCCATGGCATGAGGTTCCGCTGATCCGGGCGACAGAGCAGTCGGTAAAAGGCTACGGCTGTCTGGTCGATGACCCTGATACGTTCGAAATCGAAATCGTCCGCTGGCCGCAACAGGGCTGGCGGCCGATCGATGACGGCACCGGTGACGAAGGCGGCTGGGTCGAGGGCACATTCCATGGAGAATGGAAGGGTGATGTGCTTTATGGTCGAAACGAGGCCGTCAATGGTCACTACGTGCTCGGCTGGTCGACCGATCCGCAGCAAGCGCAACCGGAACAGCAAACCGCGCCGCGCGATCAGGTGTTGTTGTGGCACATGAACTATCATCCGGATGGCGGGCAGATGTTCTGGCCGCTGGATAACAGACCGTTCATCGTGCCTGCCGCGCTGCCCGGCGATAACCTGACCCCCGACAAGGTGGTGGCATTCTGGTGCGACGGCTCGCGCGGTCTCTATATCCATCCCGGCATCTGGCATGAGGGGATTTTTCCCGTTGAGGACGACCAGCGGTTCCTGGACCGTCAAGGCAAGGTCCACGCCCGGGTCAGCGCTGACATCGGGAAGGAATTCGGTGTCTACCTCGCCTGCCCGCTGCGTGCGGACAAGATCAGGGATCTGTGAGCAACGCCCGCTGATGGTCGTTAAGTCGCCCTGAAATCCAAACCTGCACGGCCAGCAGATAGGGAAGAAAGAACGCGAAATTCTGCGCAAGATCAAAAGGGCCCGAGAAATCGGGCTCTGACCCAAGCCCTCCGGTCAGCAGGTACCATAATGTGTAGTGCACACGGTATAACCAAGACCCAAGCGCCAGCCAGAACAGTCGCAATCCCCACGCCCAGTGACCAGCGCGATCACCTGCCATTGCCTTTTGGGCCAGCATCAGAGCCGAAACAAACAGGCACAGGCCATAGAGGAAGAAGCCCACAGACATCACCGAGCCACCAATCGTTCCCCGCAACAGGATATAGGCCATTCCCGCCGCGCCTGTGATCAATGCAAGCGAAATCAGAACAGAACCCAATGCACGGTGAAATCGGTTGAATCCAAGCCGAAGCCTTTTGATCAGTTGCAGCGGCACCAATGCCAACAGCACCGTTCCGGCCAGTATGTGCACCATCATCATCGTATTGCAGATGCCCTGACCGTCGGCAAACAAATAGCTGCGCTGGGCTGCATCGTCAGACAGCCCAATACCGATCATGCCAAATCCATGCACCAGAAAAGGCAGCAGCGTCAGGTAAAACGCCACGAGCAACAGGCCGGACGCCACAGGGGATTTCAGGATACGCATACCCGGACTTTAGCGCCGGCTGGCGACCTGTCTACGGGTCAGAGCCCCAGCACATCCACCATGTCATACTGACCGGGCGCCTTGCCCTGCCCCCACAGCGCCGCCTTCAGCGCACCGCGTGCAAAGATGGCGCGATCCGAGGCCAGATGGCGCAATACGATGCGTTCGCCGGGGGCTGCGAACAACACGTCATGCTCGCCGACAACGTCCCCACCCCGAATGGCGTGGAACCCAATGTCACCGCGCTTGCGCGCGCCGGTAATGCCGTCGCGACCCCGGTCGGACACATCGGCCAGATTGACGCCCCGGCCTTCGGCAGCCGCTTCGCCCAGCATCAGCGCGGTGCCCGATGGTGCATCGACCTTGTGGTGATGATGGCCTTCGATGATCTCAATATCGAAATCCTCATCCAGCGCGGCGGCAACCTTTTTGGTCAGTTGTACCAGCAGGTTGACCCCCAGACTCATGTTGCCGGCCCGCACGATCACGGCATGGCGCGCGGCCGGTTCCAGCGCCGCGATCTGTTCTTCGGTCATGCCGGTGGTGCCGATCACGTGCACGCAACGCGCTTGCGCGGCCAGGGCGGCAAATTCCAGCGTCGCCTCGGGTGCGGTGAAATCGATGACAGCCTGCGCCTGCGCGAAAGCCTCGAGCGGGTCATCGGTCACGGCTACGCCCAGCGCCTGCCCACCCATCGCCTCGCCGACATCCTGACCGATCCAGTCGTGGCCGTTACGCTCGACCACGCCGACCAGACGAACCTGATCACTGTCCGTGACGGTCCTGATCAGCATCTGCCCCATACGGCCCGAAGCCCCTGTGATGACGATCCCCGGAATATGGGTCATGGCGCTGGTCCTTTCGCGTTGCCTGCCGGATGGTCGGCTCAAAGCCTCCTACCCCGTTCGCGCCCGCTTGGCAAAGCCCCGCTTTGCGCTTAGATCGGGGTTTATGGCAAAGAACAAATTCCACGATGGCCCCGGCCCGTCCCAACGACAGCTGCGCGTCGGCGAGCTGATCCGCCGCACCCTGTCCGAGGTTCTGGCGCGCGGAGATGTCCACGACCCCGACCTGAATCGCATGTCGATCACAGTTGGCGAGGTGCGCACCTCGCCCGATCTGAAGATTGCGACTGCCTACGTGCTGCCGCTGGGCGGCAAAGGGCAGGAGGACGTGATCGCGCTGCTCGCCCGCAACAAGGGTGAGCTGCGGCGCATGGTCGGCAAGAAGGTCGGTCTGAAATTCTCGCCCGATCTGCGGTTCCGGCTGGACGACACGTTCGACCGGCTGGACGACACCCGCCGCATGTTCGATCAGGACGCGGTGCGCCGCGATCTGGACGAGTGATCCGCCCCGCCGTCTCGCTGATCGCGGCCTTCTGGGCCGCGCAAGCCTCTGCGGTGACCTGTGAAAAGCTGACCCATGAGGGCAAGCGGTACACAGTCTGCGAGGTGGATGCTGCGAACGAAGATCTGCGTCTGTTTCTGAACGATGAAAACGGCGAGCTGCTGGGGCACTTCTCTTCCGTCAATGATGCACTGAAACCGGGCGGCAAACGGCTTGCCTTCGCGATGAACGCGGGCATGTATCACGAAGACCGCTCACCTGTCGGTCACTATGTCGAAGAGGGCCAGGAACAAATGCGCGTGATCGCCAATCCGGGCCCCGGCAATTTCGGCCTGTTGCCCAATGGCGTGTTCTGCATTCGCGAGGGTCGCGCCGACGTGTTCGAGACACTGGATTTCGTCGATCAGATTCCCGACTGCCGTTTTGCCACACAATCCGGCCCAATGCTGGTCATCAACGGAGAGCTGCATCCGCGCTTCCTGCCCGATTCGACCTCGCTCTATGTGCGCAACGGTGTGGGCACCAGTGCCGACGGCACCCGCGCTGTGTTTGCAATTTCGGATGATTACGTCACTTTCCACGAGTTCGGCGGCCTGTTCCGGGATCTTCTGGGTACGCCCAACGCGCTGTTCTTCGACGGCAATATCTCTCGGATGTATGACCGGGCGAACAAACGGTCCGATGTCGGGTTTTCGCTGGGGCCAATCGTCGGCGTGGTCGAGGATGCGCCAGCAAATTGACAGCAGTGAGGCGATCCGCTAACCCGCGCGCCTCAGCAATCTTCTAGGTGCAGTATGGGACGCAAACGCAAGGGCCGCGATATTTCCGGTTGGCTGGTGGTGGACAAGCCCGCGGGCATGACCTCGACCGCGGTGGTCAACAAGGTGCGTTGGGCGATGGATGCAAAAAAGGCGGGCCATGCGGGTACACTTGACCCCGAAGCGACCGGTGTTCTGGCCGTGGCTCTGGGCGAGGCGACCAAGACCGTTCCCTACATCACCGATGCTTTGAAAGCCTATACTTTCACCGTGCGTCTGGGTCAGGCCACCAACACCGACGATGCCGAAGGCGAGGTGATCGCTGAAAGTCCCGCGCGCCCCTCGGATGACGACATCAAACAGGCACTGGCCCCGTTTCTGGGTGACATCATGCAGGTGCCGCCCAAGTTCTCAGCCGTGAAGATCGACGGCCAGCGCGCCTACAAGCTGGCCCGCGACGGCGAGGATGTGGACCTGTCCGCCCGCCCGTTATGGGTCGAGGAACTGGTTCTGGTCGACCGCCCCGACGAAGATCACGTCGTGCTGGAAATGACATGCGGCAAAGGCGGCTACGTCCGTTCGATCGCGCGCGATCTGGGCGAGGCACTGGGCTGTCACGGCCACGTCAGAGAGCTGCGCCGCATCTGGTCCGGCCCGTTCGAGGCCGAAGACGGGCTGAGCATCGAACAGATCGATGAAATGGCCAAGACCGAGGCACTGGACGATTACCTGCACCCGCTGGAGACCGGCCTGTCCGACCTGCCCGAGCTGAAATGCACCCCCGAAGGTGCTACCCGCCTGCGCAATGGCAATCCGGGCATGGTTCTGGCATCGGACGTTGAATACGGCGATGAGGCCTGGGCCTCACTGGATGGCAAGGCTGTGGCCGTGGGTATCTACAAATCGGGCGAATTGCACCCCAGCCGGGTGTTCGTCGATAGCTGAGCGATGTTCCCCCAACTCGGTTTTGCCGCTACGGTCGGATTACCGATTGCAACGATGGGGGTTCACGTTGGAAAACGATGCGGTCTTCCAATACCTGAAGCTGTTTCTTGAAAACATCTCGATCTGGTCGCTGATCGCCCTGGGGCTGGTCATATGGATCATCCGCAAGCCCGAGCGCCTTAAGGCGATCCCTCGCTACGTTTCGTCCGCAAAGCTTGGCGAGTTCGAAGTTCAGCTTCGTGAAGTCAAGCAAAAGCTCGACGAAACAGAGGCGCATGTCGCCGAGTTGGAAGAGGAAAACGCGCGTCTGAATACGTTGTATTCGGCCTTCGACATTCACGCGCCGGTGTCCGAACTGGAAGAAACCCGGCAGTCGCTTAAAGTCCTGGCGGGGAACCTGCCCGATACGGCGCCGATCCATGACGGGTTGAAACCCGGCGCGGACCCTGCAGATGTTTACGTGGCCGCCGAGATTTTGCGGACAAACAGGGACCTGACCTTCTATGACGCTTTGGTTGCCGTCATCGCCCGCATCGCAGCGCACCCAAAACTGGAAGGCCTGCGGTATCATACGGTCTGGACACTGGCTTCGGCGCTGCATCGGATGACACTGGCGGCCGTCAAGCACAGCGACGTACCCAAAGTCACCAAGGACCAGTTGGCTGCGGCCAGGGACGCGCTCACGCTTCTGCGTGACAATCCGCATGTGCAGCTTGATTGTCCCACGAATCCGAAACAGGGCATACGCGGGCCAGCGGGATATGCCTTGAACTGGGTCGACAAAGGTTTGGACAAATACACCGACCGCTGAGCTTGCGCTTGCGAAAGCCGGCGCAATTGGTCACTAACCCATCATGATCACCCGTTCCCACACCAAAGGCGACGCGCCCTCGACCGCCGTGTATTCCGATTGCGAGAACTATCGCTATAGCCTGACACGCATCTGGGATCCGACGGGGCGCAAGGCGCTGTTCGTCATGCTGAACCCATCGACCGCGACCGAGGTACAGAACGACCCAACGGTGGAACGGTGCGAACGTCGGGCGCGGGCATTGGGGTTCGGCGCATTTCAGGTGACCAACATCTTTGCCTGGCGCGACACCGACCCGCGCAAGATGCGAGCCGCCCCCGATCCGGTCGGACCCGAGAATGACGCGGCCATTCTGGACGGTGTCCAATGGGCCGACCAGGTCATCGCCGCCTGGGGCACCCACGGCGCACATCTTGAGCGTGGCCCTGCTGTTGAAAACCTGCTGCGCGGAACCGGCCAGCCCCTGTTTCATCTTGGGCTGACAAAAGACGGGCATCCCAAGCATCCCCTGTACATCGCCTACTCTCAGCAGCCCCAAGCGTGGTGACAAAAGGTTAACCACACCCACAGGCTTGCTTTGACCAAACTTCTGAATCCATGGAATATTTCACCAGGCTTTCGGAGGATTTTCATGTTTCTGATCGGTTTGCTTGGACTGGCGGCCGTGGGCGGTGCCGCCTACGCGGTCAGCGATATCTTTTCGTCCGAAGATGAAGAATCAGATGACGACGTCGCACTGGATCAGCCGGATGACGCTGGCCAGGGGGCGTTTCTGGAAATCGACGACAATGTCGATGACCCGGCCCCTCCCGAGGTTGAAGACCTGCCCACCGGAACTGAAGAACCCGAGTTCGAGGGCACTGAAGTCCCCGAAACGGGCGATGACACCGAGACGCAAACAGACGCGTCCGGGGACGATCCGATTGACGTTCAGGACAACAATTTGATCATCGAAGGCAGCCATGAGGACGACATGTTGTTCGGGGACACCGGCAACGACATCGTGTCCGGTGCAGAAGGCGATGACCTGATTCATGGCATGGATGGGGATGATCTTCTGAATGGCGATTGCGGGGATGACGAGCTTTATGGACACGGCGGTTCGGACGAGATGCACGGTGGGCAGGGTGACGACACGCTTATTGGTGGGCAAGGCGATGACATTCTGACCGGCGGGGAAGGCGATGATGTCCTGCAGGGCGGCTATGGCAATGACACGCTAAGCGGCGGGGCCGGTGAAGACGTCGTTTTCGGCGGCGATGGCGATGATCTTATTTCAGGCGACGATGGCGACGCGGAACAATCAGCAGACTTCCTGAACGGTGGCGCAGGGGAAGACACGATTCTGGCGGAAAGCGGCGATATCGTCACTGGCGGACAGGACGCGGATACATTTGTTCTGAGCCCCGAGGACGACGACGATCAGGTCGCAGTAATGGGTTTTCAGCCAGGGCAGGACAAGTTGCTGATTTCCTGGAATGACGCTGAAGAACCCGATATTCGTCTGGAAACCGACGCCGAAGACGAAAACCTGATCCGGGTGATGGTCAACGGGCAGGATGTGGCGCATCTGCTCGGTGCCGAAGGTATCACGGCAGATGATATCCAATTCATGACCGAAGCAGAACTGGAACAGCTGGGCCTTCAGGACTGAGCCAGGAGATTCCCTTTGCCATTTGCCGCAAATGCGCCTATACGCGCGCATCCGCATCGGAATCGGTGCGGTTTTCTCCATGGGCCTGCGCTGGACGACATCCCGGCCTGCGCCATTCACTCTAACCTTTCAAAGGAGACCCCGATGTCGATCACTGCCGCTGAAAAAACACGCGTCATGAAAGAATTCGCAACCAAAGAGGGCGACACCGGTTCGCCTGAAGTTCAGGTTGCCATCCTGACCTCGCGCATCAACACCCTGACCGAGCACTTCAAGACCCACAAGAAAGACAACCACGGTCGTCGTGGTCTGCTGAAGATGGTTGCTCAGCGCCGCAAGCTGCTGGACTACCTGAAAGGCAAGGAAGAAGCGCGCTACCAGGACCTGATCAAAAAGCTGGGCATCCGCCGCTAATCGCTTTTTGCATTTGTTTCAAACGCCCGCCATTTTGGCGGGCGTTTTTTGTTGTGGCCATCGAACCTCTTTTTTTAGAGCGGTCGACCCACGCATTTGACATTGCCAGTGGGTTGAGGTGTGTCTGCCTGCACAACTTAAGGCTATGCCGAAAGCCTGTTAAATGCTTCTAATTCTGAACTCATTCGTGCTGTCGCTCCGCGTCACTCCCCGCATGATTTCCCCATCCTTGCGATCAGCCTCGCCTCAATAGTTGTGTGGATGGTTCTGGATGTTTTCACCCTCGGGCTGGCCGGTCACGTCAGCGAGCCGATTACAAGCGCCTTCATCAGCCTGTTCGGGATACGCGCTGCTCTGGCATTGAAGGGGGAAACGCGGCGCACGGATTACAAGGCTTTGGTTCTGTATTCGGTAATGTACGGATTGTTCTTTGCGGCGGCACTGTGGTGCCTGACCTTCATTGTGAACCTGTCCGCTATCTTGTTTGCCATCTGGCAGGTGGGTGAACCCTTCTCTTGGAGCGCTCTGCAAAATGCAGCCGAAAGCACTCAGGTCGCGTTCGCGCTAATCGCAGTGGGCAGCAAATTAATCATTTTTTTTCTCGTATTAGCCGCATTCTACGCGGTCATGGCAGTGCCTATGGCAAGTGCCGCACAATCCGCTGGGCTGCGTGCGCCAAGCCATGCGTTTTTTAGCGGGTTCAGGCGCAGCTTTATCCCGCTGTTCTGCGTCTTTTTCGTTTCGATTTTCCTGCAGATTTATTTCGGCATACTCACGGCGGTTTACGCATTACTTCCCATCATTTTGTCCATGTTTTCGATCTTGACCGTCCAGACTTTGCCTGACTTCGACCTTGAGATCATCCTGAGAGGGCTCGTCGTAAGCGGCGCACTGCTGTGGCTGAATGCGTGGCTCTGGTCCGTATCTGCTTTGGCGCTTTTAAAGTCCAAAGACAAAGGTGCACCAAGTGCCACAACCGCGCCGACGGCAGAGCCCCCGCAAGACATCCGCGCGCTGCGCAAATCGCGCGAACGGTCTTTCTAAACGCTTTCGGCACCCTTTCGCTATCGGCATCCGGTTTCCCTTCCCTTCGGGCCAAAACTCATGTATGCGCGCGGGTATCTGAGACGTTGTGCCCTGACCCCGGCACTCGAATGGAAGATAAAGTGGGGTCGGCGGCAATGGGGCCGCCATGCAAACGGGAGACCCGGAGGGCCGGGAGTGCTCCCTTCTAGGATACGCATATGTTTGATGTAACAAAGAAATCGATTCAGTGGGGCGAAGAGACGCTGACACTGGAAACCGGCAAGGTTGCCCGTCAGGCGGACGGCACCGTGATTGCCACGCTGGGCGAAACCAGCGTCATGGCCAACGTGACCTTTGCCAAAAGCCAAAAGCCCGGTCAGGACTTTTTCCCGCTGACCGTGCACTACCAAGAGAAATACTATGCCGCCGGTAAGGTTCCGGGTGGCTTCTTCAAGCGCGAGGCGCGCCCGACCGAGAAAGAGACGCTGACCGCGCGTCTGATCGACCGTCCGATCCGCCCCCTGTTCGTTGACGGCTTCAAGAACGAAGTTCTGGTGATGTGCACCGTGCTGAGCCACGATCTGGTCAACGACCCCGACATCGTTGCGATGATCGCCGCCTCGGCTGCCCTGACCATCTCGGGCGCGCCGTTCATGGGCCCGATCGCTGGTGCCCGTGTTGGTTTCGTGGATGGCGAATACGTCCTGAACCCGACCGTGGACGACATGCAGGACCTGCGCCTGAACCCCGAACAGCGTCTGGATCTGGTTGTCGCCGGCACCAAGAACGCCGTGATGATGGTGGAGTCCGAAGCGTACGAGCTGTCCGAGGCCGAAATGCTGGGCGCCGTGAACTTTGCGCACGAGCAGATTCAGCCGGTTCTGGACCTGATCATCGATCTGGCCGAAGAAACCGCTAAAGAGCCGTTCGATTTCCAAGCGCCCGATTATTCGGACCTCTACGCCGCTGTTGCCGCAGCCGGTGAAGAGCAGATGCGCGCCGCCTTCGCGATCACCGACAAGCAGGAGCGCACCGCCGCTGTTGCCGCTGCCCGTGAAGCGATCAAGGAAGCGCTGACCGAGGAACAGCTGGAAGACGCGAACCTGGGTTCCGCGATGAAAAAGCTGGAAGCTGGCATCCTGCGCGGCGACGTCGTCAAAGGCGGCAAACGCATCGACGGCCGTTCGACCACTGATGTCCGCGCCATCGAAGCCGAAACCTCGCTGCTGCCGCGTACGCATGGCTCCGCCCTGTTCACCCGTGGTGAAACGCAGGCGCTGGCCGTGACCACGCTGGGCACTGGTGATGACGAGCAGTTCATCGACGCGCTGCACGGCAACTTCAAATCGAACTTCCTGCTGCACTACAACTTCCCTCCGTATTCGGTTGGTGAAGTTGGCCGCGTTGGTTCGCCCGGCCGTCGTGAGATCGGCCACGGCAAGCTGGCATGGCGTGCGCTGCAGGCGGTTCTGCCTGCGCCGACCGACTTCCCCTACACCATCCGCGTGGTGTCGGAGATCACTGAATCCAACGGCTCGTCCTCGATGGCGTCTGTCTGCGGCGGTTCGCTGTCGATGATGGATGCGGGTGTTCCGCTGAAAGCACCGGTTGCCGGTGTGGCCATGGGTCTGATCCTGGAAGATGACGGTGAGTACGCCGTTCTGACCGACATCCTGGGTGACGAAGATCACCTGGGCGACATGGACTTCAAGGTGGCGGGTACCGAGAACGGCATCACCTCGCTGCAGATGGACATCAAGGTCGCAGGCATCACGCCGCAGATCATGGAAACCGCTCTGGCACAGGCCAAAGAAGGCCGGATGCACATCCTGGGCGAGATGGGCAAAGCCCTGTCCGAGACCAACGAATTCTCGGTCCACGCTCCGCGCATCGAGACCATGAACATTCCGACCGACAAGATCCGCGAAGTAATCGGCTCGGGTGGCAAGGTCATCCGCGAGATCGTCGAGGTTTCGGGTGCCAAGGTCGACATCAACGACGACGGCGTCATCAAGATCGCCTCGCCGGATGGTGAATCGATCAAGAAGGCCTATGACATGATCTATTCGATCGTGGCCGAGCCGGAAGAAGGTCAGGTCTATACCGGTAAAGTGGTCAAAATCGTCGACTTCGGTGCCTTCGTGAACTTCTTTGGCAAGCGCGACGGTCTGGTGCACGTGTCCCAGATCGAAAATCGCCGCCTGAACCATCCGTCGGATGTTCTGAAGGAAGGTCAGGAAGTGAAGGTCAAGCTGCTGGGCTTTGACGATCGTGGCAAGGTTCGCCTGTCGATGAAAGTCGTCGATCAGGAAACCGGTGAAGAGATCGTCCCCGAGAAGAAAGAAAAGAAAGAGGAAAGTGCAGAGTAATCTGCCCCTTTTTCGGAGATACAGAAGACCCCGGCTTTGGCCGGGGTCTTTTTTATGGGCTTTGGTTTTCAGGTCGGGTTTCCGGCGACTGAACGCTCTGTTTCAGCAGGTCGGCGATTTCATCGACCTCTGGCCTGCGCCGGGTCCTGTGCGGGCGGTTCAGGACCAGTGACAGGCCGCTCTCGCATCTTTCGGGAAACAACGGGCAGAGCAATCCAATGCGCAGCGCCTGTTCGATCAGGCAGGCATGGCCCATCAAGACCCCCGCCCCGGATTTGGCTTCCTCGACAGCCAGACTGTACAGGGAATAGCGCGGCCCTTTTTGCGGATCAGCCAGCGCCCGCCCGGATTTATCCGACCAGATCGCCCAATCGTCCTGCCATGTCTGATCGTGCAGCAATGGAAGGGTGCCTGGATCGCGACCCTTTGCGACGTCTTCGGCCATTGCCGGAGTGCAGACGGGAAAGATGATATCCCTGGCCAGGACCACCTGCTCGGCGCTGCCATCGGGGATGGCGAAGAATACGGACAGGTCGAAAAACTCGCGCGTCAGGCTGGGCGGTGATTCCAGCGCGGTGACCGAGAAATTGATATCAGGATAGATTTTCCGGATCCGCCCAAGCCGGGCGGGCAGCCAAAGCTGCGCGACCGACGGCAGAGCGGCGATATGGATATCCGCATTGGGTTGCTGGTTCCTCAGGCTTTGCGTCGCGGATGCAAGCGCGTCAAAGGCCTCAGTAAATTCGCGGCTCAGACTGCGGGCAGCCGGGGTCAACTGTACGCCCTGCGCATTCCGGCGGAACAATGTCACCCCTGCCCAGCCCTCCAACGCCTTGATATGCTGGGAAATCGCACCGGGCGTGACGTTCAGTTCATCCGCAGCGGCGACAAAACTGCCGTGACGCGCCGCGGCCTCGAAGGCGCGCAGGGCGTTCATGGGTGGCCCCTTGGGGCGGCGTGGTGAAACGGGCAATTTCCTAGCCTTAGCTTTTCTACGCCAAGAAATAGCAAATCTGATTTGCGCTGTCATTCGAAGTGATCAATCTTGGCCGCAAATGGAGGACACGGATATGACAATCGAACAACGGGCCTGGGTCCCTGCGGCATGCGAGACACTTGTGCAGGATATCGCGGCCAGGACGGCACAGGCGTCCTCGGCAGATCTGCTGGGGCGGATTGACCAGCTTGTGGCACGAAACCGTGACATCCACGAGAAAGAGTGCTTCAACCTCAACCCTGCCACAAACGTAATGAACCCGAAGGCCGAGGCATTGCTGGCCTCGGGCATCGGCTCGCGCCCTTCGCTGGGCTATCCCGGCGACAAGTACGAGATGGGCCTGGAAGCCATTGAAGAGATCGAGGTGATCGCGGCCGAGCTGTGTGCCGAGATTTTCGATGCGAAATATGCCGAAATCCGGGTACCTTCTGGGGCGATTGCGAATCTTTACGGCTTTATGGCCACCTGCAAACCGGGCGACACGATCATCGCACCACCCGCGTCAATCGGCGGGCATGTCACCCATCACCTGGCCGGCTGTGCCGGGCTGTTCGGCCTGCGAACCATCGAAGCGCCGGTCAATCCCGATGGGTATACGGTCGATCTGGACCAGTTGCGGCAGATCGCGCTGACGGAACGGCCTCGCCTGATCACGATTGGCGGCAGCCTGAACCTGTTTGAACATCCGGTCGCCGAAATCCGTGCCATCGCTGATGAAATCGATGCCAAGGTCATGTTCGATGCCGCGCATCAATGTGGGATCATTGCCGGAAAGGCTTGGCGCAACCCGCTGGCCGAAGGCGCGCATTTCATGACCATGAGCACCTACAAAAGCCTGGGCGGGCCAGCGGGGGGACTGATCGTCAGCAATGACGCCGAGATCGCGCAGGCGCTGGATCGCATCGCCTTTCCCGGCATGACGGCCAATTTCGACGCGGCCAAATCGGCGGCCCTGGCTTTGACGATGCTGGACTGGCGCGATTTTGGTGCCGAATACGCGGCGGCGATGATTGCGATGGCCAAAGCGCTGGCCGAAGCGTTGGATGCCAGAGGGGTTCCGGTTTTTGCGGGTGCCGGGGGCTTTACCGCCTCGCATCAGTTCGCCGTGCTGGCGGAACCCTATGGTGGCGGGCAAGCGGCCTCAAAAACACTGCGGCATGCGGGTTTCCTGGCCTGTGGTATTGGGTTGCCCGTTAACGCTGTCGCCGGCGATCTGAACGGCCTGCGCATCGGAACACCGGAACTGGTCCGGTGGGGCATGACTGCGGCCGACGCCGAACATCTGGCCGCGCTGATTGCAGACGGTCTGGCAAAAAAGGATATAGCGGGGCAAGTTTCAGACTGGCGGCAAAGCTTTTCGACCCTGCATTTCATACACTAAGACGATGCGGGCGCGTGAGCCGCAATCTCATGCGCCTGCGGTTGTTTTCCTCATACATTAGAGCGGCTTGCACCATTGCCAATAGGGCCGATGCCACCGGCGAAATTATTCACTCACACTGTTCAAATCCACCGTGACCCGAGTTGATCGGGAACCGGCTTTCGTTTGTTCCGATCCGCCCCACATGTGCCCCGTGCATCTTACGGAACAAAGGACATGACCATGATCACCCGTTTCATCCTCGCCTCTGCCGCATTTGGCCTGGGCGTTTCCGCCGCTGGCGCGCAAAGCCTGACCGAGGGCGCTTATATTCAGGGCTTCGCCGGCTACAGCCGGTTGCAGGACAGCGATTTTTCGGGCTCGATCGGTGGCGCAAACCAATCAGTTGATACCGATTTCGACTCGGGCTATTGGCTTGGCGTGGCAATCGGGACGGAAGTTCCGCAATGGTCCAACGACAGGATCGGAACCCGGATCGAGCTGGAATTGTCCTATCGCGAAAATGATGTGGACGGGGTGAACTTCACTGGCAACGGACCGGCGACCGAGGGCAATATCTCGGGCGATGTCACTCAGACCTCGCTGTATGCGAACATCCTGTTCGACATCAAACAAAGCGGACCGCTGACACCCTATTTCGGCTTTGGTCTGGGTGCGACCTATTCAGATCTGGACTTCGCCTATGGTCCGGGGGTTGAGCTGAACGACAGCGGCACCGATTTTGCTGCACAACTGATTGCCGGGGCGGCGTATGACATCAATGACAACACCGCCTTCATCGCCGATGCCCGCTATTCGCGCGCCTTTGATGTTTCGTCCGATCGTTTGGCGCCAAACGGCGCGCTGACCGGGTCGGTCGAGGACGATCTGGATACGTTCAGCATAAATCTCGGCCTGCGTTACAAGTTCTGACGCGGTACGGGAAAGTGTTTCCCTCCGGTTTCGCTTTCCCCGCGTGCCCTCGTGATCTATGCACGGGGGCATGCGATCCTTTGTCATTCATATGTCCTCAAGCACAGCGCGCCGCGCCAATGCCGATCAGTTGTGCCAAGACCTTCCCAATGCCGAATTGTTCGAGGCCGTGAATGGTCGCGATCCGGACCAGATCGCGCATGTCAGTCTGCATCCCGGCAACCTGCACCGCCCCCATTATCCGTTTCCACTGCGCCCCGCTGAAATCGGCGTCTTCGAAAGCCACAGGCGGATCTGGAAAAAGATGGTCGATGAACAGATCGAACTGGCCATCATCACCGAGGATGATCTGCGCATAGACCCCCCCCGCATGGCCCAAGCACTGGACATGCTGGACTCTCTTGCGACCCCCGACCAATATATCCGTATCCCGGTGAAACAGCGCGAAGTGCCGGTGCAGACCCTGGCGGAACAGAACGGTTTGAAACTGATCCTGCCGAAAGTCATCGGATTGCAATGCGTGTGCCAGATGGTTGGCCGGCGCGCCGCAGAACGGTTGCTGGCCGCAACCAACGAAATCGACCGCCCGGTGGACACGTTTCAGCAAATGCACTGGCTGACCGGCCAGCCGATCCACGCCCTGCTGGGCAGCGGCAACCGTGAAGTGGCGCGGGAAATAGGCGGCTCCACCATTCAGACAAAACCGCCGCTCAGCGACAAGCTGACACGGGAATTCAAGCGCGCTGCCTATCGGGCGAAGCTACACCTGCACCCACAGAGACCACTGCCGTAATCAGATAGAAAGTACCTTCGGGAGAAATCGCGCCCCGAGGGGCGCGATGGGGGGAGGCAGCCCCCCCTTGGACCCAGGCAGCCGTTACGACGGCGCCTTGGTCTTGCGCAGATAGGGGAAGATCGTCTCGAACTCGCCAAACTTCGCTTTGGCATCTTCATTCGACACGGTGGGCGGGATAATCACATCCTCACCCGGCACCCAGTTTGCTGGGGTCGCAACGCCCTTCGCGCTCATCTGCAGCCCGTCCAGCGCGCGCAGGATCTCGGCAAAGTTGCGGCCGACAGTCATCGGATAGGTCATGGACAGCTTCAGTTGCTTGTCCGGCCCGATGATAAAGACCGACCGCACCGTGGCGCTGTCGGCAGGTGTGCGGCCATCGGGCAGGTAGGCTTCGGCAGGCAGCATGTCAAAGGCCTTGGATACCGCCAGACCGTCATCGGCGATAATCGGGAAACCGGGGTTGGCATTGCCATAGGCCTCGATATCCTTTTTCCATTTCTTGTGATCTTCCACACCGTCGACGGACACGCCGATCACTTTGGTGTTACGTGCAGCCCATTCATCATTCAGCTGCGCCACAGCCGAGAATTCGGTGGTGCAGACCGGGGTAAAATCCTTGGGGTGCGAAAACAGGATGGCCCAGCTGTCGCCGATCCAATCGTGGAACTGAACAGTGCCCTGATCCGTTTCTGCAGTGAAATTCGGGACGGTATCGTTGATGCGCAAACCCATGGGGCATCTCCTTTCCTGTGAAAAAACCGAGTCGGTTGCCGTAAACCTAAACACTTTCCGCAATTGTTAAACCATATGCAGGGCAAAGCTGTCAGCAATTCGCAGAAATAATTTGATCAAATTATCTCTTGCCCGTATTTGGCGGCAATGACAGAGTGACGCCGAGCCCGAAGCCGGAGCAACAGGGTCAGGAGGACAGGCCATGATCGAGAAACGCAATTTCTACATCAACGGACAGTGGGTCGCGCCGTCAGCGCCCCAGGATTTCAACGTCATCAACCCCTCGACCGAGGAACCATGTGCGGTGATTTCACTGGGCTCGCAGGCGGATACCGACGCTGCAGTCGCTGCTGCCAAGGCGGCTCTGCCGGGTTGGATGGCGACACCGGTGGCGCAGCGGATCGCAATGGTGGAAAAACTTGCAGATATCTACCAGACCCGCAGCGAAGATCTGGCGCAGGCGATGTCGCTTGAGATGGGTGCGCCGATCGACATGGCGCGCACCCAGCAATCAGGTGCAGGTATCTGGCACCTGAAGAACTTCATCCGGGCCGCCAAAACCTTTGAGTTCGAGCGTCCGCTGGGCGATCACGCCCCAAATGACCGAATCATCTACGAGGCCGTCGGCGTGGCGGCCCTGATCACCCCATGGAACTGGCCGATGAACCAGATCACGCTCAAGGTCGGTGCGGCGGCGATCGCGGGCTGCACCATGGTGCTGAAACCCTCGGAACAAAGCCCGCTGAACGCGATGATCTTTGCCGAGATGATGGACGAGGCAGGCTTTCCGCCCGGTGTGTTCAACCTCGTCAACGGTGATGGCGCCGGGGTCGGCTCGCAACTGTCTGCGCATCCGAATGTGGATATGGTCAGCTTCACCGGCTCGACCCGTGCTGGGACCGCAATTTCGAAAAGCGCGGCTGATACCTTGAAGAAAGTTCATCTGGAACTGGGCGGCAAGGGCGCCAATGTCGTCTTCGCCGACGCGGACGAAAAGGCGGTCAAGCGCGGTGTTCTGCACATGATGAACAACACGGGCCAAAGCTGCAACGCGCCCAGCCGTATGCTGGTGCAACGTCCGATTTATGATCAGGCGGTCGAAACGGCGGCCGAAGTGGCAGGTAAGGTCACTGTCGGCAGCGCCGCCGAAGAAGGTCGCCACATTGGCCCGGTCGTGAATGAGGTGCAGTGGACCAAGATTCAGGACCTGATCCAGAAAGGCATTGACGAAGGCGCGCGCCTGGTCGCGGGCGGCACCGGTCGGCCTGAAGGTTTGAACAAGGGTTACTATGTGCGACCCACCGTGTTTGCCGATGCCAACAACCAGATGACCATCGCCCGCGAAGAGATCTTTGGCCCGGTCCTGACCATGATCCCCTTCGACACCGAGGAAGAGGCCATCGGGATCGCCAATGACACGCCCTACGGCCTGACGAACTATGTCCAGACACAGGACGGTGCGCGCGCCAACCGGATGGCCCGCGCCCTGAGGTCCGGCATGGTTGAGATGAATGGCCAGTCCCGCAGTGCCGGCTCGCCCTTTGGCGGCATGAAGCAATCCGGCAATGGGCGCGAAGGCGGCGTCTGGGGGCTTGAGGATTTTCTGGAAGTCAAAGCCGTCGGCGGCTGGGCGGCAGAGTAACGCGCCACAACAAGTCAGATGCGCGGCACCCGAGGGTGCCTCGCTTACTGGGCGTCAGGCATCCGCCTGCGCGGCTTCGTATGCCAGCATCGCGCGTTTCACCGGCAACCCCCAGTGATAGCCGCCCAACCCGCCGGATTTGCGCAGGGCGCGGTGGCAGGGGATCAGCCAGCTTACCGGGTTGCGGCCCACGGCTGTTCCCACGGCGCGCACGGCTTGTGGCGAACCGACCCGCTGCGCAATTTCGGAATAGGTCGTGACCTGACCTGACGGGATGTGCATCAGTGCTTCCCACACCTTGATCTGCAGAGGTGAGCCAAGCAGGTGCAGCGGCGTCTCGGCGCGGCTGGGCCCGAAGGCACCTTGCACCCAAGGGTTCAGGCGTTCGGAGTTTTCCACAAACTCCGCATTCGGCCAGCGCGCGACCATGTCCTCCATCGCTGCTTCCCCGCCCGTCTCGGACGCAAACGCGATACCGCAGATGCCCTTTTCCGTTCCCATGACCAAAGCCGGGCCAAAAGGGCTTTCGAACCAGCCCCAGAAGATCGCCAGTCCTTCGCCTTTGCGGGCATATTCGCCGGGGCTCATGGATTCCCATTTGAGGAACAGATCGTGCAGGCGGCCACTGCCGGACAGGCCGACATTGTGCGCGGTTTCCAATGTGGTGAACCGTTCCCTCAGCAGTGCCTTTGCATGGCCCAGCGTCAGATATTGCTGGTAACGTTTCGGAGACACCCCGGTCCAGCGCGAAAACAACCGCTGAAAATGCGCGGGGCTCATGTCCATCTGGCGAGCAAGCTCTTCGAGGCTGAGCGCCTCGCCGCCCTGGTCGATCAGATCGATGGCCCGGCGCATGACGTTGTAGTGATAGCCGGTTTCTGGATTCTGGACGTTCATGTTGCACCTCTTCGCTTGCATTAACATTACCGCGCTCAGACCAATGCCGCGACCCGGAACCTGCGCATATTTTTGTCAACTGAGTTGACGAATCGTTTTGCACCCATCAAGATTGAGGGCATGGAACATTCGTTGGATCAGCTCTATCAGGCAGTTCAGGCCACGCGGCCCCTGCTGCGCAACATTACAGCCGCGGTTGAACGCGGCAGCAATCGCGAAGGCGTAACTGTTGGACAACGTGCGATCCTTGAGGGGTTATCCCTTTTCCCCGGAGCGACAGCCCCACAGTTGTGCATCGAGTTGCAGCTAAAACGGCAATACGTCGCGCGCATCCTGCAGGAAGTGATGAAGGCCGGTCTGGTCGACAGTCGCGCCAACCCCAAGCGCGCGCGTTCTTACTGCTATCGGCTGACACCTGCGGGCCAAGACATCATCACTGCGATCAGAACAGATGAAATGTCAAAACTGGCCAGTTTTTCCACAGACTTCTCTCCCGAAGAGCTTGCGACTCACCACAAGGTGCAACTGGCGCTCACTCGGTTTTTTGCCAATCTGACTGAGGAGGTATGAGATGTCGGTTCTTTGGATTATCGTCACTGGAAGTGTGATCGCGGTTCTCTATGTTCTCAATGAAATTCGCAGGATCGGCACGCCAACAACCGGACCGGCAATTGATCTGGCCGCTCGTCCTGAAACGGCGCTGGTGGTGATCGACATGCAGACTGATTTCACCTCAATACCCGGATGGGATGCAGCGGAGTTGGATGGTGCCATTTCGAACATCAGAGACTCCGTCAGGCAGGCCCGCGAAACCGGAATGCCCGTGATCGCCATTCGGCACGTTTTCAACGGAAAGCTGGCGAACCTTCTGAACGGCTGGTTCAATCAGGGGCGTGGCAATGAAGGGTCAGCCGGGATCGAGACCGATCCGCGCCTCGGGCTGGATGCGGACGCGGAATTTGTGAAATCCATAGGTGATGCCTTTTCCTCGAATGCGTTTGAACAGTTTTTGGAATACAATCGGATCGGAACACTGATCCTGACCGGCCTTGATGGTTGTCATTGCGTCAACAAGACGGCGCAGGGGGCGCTGAACCGGGGGTATCGGGTGCACATAGACCCGACGGCTGTTCTGGCTGCTAATCCAGCAAACTGGGCGAAGGTCAAGGAGCGGTTGGAGTCAAATGGGGCGGAGCTCCGAGGGCTATAGGCGTGAAACTCCGATAGCAGCCCCGACACTCGGCCATTCGTATTGCCAATTTCCCGCCTTTTTAATTGCGGGCAGCGATCCGGCAGGGCATACCGTTCTGGATGGCTAAACAACTCGACTACCACACGATCCGAGAGATCTTCACACGCTTTCAACAAGCCGACCCGGAACCCAAAGGCGAGTTGGAAAATGTGAATGTCTACACCCTAGTCGTGGCGGTGGCGCTTTCGGCGCAGGCAACCGATGCGGGTGTCAACAAGGCCACGCGCGCGCTGTTCATGATCGCAGATACACCGCAGAAGATGCTGGAACTGGGCGAAGAGGGTCTGATTGAACACATCAAGACCATCGGTTTGTTTCGACAGAAAGCCAAGAACGTCATCAAGCTGAGCCGAATTCTGGTCGAGGAATATGGCGGCGAAGTTCCCAACTCCCGTGCCGCGCTGCAATCGCTGCCGGGGGTGGGGCGCAAGACGGCCAATGTGGTGCTGAACATGTGGTGGCGGCAACCGGCGCAGGCGGTGGACACCCATATCTTTCGCGTTGGAAACAGAACCGGGATCTGCCCCGGCAAGGACGTGGATGCCGTCGAGCGTGCCATCGAAGACAACATTCCGGCCGATTTCCAATTGCACGCGCATCACTGGCTGATCCTGCACGGCCGCTATCATTGCAAAGCGCGCAAACCTCTGTGCGGAACCTGCATTATCCGCGATCTCTGTCAATTTGAGGACAAGAACCTATGAAAACCTACCAGCTTGTCGGCATTGGAAATGCCGTCGTTGACGTGATTTCCCAAGCCGATGACAGCTTTCTTGAGCTGATGGGCATCGAGAAAGGCATCATGCAACTGATCGAACGCGAGCGCGGCGAGGTGCTGTACGCCGCGATGGGCAGTCGGGTCCAGACGCCCGGTGGCTCGGTGGCCAATACCATCGCCGGGGCCGGAGCGCTTGGGCTGGACGCTGCCTTCATCGGTCGGGTGCATGACGATGCGCTGGGCCGGTTCTATGCCAACGCGATGAACGAAGACGGTGTGGATTTCGTGAACGCCCCGGTCCCGGGTGGTGAACTGCCGACCTCGCGTTCAATGATCTTTGTCTCTCCAGATGGGGAACGGTCGATGAACACCTATCTGGGGATTTCCTCGGAACTGTCGTCCAAGGACGTTCCGGCCGACGTGGCAGGCAACAGCCAGATCATGTTTCTTGAGGGTTATCTGTTTGACAAGGAAAAGGGCAAGGCCGCGTTCCTTGAGGCCGCGCGCAATTGCCACAAAGGCGGCGGCAAGGCGGGTATCGCCATTTCAGATCCCTTCTGCGTGGAACGCCACCGGGTGGACTTCCTTCTGCTGATCGAGAACGAGCTGGATTTCGTAATCGGCAACGAAGCCGAGATCAAGTCGCTGTTCGAAACTGACGACCTGGAAGAAGCGTTGGCCAAAACCGCCGAGATTTGTCGGCTGGTCGTATGCACCCGCTCAGGCGACGGTGTGACGATTCTGCACGAAGGACAGCGCATCGACGTTCCCGTTCAGAAGGTTGTACCGGTGGATGCGACCGGCGCAGGCGACCAGTTCGCTGCCGGGTTCCTGTTCGGTATGGCCACAGGCCGGGATTATGAGACATGCGCCCGGATCGGCAATATCTGCGCCCGTGAAGTCATCAGCCATATCGGACCCAGGCCCGAGGCGGATCTGGTTGCGCTGTTGCGGGAAGAAGGATTGCTCTGACCCCTGCATGGATGCGTTCCTGACCCGCCTGCCGGATCGGCTGGCGGGTTTTCTTTTTCAGGATCGGCGGATCGGGCGCGGGTATTTCTGCGTAACATTGCGCCGACGTGTTCTGATCGCTTGGAAAAAACTGTTTAACAACCGAAGGCATTTCTTCTTATCATTCAGCCGAAGCCCTTCGCTGCTCCCGGCGTTCTGGCACTGTTTGAAAAGCGAAACTTAATTTGGCACGTAAATGCGATAATTCCTTTCTGGGACCATTCTTTACCCGTTCCCGATCCGGATGTGCCCACAAGTCAGCGGCGTCCCGGAATTTGAATGTGAAGAACCTTTCTATGGATTCAGCGCGTTGAGGCGGGGTCTGGTCGCACTTCTGGTGCTATGGGCCGCCGCAGCGCAGGCCGAACCGGACTGTGCCGAAAGCCCGGTGCGAAACGCGGTCGATCTGGTTGCCTTTGAAATCGGCGCGATTGAATCGGACAAGGCATCGGACCTGCCTGCCGAAACACCCGGGACCGAAGTCACCGAGTCGCGGCGACCGCAACTAAGACCCTGCAAGTTCCGCAACATTGCCCTGGGACGCGAACGAATGCGCAATCGGGGTGCGGTGTGCAAAGACTGGACCATTCTGGGCGAAACGCTCAAACAGATATCGGGGCCATACAGGGGGTGCAGGATCGCGAACCCGGTTCGTGTCCGAAAGATCTCGGATGTTGCGCTCAGTCAATTGGCGTTGATGGATTGCGAAACCGCAATCACGCTGAAGACCTGGATTGAAAACACGGCCAAGCCGGCATTCGCGGATCAGGGCGGCGGCCTGAAAGGAATGCGGCTTGCAGGCCACTACGCCTGTCGGACGCAGAACAACCGGCCGCGCGCGCGCCTGTCGGAACACGCCAGGGGCCGTGCCGTGGACATTTCTTCCTTTGTGCTCTGGGACGGCACCATCATCACGGTGGGCGACGGTTGGACAGATGAGGACAACAGCGACGTTTTGCGTGAACTGCACAAGGGTGCCTGTGGTCTGTTCGGAACAGTTCTCGGCCCAGATTCAGACCGGTTTCACAAAGGCCATTTTCATTTCGACACCGCCCGACGCGGCGGTGGGCCGTTGTGCCGGTAGGCGCAAGGCATAGTCATCACGCAGTCAAGTCGGCTGACGGACGCCTGACTTAGGACAGGTATTCTTCAAAGGCCTCCAACACACTTTGGTACACGTCCCGCTTGAACGGAACGATCTCGTCGACCAGGTGTGCGGGTTCCTGCCATTTCCAGCGGGTAAATTCCGGGTGTTCGGTCTGGATATCGATCTGATCATCACGGCCTGTAAAGCGTAGCAGAAACCATTTCTGCTCCTGCCCGCGAAAGCGGCCCTTCCAGATTTTCGGAACGATGTCATGCGGCAGATCATAGGGCAGCCAGCCGTCGGTCTCGGCCACGATCTGAACCAGGTCCGCGGTCACGCCCGTCTCTTCCATCAGTTCGCGCAGGGCCGCATCGCGGGGGTCTTCGCCCTTGTCCACGCCACCTTGCGGCATTTGCCAGGCCTCGGCGTGGCGGTCGTTACGCTGACCGACGAATATCCTGCCCTCGCCATTCATCAGCATCAGCCCGACGCAGGGACGATACGGCAGTCTGGCGATTTCTTCAGGTGTCATGTGCGGCCTCGTGAAAATGCTGTGTAGCGTCTGTAACAAGCGGCACGGCGAAGGCAAAGAGTATGACGTTAGGTTTCACGTGACAATGTTGACGCGAACGTCAATCTATCAGCCGAGTTTACGAGGGAGAGTTCCGCCATGACTGCGTACCCAAACATGCTGGCCCCGCTGGATCTGGGCTTTACCACGCTGAAAAACCGCGTGTTAATGGGGTCGATGCACACGGGGCTTGAGGAAACCGGCGACTGGAACCGGGTGGCCGAATTCTATGCCGACCGGGCGCGGGGCGGCGTGGCGTTGATGGTGACAGGCGGAATTGGCCCGAACCTTGAGGGATCGGTGCTGCCCGGGGCGGCGATGATGACCAACGAGACAGAAGTGGCGAACCATTCCATCGTGACCCAGCGCGTGCGCGACGCGGGCGGCAAGATCGCCATGCAAATCCTGCATGCGGGCCGTTATGCCTATGGCCCCAAATGCGTGGCCCCCAGCCCGGTCAAATCCCCGATCTCGCCGTTTCCCCCGCATGAGCTGGATGAAGAGGGTATCGAGAAGCAGATCAGCGACATCGTGACTGCCGCCGTTCTGGCGCAGAAAGCGGGCTATGACGGGGTCGAGATCATGGGGTCCGAGGGGTATTTCCTCAACCAGTTTCTTGTGACGCACACGAACAAGCGCACCGACCGCTGGGGCGGTTCCTACGAAAACCGGATGCGCCTGCCGATCGAGGTTGTGCGCCGCACGCGCGAGGCAGTGGGCGCCGAATTCATCATCATCTATCGCCTGTCCATGATCGATCTGATCCCCAACGGCTCGACCCATGACGAAGTTGTACAACTGGCGCAGGAGATCGAAAAGGCGGGGGCTACGATCCTGAATACCGGAATCGGCTGGCACGAAGCGCGAATTCCGACGATTGCCACCAGCGTCCCACGCGCAGCTTTTGCGTGGGTGACCAAAAAGCTGATGGGCAAGGTGTCGATCCCGGTGATCACCTCGAACCGGATCAACACACCCGAAGTGGCCGAAGAAGTTCTGTCGACCGGTTGCGCCGACATGGTATCCTTGGCGCGGCCAATGCTGGCGGATGCGGATTTCGTGGACAAGGCCATCGCTGGCGACGGCGCAAAGATCGCGCCCTGTATCGCCTGCAATCAGGCCTGTCTGGATCATACATTCAGCGGCAAGCTGACCACCTGCCTAGTCAACCCGCGTGCCTGCAATGAAACTGAGCTGGTGATTTCCCAGGCGGAGGCGCCAAAAACCGTTGCCATTGTTGGCGCAGGGCCTGCCGGACTGTCCACCGCGATGACCGCCGCCCAGCGTGGTCACGACGTGACGCTGTTCGACCGCGCCGCCGAAATCGGCGGCCAGCTGAACATGGCAAAGCAGGTTCCGGGGAAAGAAGAATTCTGGGGCCTCGTCGACTGGTACCGCACCATGATGAGCGATCTTGGCGTGAAGCTGGAACTGAACCGCGAGGTGGAGGCAGAGGACCTGACCGGATATGACGAAGTGGTGATTGCCACCGGCGTCACCCCGCGCGATCCGCAGATTCCGGGGCAGGATCGGGTCAATGTCCTCAGCTATGTCGACGTATTGCGCAACAAGGCCAAGGTCGGGAAGTCCGTGGCCGTGATCGGCGCGGGCGGCATCGGGTTCGACGTGTCTGAGTATCTGGTCGAAGAGGGCCACAGCCCGACCACTGACCTGCCCGCTTGGATGAAGGAATGGGGTGTTACTGACCCGGCCAAGCACCGCTCGGGCCTTGCGCCGGAAGGGCCGCAACCCGAAGCGCCAAAACGTCAGGTCACGCTGCTGCAGCGCAAAAAACAGGCGCATGGCAAAGGTTTGGGCAAAACTACCGGCTGGATTCATCGAACGACACTGAAAATGAAGGACGTCAATTTCGTGGGCGGCGTGAACTATGAGCGCATCGATGATGAGGGCCTGCATGTCAGCTTTGGCGAAGAACGCGCCGACCCGACGGTGATTGCAGCGGACACGATCGTTCTGTGTTCCGGTCAGGTGTCCGAGCGTAGTCTGGCGGATGCGCTGATCGAACGCGGGATTACGCCACATGTCATCGGCGGCGCGGATGTGGCCGCCGAACTGGACGCCAAACGGGCAATCAATCAGGGCACGCGGCTGGCTGCGGCGTTCTAAGGAGACGACCCTTCGTTCGGCCTTTGTGGAAATTGGCCGCACACAGGTTTCGGTCTATATCTTAGGTTCTGTGCCCGTCTGCCGGGGCGCGGACCTGACCGGGTGCAACTGTGGAGAAGGCCATGGCAACGGGCGAAGACAATCGGCGCGGGTTTCTCACCGGCGCGGTCACTTTTTTCGGGGCGATCTGGGTTGCAGGGCGCACCGCTGCCGCGCAACTGACGCCGAATGCGGCAGAGGGTCCGTTCTACCCTACGGAACCGATGCGCGTCGCCGATGCGGATAACGATCTGGTCAAAGTCGTCGGTCTGGTTCGGGAAGCCGGAGGTGAGGTGATCACCCTAAAAGGACGGATCTCAGACAAGGCCGGGCGTCCCCGGGCAGGATACCGGATCGAGATTTGGCAATGCGACGTGAATGGAAAATACATTCACCCCGGCGACAGGCGGACTGTGCAATACGACCGGGGGTTTCAGGGCTTTGGACACGACATCACGGACGCGCAGGGTCGCTATAGTTTCCGGACAATCAAGCCAGGCAGCTATCCGGGCCGGACGCCGCATATCCATGTCAAGGTTTTAGAAAGAGACCGCGAGGTTCTGACCACGCAGTTCTACGAGGCGGGAAACCCCGGCAATAAGCGGGATTCGCTCTATCGGCGTATGTCCCCGGCCGAGGCCCGCAACGTTTCGATGACATATGTCGAGGTCTCGGGCGGGATAGAAACGACAGTCAACATAGTTGTCTGACAGGCAACGTTGTCAGCATTGCATGGCTCTGCGCGCCAAAAATTTGCCCGCCGTGGTTAACGGTGACTACCGCAAAGTTCGGGGTAAGGCGGTTACTCCACCGTAATCGTAATCACCTCGGACACAATCGGGGTCGCATGCGGTACGTGGCCCGCATCGCCCAAAACCAGTTGCAGCGTGTGTTCGCCCGGCGCAAGGTCCAGTGTTACCTGGGTCTGGCCGCCACCGAAATGCAGGTGATTGTCGTCAGCGGGCAGGCCATAGGACAGCTCGTCCGCTCCGTCCTCGCCCTCACCCAATGGCGGGCGGTCGATCAGCAGGTGGTGATGGCCGGTGTTTTCCTTTTCCGTCCCCGCAGGGGCAACCCCCATGCCGCTGAGGCCAAACACCACCGTGACCGGCGACTGGACGGTGTCACCATCTGCGAGATTGACAAAATAGACCCGGGCGTCGGGGTTTGACGGCGTCTCACCCTGGGCCAGCGCAAGCGAAGCGGACAGGCAAAGCGCGGCAACACCAAAAAATGTTTTCATGATTCCCTCCCTGGACACAAATTTGCCATTCTCAACATAGCACGATTGGGCAATTGCCCCCTGATTTGCTGACAATGCACGTCCTGTAGCGTGCATGGAAACCACTGTTTCAGCGTTTCCCATGTGCAAACGATCCGAATCAAATCCCAGATATTATCCCATGTCTGCCCCGTTTCCGCCCAAGTTCAGGGCCATGGTCAGGCAAAGAACCAAGACCTGGGGTACGCGAATGGACCGATTGACCGAAATGGAAGCCTTTTCCAATGTAGTGGATCAGGGCGGCTTTACAGATGCGGCCAAAAAGATGGGCATCTCCAAATCGGCTGTCTCCAAGCATGTATCGAGCCTTGAGGCACGATTGGGTGCTAGACTGCTGAACCGGACAACGCGCCGCGTTTCGCCCACCGAGATCGGGCTGGCTTATTACGACCGCGCCCGCCGGGTGCTGAATGACGCAGGCGAAGCGGACGCGTTGGTGACATCGATGCAGTCCGCCCCGTCGGGTCTGCTGCGGATCAGCGTGGCCACGGATTTTGGCGTGAATCACCTGTCGCCTGTGTTGTCCGGCTTTTTGTCGGCCTATCCCGACATCACCGTGAACATGGTGCTGAACAACCGGTACGTGGAGCTGATCTCAGAGGGGTTCGACGTCGCAGTGCGAATCGGAGAGCTGGAAGACAGCACGCTGCGCGCGCGCAAGCTGACCGAAACCGTCAAACGGATGGTTGCGGCCCCCAGCTATATCGAGAAATACGGACGCCCGCAGAAGATTGACGATCTGAACGAACACAAGTTGCTGCATTATTCCAGCCAGTCATCAGGCAATGTCTGGAAACTGACTGCACCTTCGGGCGAAAAGCGGCAGGTTCGCACCGCCGGATGGCTGAGCGTCAATGACGGGCAATCCCTGCTGAACGCCGCCATCTCAGGGTTGGGTATCGCCTATCTGCCCAGCTATCTTTATGCCGACGCGATGAAGTCCGGAGCGGTACAGGACGCGATGCCGTCCCTGCCGGATGAAGTACAGGGCGTCTATGCCGTCTACCCGCCCGGCCGCTTCACGCAGCCCAAGGTAAGGGCATTCATTGATTTTCTGGCTGATTCATTCAGCGACAAGGGTCCGATGGACTGGTAAATTCTCCCCGTGGAAACTGAACGGCCCGCACGCCTTTTGTGCGGGCCTTTTTTTGTCGCAGCCTAGGCAGGTCTGTTTGACACCTAATTGATCAGCAAAACCGCCTCGACCCGGCGATTTAGATCGCGGCCTTCCGGCGTTGCATTCGAGGTGATTGGTGCCAGATATCCAACCCCTTCCGCCTCGATCCGGTCCGGCGCGACGCCATGTGCCTCGATCAGGCGGGTACGGACCGACTGGGCGCGTTTTGTGCTGACCGAGATATTGGCTTGCAGGTCGCCGGTGTCATCGGTGTTGCCCACAAGCGCCAGGCGCAGGTCGGGATTGTCGCCCAGAAACCCCGCCAGCAGCGCCAACGAGGCAAACGGACCCTCACCCAAGGCAACTTCCCCTGTGTTGAAATGCAGGTCGTCCAGAATGACATGCCCATTCTGCTGCAAGTCCGCCAGCAGGCCACCTTCGGTTTCGACGGTTTCCTCGACCACGACCGGGGGCGGCGCGGTTTCCGCCACTGGTGTAACACGGATCATCTGCACGTACCCGTCGGGCGGATTGCGGCTGACCAGCAGGCTCAGCACTTCCTGATCGCGCGAGGCGGACAGAAAACGATAATCCTGAATGGCGACATACATGTCGGGTGTCGGAACCACTTCGATGCCAAAGCGGAAATCGAAACCGCCACAGGCGCGGGCCTCACATTCGAACCCAATATCAAATCCCTGCGCGACGAGCTGATCCCTGAGCGGGGCCAGAATCTGCAACGTCGTGCTGGATCCGGCCTGAAGCTTCCAGGTAAAGCGTTCGACCCGCCCCTCGACCTCGCGTGTCGGGACTGCGCCATCGGCGAACGGACCGGTCGGCAGCGCGTAACTGTCCAGCGGGCTGGTACGGTCGCTGATCTGACGGGCACCGGTAGGCATCGTCAGGTCCTGCGCCGCTGCCGGAGCGGCCAGCATCAACAGGCAAAGGGCAACGCGGCGGGTCATCTGAACTGGGAGTGGTATTCGTCGTTCGGGACCATACCCGTGGCGCTGGCCACCCGGTTCGACATGTTGAAAAAGCCGGTCACGTTGGCGATGTCCCAGATATCACGATCCGAGAAACCAACGTCACGCAGCCGCTGGCGGTCGGTTTCCTCGATCTCAGCGCTGGCTGTCGTCATTCTGGCGGCGAAATCCAGCATCGCACGCTGCTTGTCGTCCAACGGCGCCACGCGGTAGTTCATCACCAGCATCTCGCCCAACTGCGGGTTGCCGGACAATTGCCGGACGGCTGCGCCATGGGCCACAAGGCAGTAGAAACACTTGTTGATGGACGAGACCACAACCGCGATCATCTCGCGTTCCAGCTTGGTCAGCCCGCTGTCGGCCAGCATCAGATCGTTGTACATCGCGGTGAACGCGTTCAGCTTGTCGATATCAAACGCATTGGCCTTCAGCACGTTTGGCACCATGCCCAGCTTTTCGACGCAGATGTCGAAATACTTCTGTGTCTCGGGCGGCAGCGGGTCGACCATGGGCAGGTTCAGCGCTGTGGGCATGTCTTGATCGGGCACGGCTGTCTTTCTCCTCAGGCCAGCTGGCGGTAGTGATACTCTCCGGCGATCTCCATCCCAAGCGAGTGATAGAGACGATTGGCGCCGGTATTTGCCTTGGTGCAGATCACGCTAAAGGTATGGGCGCCGTTGTCCAGCGCCCAAAAGGCCGCGGCGCGCATGGCCCATTGTCCCAGACCCTGTCGGCGATGAGCGGGCAGGATTTCCAAAGCATGCATCATGGCAACCCCTTCATGTACAGCCACGAATCCAACTCCCGCCGGTTGGTCCTTGCGCCGCAGAAGCAGGCCGGTCTTCGGGCCATCCGCCCGATCCATGACGGCCAGACGCTGCGGCCCGATACTGGCCGTCGCCCAAATCTCGCACATGATCGCAAGCGGTTTCCAGATGGTAAACACGGTCACGCGCGGCACCGGCACGTCCGTCAAATGCCCGACCGGGCAGGCGTAGATGTTGACCGGATCAAGCACCGTGTAGCCGCGTCCGGCAAGCTGGGCATCCAGCGCGTCGTCCCCCGGAAGCAGACAGAAGAGGCGTTTCTGCCCGAGTGCCAGAATGGCTTTCTCGGCCGCATCAATATCGGCTTCGGTCGCGGAAGAGGTCGCACTGGCAGCGGACACCCGAGAGCCGCCCCCCTGCCCTTGCCGCAGCCGGAACGGCCCGATTGTTTCGTACGCGGCGGCTGGCCATGTGCCGTCCACCACGGCCTCCCAGTTGACGCTCAAAGCTGAAGCTCTTTCGCCAGGCGGGTGGTTGCGGCGTCGATGCGGGCACCGTCGGTGCCGCGCACAACGACGTTGGCACCAAAGACCCCGTTGATCTGGAACGGGTAGCAGCCGATGGTCAGATCGGAGAACTCCTCGGCCAGCGACGCCAAGGTTTGCGCGATGTCCCCTTCACCGCGGTCGATGCGCAGGGTCTGCGACAGCAACGGGCTGCCGCCGGTCAGCGTGGGCAGAACACTGGCCACCATGGCCTGAAAGACGGAGGGCACCCCAGCCATCACATGCACGTTTTCGATGGTGAAACCGGGCGCCGTCGAAACCGGGTTTTCGATCAGTGCGGCACCGTCCGGAACGCGCGCCATGCGCAGACGGGCAGCGTTCAGGTCCAGCCCCGACTTGTCGTAATGCGCCTCGAGCAGGGCACGTGCGTCGGCGCGAATATCAATTGGGGTTTCAAACGCGCGGGCGATGCAATCGGCGGTGATATCGTCATGGGTCGGGCCGATACCACCGCTGGTGAAGACATGATCGTGCGCATCGGACAGCGCCCTGACCGCCGCCTCGATGGCCGGTGCCTCATCTGAAACGATGCGGACCTCTTTCAGGTCGATGCCGTGCTTGGTCAGCTCCTGAGCAAGATAGTGCATATTGGCGTCGCGGGTGCGGCCGGACAGGATTTCATCCCCGATCACCAGCATTGCGGCGGTTGGATTGGCCATGTGCGCTCCCCTCTTGATCGACCGTTTGGGCAGGTATAGGCCGTGAGACATGCGATTTGAAACCCCTCTTGTCCCCGCCCGCCTGATCCGCCGATACAAACGCTTCTTGGCCGACTGCACGCTTGAGGACGGGCGCGAGGTTACAGCCCATTGCGCCAACCCAGGCTCGATGATGGGGCTGGCCGAACCGGGTGAGCAAATCTGGCTGGAGCCCAATGACGATCCGAAGAAAAAGCTGAAATACGGCTGGCGGCTGGTCGATCACGAAAACGGACATTTCACCGGGGTCGATACATCGGTTCCGAATAAAGCCCTGCGCGCAGCACTGAACGCCGGTGAAATCCGGGAACTGGCGGCATATGAAACCATCCGAGCCGAGGTGAAATACGGCCAGAACAGCCGCATCGATTTCCTTCTGACCGGGCCTGGCCTGCCGGACGCCTATGTCGAGGTCAAAAGTGTCACCCTGTCCCGCAAGCCCAGTCTGGCCGAGTTCCCAGACAGCGTAACCGCGCGCGGCACCAAACATCTGGGCGAGCTGGCGGCGATGGCCACACAAGGACACCGCGCCATTATGCTTTATCTGGTGCAGCGCACCGATTGCGACCGGTTTGCGCTGGCCGACGATATTGACCCCGCCTATGCGGCAGCCTTCGAGGCCGCGCAGGCGCAGGGCGTCGAGCGGCTGGTTTACGGAACGCGGATTTCGCCGGAAGGTGTTTGGGTAAACCTGGCATCCATTCGCACATAAGGACGCCTTGCACGGCGCAGGCGTTTCGTTTCAACCCAGATTTGGATCACCACAAAGATACCGACGGGTTACCTGCGTTTCCTGACACGGTGGAGTTCATAGGTCTCCTTGAATTTGGGCCTCTTACTTCACGGCGTCTTGAGCCTCTTCGTGCACATCCGGCCAAAGCTCCGCATCCAGTCGCTTCACAAATGGCGCCAAGTGATCCGCCACCTCGCGCCAACGACCGACCGACGACGTGCTGACGGGCCGGCGGACCTGAAGGCTGCTGGCGGTTTTGACCGCGTCCGATGAGGATTGCGGCGTCAGCATGCTTTCTTCGAACGACAGGTCGCAAACTTGGGCAAGCTCTGCTGCGGCGTCCTGCAGATTGTTGACCAGATACTCGTACCGGATGTCGTGAATACGGCCCGGCAGTTCCTTGTGCCAGTGCTGCATGTAGCGGCGGTAACGGTTGGCCTCGGCCGCCATCCATTTGAAGTCATGGGTGAAATACATCCCCTGCGCACCGAAATTCTCGCGCCACATCGACAGGGCGACGTCCCTTGGATCGCGCTGGACGTTCAGGATCAGCGCATTGGGAAAGGCCTGTGCAATCGCGCCGAGATAGGCGTAGTTGCCCGGCATCTTGTCCACAAAGGCTGTGGCGTCCCGGTTCAACTCGGGCAGGCGCTCGACATAGTAATCCGCCAGTGGTTGCGCCTGTGAATGCAGGCTTTCCTCTTTCATCACCCAGAACTGAACGGTGGCAAGCTCTCCCAGCCCCTGTACCTGTGAATGTGCCGACAGGATACGCTCGACCAGAGTTGTGCCCGATCTGGCAAGGCCGACAACGAAGATCGGGCGTGGAATGTCGGTTCGCGGGTCCGAAGATTCCTTCGGCAAAGGCGCAGCAAGACGGTCGCGGCATTCCTTCTCGCGGCTCTCCTCCAGACTTTCCAAACCGTCGCGCCGCAGTTTGTGCGCCTCGTCCAGATGATGCATTTCCTGCGCCAGGTCCTTGTCCAGACGCGCAAGGCTTGCGGCAGCGAAGTGAATCAGCGAGGCACTTTCACGGTTGGCGATCGGCCCCTCGCCGAAGAATTTTGAGACCTGAGCCCGCAAGGCAGGCAGATCGTCCTGCTTCAGGCCCGGCAGCTTGCAAATGAACTCCAGTGTTTCCGGATGACCGGGCGCCAAGGCAAGCGCGAGACCTGCGTGTTTCAGGGCTTCGTCCAGCCGACCGACCCCGGCCAGAGCCTTGGACAGGCGCAATTGCCCGTACTGAAATTTGGGATGCTGTTTGACAAGCGCCGTCAGGAGCCCGACCGCATCGTCCCAGCGGCGCAATTCGTCCAGAATATCGGCTTTCAGGCATTGCGCCTCGAGATTGCCGGGCTGGCGCTTCAGCACCAGATCAACGGCTTCCAACGCCTTTTGTTCCTTCTGCTCTCGCAGAAACGCCATCGCGCGAATGAACTGCTGGGGTGGCGTCAGGGGTGCGCGCGCGCCGATTTTGTCAATGAACGCCAGCGCCTTGCCAGCGTCGCCACCCTGAACAAGGCTCATGCCGTAATTCTGGATCAAATCCGCGTTTCCGGGTTCCAGCCGCCATGCCCGTTCGAAATAAGTCTGGGCCAGAGGGAACTTGCCCTGCTGGATCGCACACAGACCGGCAAGTCTTGGCAATGCCGACACGTTCGGCCATTTCTTGGCGGCCTTGGTTGCCCGTTTGAAAGCCCGATCGGCCCGGCCTTTCCTGAGCAGATCGCTGATGCTGGCGATTTCGGCCCTCAGCTGATCAGCTTTTTGCATTGCCATGCCTTTCTGTCATTTGCACAAACCCGGCGGCTTGCCATGTGCTATTTCATTCTGCCCGCGGGGTCTACCAGAGATAAGGCAACCCTCCGACTGCAGGTGCTACCCTGCACCCTCTGGTACTTTCTGCACAAGCAGCGTAAAAGGAATGCTGCGCGACATATTTGGAGCTTAGCGTCGATGAAAGAGCATCGTGGCCGTCTGACCAAGGACGGCATCCGCATTTATGAACAGGGTGACTTTGCCGGGATGCATGCGGCAGGGGCGCTGGCGGCGCGGATTCTCGACGACATTGCCGACCATGTTTTTCCGGGCCAGACGACGGGCGCGATTGACGGTCTCATCACGCAGATGGTCGAAGATGCGGGCGCGACTTCGGCCACTATCGGTTACAAGGGCTATCAGCACGCAAGCTGCATCAGCGTGAACCACGTGGTCTGCCACGGCATCCCCGGCGACAAAAAGCTGAAAGACGGCGATATCCTCAATGTCGACGTCACCGTCATTGTTGATGGCTGGTTCGGCGACACGTCTCGCATGTATGTTGCGGGCAAACTGCCGCGCAAGGCGGAACGGCTGATCCAGGTAACCCATGACGCATTGTTCAAGGGCATCGAAATGGTCAAGCCCGGCAATACGTTCGGCGATATCGGCCATGCCATTCAGACCTATGTCGAGGCCCATCGGATGAGTGTTGTCCGCGATTTCTGCGGCCACGGTCTGGGCCGGGTCTTCCATGCGCCGCCGAACGTTCTGCATTACGGTCGTCCGGGTACCGGAGCCAAACTGGAAGAGGGGATGTTCTTTACCATCGAGCCGATGGTGAACCTGGGCCGCCCCGAGACAAAGACCCTGGCCGATGACTGGACCGCCGTGACCCGCGACAAGTCTCTGTCGGCGCAATTCGAGCATTCGGTAGGGGTGACCTCGGACGGGGTCGAGATCTTTACCCTGTCGCCGGGCGGAAAGTTCCACCCGACCTATTCTTCCTGATCGGCAGCCTGCTCGCGCAGCAGTTTCAGCAGCATCGTCTCGTCACCCCATGGGGTGATTGCGTCATGGATAAACACGGGCGCGCGACGCGGTTTTGGCGGCGGGCCGGTCGTTGTGTCGGTATCGGATGTGATCGTCCAGAACGGAGACGGTAAGGCGCGGTCCATATCAGGGATGGTAGCACGCCCGGCTCAAATTCCCAAAAGCCGCGGGGCGTCGGCCATGTCGTGAAACACCTCTGCCCCCAGTTGCGCCAGGGATGCCCCGTCGTCATGGGCGGCAAACCCCAGGCACCGCATTCCGGCACGAATGGCGGCAGTGACGCCATTCACACTGTCTTCGATCACCACCGGGGACATCGAACCGAAACGTTCTGCGGCGGCCAGAAACATATCCGGCTCGGGTTTGCCGGTTCCCAGCACATGGGCGGAATACATCACATCGCTGAACCGGTCCCACAATCCATTCTGGCCCAATGTGATCCGCATCTTGTACGGGCTTCCATTGGACGCGACACAGAACGGAATGCCCTTCTGATCCAAAAGCGTCAGCAGGCTTTGCACACCTGCCACCAACGGCACGCCCGCTCGCAGCTTTTCGTATGTTTCCGCATAAACCTGATCGGTCCAGTCCTCGGGCAGGTCCGCGCCCAAAGCCTGCGCTTTGTCCCGGACACCTGCCATGGTTCCACCCACGAACAGAGACATACAATCCGGCAGTGAAAGGCTCAGCCCGTATCGCGCCAGATTTTCCATCAAGACCCGGTTCGAGATGACCTCACTATCAACCAGAACTCCGTCGCAATCGAAAATGACCAGATCGTGCATACGGTCCTCCGCCTGTTTTCGGTTGAGCTAGCCGAGGATCGACCAGCCTGCAAACCTGTAATCCGCGCAGGTCGTTTCAATCCGAAAAGCCACGCTGCATCAATGAGATATGGGTGTCGCCGTATTTCCGTGCATCCAGCAGGCTGAACCCCTCAGGTATAACCATGGCAGAGTTTTCTTCCCAGACCAGAACCGCGTGGTCGCTGATCCAGCCGCCGGTCAGGGCAGCGGCGATTGCCTTCTGGCCCAGCGCCTTGCCGTAGGGCGGATCCAGAAAGATCAGATCACAGGGTGCGCCGGGGTTTTCCTCCAACCGGGTCGCATCGCGGCGGATCAGGTTGGTGCGGTCGACACTGCGGGTCAGGTCGATATTACGTCGGATCAGCCCCTGCGCCACGCGCCCGTCATCGACAAAGGTCACATGAGATGCACCGCGTGACAGCGCCTCGAGCCCCAATGCGCCTGTGCCCGCGAACAGGTCCAGCACCCGCAGACCGTCAAAATCGATCTTGTGGGCCAGAACGTTGAACAGGCTTTCGCGGACCCGGTCCGTGGTGGGGCGCAAATGCGCGCCTGCGTCCCCCTTGCCGACCGGGGCCAGCGCGCGGCCCCGGAAGTCTCCGGCGATGATCCTCACGCCTTGAGCAGCGGTTTCAAGTCCGCGTCGGGGTCGGCCACAGTCGCCGGATCCGCCGTCTTGCCCATTTCGATCAGGCGCTTGCCGACCATGTAGGCGCGCGGGTCGTTCATCGCATCAACAGCAATCAGCCGATCCCCGCTGTAATACCAGAACGAAACGGTCTGACCCTCGCCCTTGCGGGTCACAACGCGGTCATAACCGGTGTTCAGCCCCGCGATTTGCAGTTTCACATCGTACTGGTCTGACCAGAACCACGGCGTTGCAACATAGTCCTTTGCAGCCCCCAGCATGTTCTGGGCCACGATCTCGGCCTGATCGATGGCGTTGGGTACGCTTTCCAGGCGGATTCGGTCGCCCTTGTGCGGGAAGGACGCGCAGTCGCCCGCCGCCCAGATCGACGGGTCCGAGGTGCGGCCATGGGCGTCGGTTTTTATGCCGTTGTCCAGTTCCAGGCCTGCCATTTCAGCCAGTTGGGTCGAGGGGGCGATACCAACGCCGACCACCACGAAATCAACCGCAAGCTCGGTACCGTCGGTCAGTACCGCGCCGGTGACCTTGCCGTTGTCGCCAACCAGACGGTCCAGCCCGACGCCTTCGCGGATGTCGGCGCCATATTCACTGTGCAGGGCGCGGAAATAGTCGCTGGTCTCGCGGGCAGCGACCCGTTGCAGGATGCGGTCGGCCATCTCGACCAGCGTCACCTTGACCCCGCGCTTGGCGCAGACCGCCGCAGCCTCGAGGCCAATGTAACCGCCGCCCACGATCAACGCGCGTGCGCCGTCTGTCACACGGGGCTCCATCTCGTCGATATGGGCCAGATCACGCACCACGTGCACGCCGTCCAGATCCCCGCCTATGGATGCGGGCAGGCGGCGCGGGTCCGATCCGGTGGTCAGTGCCAGCTCGTCGTAAGGAATGACCTCATCGCCCAGGGTCACGGTTTTTGCCTTTGGGTCGATGGCGGTGACACGCTGGCCAAGACGCAGGGTGATATTGTTCTCGGCATAGAAGCTTTCGGGTCGCAGGAACAGGCGTTCCAGCTCCATCTCACCCAACAGGTAGGCTTTGGACAATGGCGGGCGCTGGTAGGGCAGATGCGGCTCGGCCCCGATCAGGGTAATGTCCCCCTCAAACCCGTCCTTGCGCAGTCTGGCAACAAGCGAAGATCCGGCCTGACCGGCACCAATCACGACAATATGGCTCATGTTCCTCCCACCCTGTCGAATTCCCGTGGTTAACTTGATCCGCTCACCTATATTGCGGCAGGGACCGACTCTGCAAATCCAAATGACAGGAGCGCTAAAATGATTTCAACAGGTGATATGCTGCCCGAAGCCACGCTGACCCAGATCGGTGCGGAAGGCCCGGAAGAGGTTCGGGTGTCGGACAAGACCAAAGGGCGCAAGGTGGTGATCTTTGCCGTGCCGGGCGCGTTCACGCCGACCTGCCATTCGGCGCATGTGCCCAGCTTCATGCGCACCAAGGATCAGTTCAGCGCCAAAGGCGTCGACGAGATTATTTGCATCTCGGTCAACGATCCGTTCGTGATGAAAGCATGGGGCGAGGCGACGGGCGCCTCGGATGCGGGCCTGACCATGCTGGCCGATGCTGCATCCGAGTTCACGAAAGCCATCGGAATGGATTTCGACGCCCCGCCCGCCGGTCTGATCGCACGATCGAAACGTTATGCGATGCTGGTCGAAGATGGCCGGGTCGTGGCACTGAACCTCGAAGAAAGCCCGGGCGCATGTGAAATTTCGGCCGGCGAAGGTCTGCTGGACGTCATCTGAAATTGGCTGGCCCCGGGGGCAAGCCGGGGCCGGTTAAAGTGCATTTTACTTGATGCAAAGCCCCGAAGTGCGAATACTTGGCACATATAACCGGGGAGTTTGTTTATGATGCTAAAGATTTTTCCTTTGATTTTAGGTGGCGCAGGCTTGTTGGCGGCCTGTGGACCGGCCCCCACACCGCAGCAGCAAGCCGCACGGCAGCATGAGATTGCGTGCCTCAGCGGGACCTTGGGTGGTGCGCTGATTGGCGGGGCCATCGGCAATCAGTTTGGCGGCGGGTCGGGCCAGACGATTCTGACGGCAGCCGGCGCGGCAGCCGGTGGCGTGTCCGGTCAACGTTACGCGTGCTGAGGAGAGGCGGAATGAAACGTGGTATTATAGTGATCATGGCCATGATGATGGCCGGTGCCGTTTCCGCAGAAAGCGTCGCCGAATTGCATGAGGGCGAGTTGAACGCAATCGACGGAAACAACGACGGCTTCCTGTCGCGGGACGAGTTCAACGCCTTTTCCGACTATGCCTTTCAGGCAATGGATGAGGACAAGAATGGCACCCTGGGTCAGGCCGAAGCGAAACCCTTTCTAAGTCTCGACATGTTCCGGAAAGTGGACCGCAACAACGATAGCCAGGTTTCTCGTGCCGAATATGACGCACAGATGAACGAAGATTTTCTGGCCGCCGACCAGGACGGCAATGGCCAGCTGGACTGAAACGGACCGGCCCCGGAACAACCGGGGCTGATCTGATGGGACGGGAGCCTTTGATGAACAAATGGATTGGCCTTGGGATTCTGAGCGTGATGGCGGCCTGTGACGTCCCGCAGGCCCCGGTGGTGACGGGTCCCGACGGGCAGGCGCGTATCCAGATCAACACCAATGGTCTGACCTGTTATCAGACACGTTGTCTCGATATTAACCCGGCGGCGCGCAGCGTCCGGTCGATCGGCAACAAGACAACCCGGATTCCCGGCGGCATCAATGTCAGCGATGGCACGGTTACTCCGGCTGAATTCGAACAGATGGGCGTAGCCGCGTCATTGGCGGGCGGTGTGGGCTCGGGCAGTGACCGGGGCTAGAGCAGACTGTCCATCTTGCGCGCCAGCTTGGCATCCAGCGCGGAAAGGCCGCCTACGTCATGGGTGGACAGGACCACTTCGACGGTGCGGTAGATATTCGACCATTCGGGGTGGTGGTTCCACTTTTCCGCAAAGATCGCCACCTGCGTCATCCAGCCAAAAGCGTGGACAAAATCCTCGAAGATAAAGGTTTTTGTGATTGCATCCCGGTCATCGACCATCGTCCAGCCGTTCCTGAACAACGGATCCAGTAGCGGGCCGCGTGTCTCGGTCGACAGTAGTTCGGTCATTGCTGTTCCTCCGGGTTCGATTTTCTGAACGGGCCATAGTCCGTCAGAATCTCAATCTCTTCTCCCACCGCGCGGGCTTCGGCGTCCAGATAATTCTGCACAGCGTCCGCAAATCCCGGATCGCCGATCCAGTGCAGACTGTGCGTACGCGTGGGCAAATAGCCGCGGGCCAGCTTATGCTCGCCCTGCGCGCCCGCCTCGACCCGTTTGAGGCCATGAGCGATGGCGAAGTCGATAGCTCTATAATAGCACAACTCGAAATGCAGACAGGGGTGATGCTCGACACAGCCCCAATAGCGTCCGAACAGCGTTTCACGCCCGATGAAGTTCAGCGCCCCGGCAACCGGATACCCATCGCGTTCAGCCAACACCAATGCCATGTCATCTGCCATGGTTTCCTGTGCAATATCAAAGAACTGGCGCGTCAGATAGGGTGCCCCCCATTTGCGCGAACCGGTATCCTGGTAAAAGCGCCAGAAAGCGTCCCAGTACTCGGGGTGCAGATCCGCGCCTGTCAGTGTGCGAATGTCTCCGCCGAAGCCGTTTGCCTGTGCCCGTTCTTTGCGGATGTTCTTGCGCTTGCGGGACGACAGCGCCCTCAGAAACGCATCGAAATCGGTGTAGTCATCGTTGAGCCAGTGAAACTGCTGCGAGGTCCGGTGCATCAGTCCCATCTGCTCACCTGCACGCGCCTCATCATCGGTACAAAAGGTTATGTGAATTGACGAGATCCGGTTGTCGGCTGCCAGCTGCACCGCGCCCTGAACCAGCGCCGACGTGCCGACACCTTCATAGCCGGGGCGCACCAGAAAACGGCGCCCGGTTGCCGGGGTAAAAGGTACTGCGATTTGCAGCTTCGGATAGTAGCGCCCGCGGGCATTCTCATAGGCATGGGCCCAGCTATGGTCGAAGATATACTCGCCCTGGCTGTGCGATTTGGCATACATCGGGGCGGCAGCAATCAGCATCCCGTCCAGATAAGCCGTCAGATATTGCGGCTGCCAGCCGGTACCGCGCCCGACCGAGCCGCTTTCTTCGAGCGCCAGCAGGAACCGGTGCGTGGTGAACGGGTCCAGCGGACGCCCACCATCATCAGTCTCGGGACAAGCGCAACTGTCCCACTCGACCGCAGGTATCTGCGAGAGCGACCCAAGAACCCGAACCTCAATCTGTGCCTGATCCATATCCCCTCCCGCGTCTGTTCTTTATCTGTGACGGCCCGGGGCGGGATCAACCCGGATGTGCCGCCAGATACCCCTCGAAGGTCACGTTGTCGGCAACCTTGCGCGCCTCGGCCTCCTGCCCGGGCGCACGAACGGTCCAGCACAGGATCGGCACGCCACGCGCCTTGAGTTCAGCCACGCGGGGGCGGGAAAGATCCTCGGCCTCGTGACTGATGAAAGCGGCACCGACCCGGTCGAAATCCGGGATTTCGCGCAAGTGGTCGCAAACCTTTTGCGGCAGAAGCTCCACCTTTGGATCGTAGGAACACGTAACCAGACCACGTGGCAGATGCGGGGCAAGCCGCGCCAGTTCCGCAACGCTGTTGGGGTTGAAGGACATCAGCGCCACGGGGCCTTCATACCCGCGCAGTGCCCGCACGGTGTCGCGTTCCAACGGTCCGATATCAGTGCCCATGGCACCGTCCTGATCCTTGAGCTCGATCAGCAGTGGTACCTTGCCCCCAATCAGCTCCAGCACTTCGTCCAGCGTGGGAATACCGTCATCGCCATGCAGCAGATGCATGGCCTTCGCCTGAGCGCAGGTGGTCTGGCGTATCGGGCCAGGCTGCCCGGTCAGCCGGGTCATGTCATAGTCGTGAAATACCATGGCCCGGTCATCGGCCGTCAGTTGCAGATCAACCTCGATGCCGTACCCGGCCGCGACAGCCGCGCAAATGGCCGCCCGGCTGTTTTCCGGGCGGTGATCCGCAATGTCGTGCAACGCCCGATGTGCAATCGGGGCTCGCAGGAACTCTGCTGGCAGAGATGGCGTCATTGGACTTCGAAAATGCCTTCGATCTCGACCGCGACACCCAGCGGCAGGGATGCCGCACTGACAGCCGAGCGCGAGTGGCGGCCGGCTTCGCCCAGCGCCTCGACCAGAAAATCGGACGCGCCGTTGATGACCTGCGGCTGGGCCGTGAAATCAGCGGTCGAGTTCACAAAGCCGGTCAGCTTGATAACGCGCACGAGTTTCTCGATATCGCCACCACAAGCCGCCTTGACTTGGGCCAGCAGGTTAATGGCGCACACCCTGGCTGCGGCTGCGCCTGCCTCGACATCCATGTCGTCACCCAGTTTGCCGGTGATCAGATCGTCGGCCTTGGAAATCTGACCCGAGACATAGACGATGTTGCCAACACGTACGAAGGGCACGTAGTTCGCGGCCGGTGCGGGTGCGTCGGGAAGGGCAACGCCCAGGCTTTCCAGTTTCGCTGCAATGCTCATGTGATGATCCTCACCTTGTTTGACTCGGGCGGACGCTAACCGCGAACACGCGGTTGGGAAAGCTGGAAACCGTCATTTTTCATCGCTGAACGGCCTTGGCGAAACTTTTCTTATTCTGAACTGTTGAACTTGAGTCACTTTACCTACTTCCTTTCGGCGGGTTAAACGCTATGTGTTTCAAAGTGATTGCGAAACACATATGTGACGGCGAATTGGGCCTTGAAGCGCTGAAAAAGGCCACATTGATTAAGTATCCGGTGTACCCGCAACGGATGTATTGGAGTAACGAAGACCGTGTCGAGTAAATTCAGCCTGAAACCTCTGATCCTGCTGTCTGTGTTTGCTGTCCTGAGCGCCTGCGCATCCCAACCGCAGGACGAAGCCGCACGCGGAGAAATCTTTGATCCGTATGAAAACGCCAACCGGGGTATCCACAAATTCAACCTTGGCGTTGACCGGTTTCTGTTTCGTCCCGCCTCGAAAGGCTACGTGAAGATCGTGCCCGACCCGATGGTTACAAGCTTCAACCATTTCGCCGAGAACCTGACCATGCCCGGTCAGGCCCTGGACTATCTTTTGCAGGGCAATATCAAACAGTCCGGCAATGCGCTGTTGCGGTTTCTGATCAATACGACAGTGGGCGGTGTGGGCCTGTCCGACCCGGCAAGCGAATTGAACCTGCCGCCAGTTGACACGGATTTCGGTGAAACCCTGCATGTCTGGGGGGTCGGTGAAGGCGCCTATGTCGAACTGCCCTTCTATGGTCCGTCGACCGCGCGGGACTCGGTCGGTGTGATCGTCAACCTGTTCTCGAACCCGATCAATTTCAGCCCGGTCCGCCCGGTGGACAACATCGGCGTCTATGCCGAAGTTGTGCGCCGGATGGGCGACCGGGGTCGGTTTGCAGACACGGTCGACTCGATCCTGTATGAAAGCGCCGACAGCTATGCCCAGGCGCGCACGATCTACCTGCAAAATCGCCGCTTTGAACTGGCCAGAGACGATGAGGACGCCTATCTGGGTCTTTATACCGACCCCTATGCCGAAACCGGAACCGACCCTGTCAGGGACCCCTATCTAGACCCTTACGAGGACCCCTATGCCGAATAACCCTCTGAACAGACGCGATTTTGTTGCCACCGGATTAGCAGGCCTTGCGCTTGCCCTAGTCCCCCTGCCCGCGCTTGCCCAGACCGAAGCCAGTGCCAAGGCTTTGGTTGTCAGCGTTGTTGACGACATCAATCGCGTGATCGCCTCGGGCAAATCCGAAAATGCCATGTTGCGCGATTTTGAAAAGATCTTCGTGCAATATGCCGATGTGCCGATCATGGCGCGTTATGTGCTGGGCGCCGACGGCCGCGCGGCCAGCCCAACGCAGCTGAAACAGTTCACCAAGGCGTTTCAGGGCTACATTTCCACCAAATACGGACGCCGGTTCCGCGAATTCATCGGCGGCGAAGTGACTGTTCGCGACGCGCGGAAAATCAAGGCTGGCTACGAGGTCAGAACCTCTGTCAAGCTAAAGGGATCCGCGCCGTTCGATGTAACCTTTCTGGTCTCGGACAAATCCGGGCGTGACCGGTTCTTCAATATGTTCATCGAAGGGGTGAACATGCTGCTGACCGAACGGACCGAAGTCGGAGCGATGCTGGATGCGCGTGGCGGCGACCTGAACAGGCTGATCAAAGACATGAACCGGCTCAGCTGATCCCATTCGAGAGATCAAAAAAGCGCCGCGCGAAACACTCGCGCGGCGCTTTTTCATTTCAGTTGAGGCGTTCGCCGGTCTCTTCGGCGAAATAAGACACTTTGCTCATGTCGAAGGCCAGGTTCAGCATCTGACCAGCCTGTGCGCTGGTTTCCGCATGCAGGCGCGCCGTGACCTGTTTGCCGCCCAGTTCCGAGACCACATAAGTGTCCGCGCCTGCCGGTTCGACCATATCGACCATGCACGCGGCCTCCTGTACGCCCGCTCCGGCACGAAAGCCTGCTTCGGCGATATCCTCGGGGCGCAGGCCAAGGATCACATCCGTTGGCAGGGACAAGTCGCGGGCATCGTTCAACACCAGCGTCTCGCCCGCTCCGCGCGAGATAGCGATCTGGGTGCCTGACCCAGTGTTCGATGCTTTGGCCGGGATCAGGTTCATCGCGGGCGAGCCCATGAAGTCAGCGACAAACAGGTTGGCCGGATTGTTGTAGATCTCGGCCGGGCTGCCGATCTGCTGCACGATGCCGCCTTTCAGAACGACGATCTTGGTGGCCAGCGTCATCGCCTCGATCTGATCATGGGTCACATAGACGATTGAGGCATCCAGCGTCTGGTGCAACTTCTTGATCTCGGTCCGCATCTCGACCCGCAGCTTGGCGTCAAGGTTGGACAGGGGTTCATCAAAGAGAAACAGCTTGGGATCGCGCACCAGCGCCCGCCCCATCGCCACACGCTGACGTTGGCCACCAGACAACTGGCTGGGACGACGGTTCAGCAACTGCTCGATTTGCAGCAGTGACGCGACATCTTTCAGTTTCGCGTCCTGCGTGGCCTGGTCGACGCCTCGCACCTTCATACCAAAGGTGATGTTTTTGGCGACAGTCATGGTCGGATACAGAGCGTATGATTGGAACACCATCGCGATGTCGCGATCCTTGGGGCTGACATGGGTCATGTCGTTGCCACCGATGGAAAGGGTGCCGCCCGAGATCGGCTCCAGACCTGCAATGCAGTTCAACAGGGTGGACTTGCCGCAGCCCGAGGGGCCGACCAGCACCAGGAAATCGCCCGGTTCGATCGAGATGTTGATGTCCTTCAGAATCTCGGTCGCACCGTAATTCTTATACAGGTTGTTGATATCGAGGATGGGAGCCATGGGTTATCCCTTCACGGAACCGGCGGTCAGGCCGCGGATGAAATACTTACCGGCAACGACATAGACGAGCAGCGTCGGCAGCCCCGCGATGATCGCGGCAGCCATGTCGACGTTGTACTCTTTGACGCCGGTGGTGGAGTTTACGATGTTGTTGAGCGCCACGGTCACGGGCTGCGTTCCCGCCTGGCTGAACGACACGCCGAACAGGAAGTCGTTCCAGATTTGGGTGAACTGCCAGATCACGGTCACCACGATGATGGGCAGCGACAGCGGCAGGAAGATCGACCAGAAGATCCGCAGGAACCCGGCACCGTCGACCCGAGCCGCTTTGGTCAGTTCGGACGGAATGGTGACATAGTAATTGCGGAAGAACAGCGTGGTGAAGCCCAGCCCGTAGATCACGTGCACAAAGATCAGGCCCGGAATGGTCCCGGCAATCCCCATCATGCCCAACAGGCGCGCCATCGGCAGCAGGACGACCTGAAACGGGATGAAGCAGCCAAACAGCATCAGCGAGAAGATGATATTCGCGCCTTTGAACCGCCATTGCGCCACGACATAGCCGTTCAGCGCGCCCAGCAGGGTCGAGATGGCCACTGCGGGCACCGCGATCAGGACCGAGTTCCAGAAATAGGGCCGCAGACCCTCGCACTGGATACCAGTGCAGGCGCCGGACCACGCGGTTTTCCAGGCCTCAAAACTGACCTCGCGCGGTAAGGAAATCAGGCTGCCCGTGCGAATTTCCTCAAGGCTTTTCAGCGATGTGGTCAACATCACGAAAAGCGGCATCAGGTAATAGAGCGCGAACAGGCCCAGCAGGACATAAAGCAGCCAACGCAGGGCAATCTTGCCGGTGGCACTTTGGGTGCGGGTTTGGGTTTGGGGCATCGACAGATCAGTCATTTTTCGCCCTCAGCTCTGAGTAAAGGTAGGGAACCACGATCGCAAAGACGACCAGCATCATGATCATCGCAGAGGAAGCCGCCTGACCGATATCGCCACGCGAAAACGCCATGGCGTACATGTAGGTTGCGGGCAGATCGGTCGCGTAGCCCGGACCGCCACCCGTCAGGGCGATGACAAGGTCAAAGCTCTTGATCGCAAGGTGCGCCAGCACGATGAAGGCGGACAGGAAGATCGGGGCCATCGAGGGGATGATAATCGCCGTATAGATGCGCCATGTGGGGATACCATCGACCTGCGCGGCCTTGATGATCTCACCATCCACCGAACGCAAACCGGCCAGGAACAGCGCCATGACAAAGCCCGAGCTCTGCCAGATCGCAGCAATGACGATGGTGTAGATGGCGTAATCCGGGTTCACCAGCCAGTCGAATTCGAAGTTCGGAAAGCCCCAGCCCTGCACCATCGCCTCGATACCCAGGCCCGGGTTGAGGATCCACTTCCACGCGGTACCGGTCACAATCATCGACAGCGCCATGGGGTACAGGTAGATCGTGCGAATGGCCCCTTCGACGCGGATCTTCTGATCCAGCAGAATAGCCAGCAACAGGCCCAGCATCATCGCGATCACGATGAACAGCGCGCCAAAGATATAAAGGTTGTTGATCGCCGTATCCCAACGGGGCGAGTCGAACAGGCGTTCGTATTGAATGAAGCCCTTGATCTCGTATTTTGGCAACAGTTTCGATCGGGTCAGCGACACCCACGCGGTCCATCCGATAAATCCGTAGACAAAGATCAATACGGCGATGAACGACGGTGTAAGCACCACCTTGGGCAGGTGGTTTTCCAGCCATTCGGACATTTTTTCCTCCGGGGAAAGATGCTCTGCCCCGCAGTATAGGGGGCAGAGCGTGTTGGATCAGTAGCTGTTTGCCACCGCGTCCGCCAGTTGCTGAACCGCGTCAGCCGAGGACATATCCGAGTTGAAATGCGCGGTCACAACGTCGGTGATCGCACCAGCCTGCGCACCGCGCAGAGCCATACCATGCGCGTAAGACGGCAGCAGAGAACCTCCTGCCGAGGTCGAGCCCATGTCTTCGGCCGAAATCTGCGCGCAGATGTCGAACGCATCCAGTGCAACATCCGTACGGGCCGGGATCGAGCCTTTGTTCAGGTTGAACACTTCCTGAAAGTTCGGCGCAACGATCAGCTTGGCCAGCAGTTCCTGACCGGCGCGCTTGTCGTCACCTTCCACGTCAAACATGGCAAAGCTGTCGACGTTGTACAGATAACCGTCGCCGGGGGTCGAGGCGCACAGGAAGTCCTCGCCGGGCTTCTTGCCAGCCGCCAGGAATTCGCCCTTGGCCCAGTCACCCATGATCTGAAACGCCGCTTCGCCGTTCATGACCATGGCGGTGGCCAGGTTCCAGTCACGGCCCGAAAAGTTTTCGTCCACGAACCCGCGCAGGGTGCGCATCTGGTCAAAGACCTGAACCATGGTATCCGAGGTCAGCGTTTCAGGGTCCAGATCAACAAAGGCCTTCTTATAGAATTCGGGTCCACCCAGACCCAAAGCAACCGCTTCGAACACGGTCGCGTCCTGCCAGGACTGACCACCATGGGCCAGCGGGATCACACCGGCGGCCTGCAGTTTCTCGGCTGCAGCGTTGAACTCTTCCCATGTCGTGGGCATTTCGATGCCGTTGGCAGCCAGCACGTCAGCGTTCGCCCAGATCCAGTCGATGCGGTGAACGTTCACAGGAGCGGCGCACCATGTACCTTCGCACATCATGTGACCGGCGATCGACGCGGGCAGGACATCCGCCCAGCCTTCGGCCTCGGCCACGTTCGAGATGTCAGCCAGAACGCCTTCTTCGTACCATTCCTGAATGGCCGGGCCTTTCAACTGAACTGCAGTCGGAGCGTTACCGGCCAGAACACGGGCCCGCAGCGCGGTCATTGCCGCATCACCACCGCCGCCGGCAACGGGCATGTCAGTCCAGGTACCGCCATTTGAGGCGAATTCTTCCTGCAGAACGGCGACCGATTTGGCCTCGCCGCCGGATGTCCACCAGTGCAGAACTTCGGCCTGCGGCTCGGCCGTAACCGAGGTGCCTGCGACCACAGCCAGAGTCGAAACTGCGGACAATGCAAAACGTTTCATAAAGGGATCCTCCCAGATACTTTTTTAGCCACCGGACCGGCGGCGATGCGCGATACTACGAATAGCGGATGGCCGTCTGGCAATGATTATCCGGGGTAAATCCCGGCAATGGTGGAATTTTTCCCACCATTTGTTACAGCCTGTTACGTTGGACTTGAATCTGTTGCCGTTCGTTACAATTGGCGAGCCGGACAGAAACCGTGACAGGGAGGAGAAGCGTGACCATTTCGCGCTTGTTGGTGGTGGATGACGACCCGGAAATGCGGTCGATGATGACCCAGTTTCTGCAACAGAACGGGTTCATCGCACTTCCCGCCAGTTCGGACATGGAAATCCGCACGCACATGTCCTCGGGGCGCATCGACCTTATTCTGCTCGATGTCATGCTGGGGGATGAGAACGGCGTGGACATCTGCGCCCGATTGCGGCGCGAACAGGATGTCCCGATCATATTCGTGTCCGCCTTGTCCGCAGATCATCAGCGCATGGCCGGGTACGAGGTGGGCGCGGACGACTATATCGCCAAGCCTTTCAACCCGCATCTGCTGCTGGCGCGGGTGCGGGCCGTGATGCAGCGGACTCGGCGCACGCCGTCTTTGGCCTATCGGCGCCGCACCCGGACCTTTCGCTTTGCAGGCTGGGTATATGACGGCAAACGGGACGAGGTTTTTTCGCCCGAGGGCTATCTGGTGCCCCTTTCTCAGCGCGAAAGCGCATTGCTCAAGGTGTTGCTGGCCAATCCGCATATCCCGCTGACCCGGGGCGAGATCGCCGCAGCGTTGGACGTCACCGGTGATGGCGACAAGAGCGAGGCACAGGGCCGCGCCATCGATATGCTGGTGGGACGTCTGCGTTCGAAGATCGAGGCCAATCCCAAAGAACCGCAAATGCTGCGGACCGAACGGGGGCTGGGATATGTCTTTGCCACGGATGTTTCGGTGGAAGAGGACGCATGAACAGGCCTGCGTTGCGTCTGCGCAGCCTGGGCTGGATCTGGACAATCGCCGCGTTTTCCGCCGGTTTGGTTTCAGCCGGACTGTGGTTTGCGTCTGCGCAGGCGTGGGAGGGCTTCCTGACGCGGGCGCAAGTTGCGGGCTTCGCGGTCTATGAGGACCTGCGTGTCGGCAAAACCCCGCCCTCCGGCATCACGATAACCCGATTGCCCGTGCCAAGCGCCGCCCTGGCCGAGGTCGGCCGGTTCGAACAACTGCCCGGCATGTCGGACCGCAGTTTTGTCACCAACCTGTCGATCTTCACCGACAGTTCCGCCCCGCTGAGCGGGCGCGAACTGACCCTGACCGTCATGTCTGACCGCCTGGTTTACCCCGTTTCGGACATTCTCTCGGGCAGTGATCAGACTGGGCCGGAAAAGATGGGCAGCCTGACCCGGCTGCTGGCGACCTATTGCAGCGAACCGGTTCTGATCGCCCGCTTTGGGCGCAGTGCGTGGCAGATGGTGGACGGAACCGACGTCTGGGGCTGCGGTGCCGCACCAGCTGATCTCCGGCTGCCTGCAATTCTGGTGGCCGTTGTTGCGTTGGCGATCCTTCTCACTTCGGTCGGGAATGTCAGCGACACATTTACCCGGTTCTCACACGCACTGCGCGACCGAAAGCGGCGCGGCGGGCCGAACAGCTACGATACCGAGGGTCCCGGCGAACTGCGCGAAATCGTCGAGGCCGTGAACGACCATCTTGATGCGGAACGGGCGCAGCTGGAAAAGCGCGCCATTGTCTTGTCTGGCGTCAGTCACGATCTGGGCACACCGGCTACGCGCGTTCGGTTGCGCGCCGCCCTGATCCCCGACCGCGACCTGCGCGAGAAACTCGAGGCTGACGTGGACCAGATGACCGGAATGATCGAAAGCGTCCTGACATTGACACGGTCCGAACTCAGTGTCGAGGAACCACGTCAGATCTCGCTGACGGCGCTGGTTGAATCCGTGGTGGCCGATTACCAGGACATGGACCGGCCCGTCACCCTGAAACAGGCCGCCCCGGTTCTGGTCGAAGGCGGGCGTTCGGTTTTCATGTCGCGCCGCGGCCATGGCTCGATGCCCGAAACGCGGCGCATTCTGGTTATCGGGCGGCCAATTTCGCTGAAACGCGCATTGACCAATCTGATCGACAATGCGCTGAAATACGGGCGGCAGGCCGAGGTCGAGCTTGCGACAGATGCGCAGACGGCCACCATCACGGTCGAGGACAAAGGCGCCGACCTGACCGCCGCGGATATCGAGGCACTGATGGCACCGTTCCGGCGCGGGTCGAATATCGGATCCTCTGACGGCTATGGCCTGGGCCTGACGATCGCCGCAACCATCGCCGAACAGCATGGTGGGACACTTAGCTTCGAGGCCGGAGAACAGGGATTGCGCGCCCGCCTGCACATCACACGTCAATAGTGGTTCATGTCAGATCGCGTAACTGCGCACCAATGCGCCTGCGATCAGGGACCACCCGTCAGCGATCACAAAAAAGGACAGTTTAAACGGCAGTGACACGGTAGCCGGGGGAACCATCATCATGCCCATCGACATGAGAACCGCTGCGACCACAAGATCAATGATCAGCAACGGCAGGAAAATCAGAAATCCGATCTGAAAGGCCCGCGCAATTTCCGACAGCATGAAAGACGGCATCAGAACCGATACCGGCGCGTCCGGCGACAGCGCAATCGTGTCGCCGCCCGGACGCAGGGCCGCCATGGCGTGAAACGTGTCCGGGTCGAGTCGTGCGGCCATGAAGGCGCGAAATGGAACCAACGCACGTTCCAGCGCCGGTTCCACATCCATTGTCTCTTCAACCATCGGGCGTATTCCGGTTTCCCAGGCCTCGGTGAAAACCGGCTCCATGATGAAATAGGTCAGGAACAGGGCCAAGCTGACAATCAACATGTTCGGCGGTGACTGCTGCAGGCCGATGCCCTATCGCAATATGGCCAGAACCGTAACCAGAAACGGAAAGCAGGTGATCATGATGGCCAGTCCGGGCGCCAGACTCAGCACGGTGATCAACAGGATCAGCTGCACTGTGCGCGCCGAGATCGATCCACCCTCACCCAGCGACAAGGTCACATCCTGCGCCGCCGCCAAAGACGGGGTCAGCAGCGCCAGCGCCAAGGCAAGCCAGACCAGCGGACGCATCAACCGATCCCGCGCTGAAGGTCCGATATCTCGGTCAGGCGCACGGCCAGTTGACCGGCCTGATCGCCCTCCAATTCTTCCAGAAGCCCCCGCGCAACCAGCTGGTCGCCAACATACAGGTCAACGGGATCCTCGATACGCTTGTCCAGGGTCAGTACCGCGTTTTCGCCCAACGCCAGCAGGTCGCGGATCAATGGCCGCGCCCGACCGACCGAGACCGTCACTTCGATCGGGACGGTTTCAAACGGATTTGATTTGCCATTATTTAGGGTCTGATTTTCACTCATTTGACAATCCCTTTCTTGCCTCGAACAGATAAGCGTCGAATGCGTTGGAAATCGACGCCAGCAAGGCGTTGCAATCCACCTCCTGCTGCGACATGCCAACCTGCAGCCGCGCCTTCCCCGGTTCCAACGATGAATCCTCGATCACTTTTGGGGGTGGGCTCAGACCCGGCGGCACAAGAGCACCGACACCATCCGCCTGCCCCACAGGAACCAGTACTTGCATAGGCTGACCGATCTGCTCGCCAGCCAATTCGCACAACTGCTCCACCAGACGGGTACCAAAGCCCCGCTCCAGCGTTTCTGGCAGAACAAGACGGACGAGCCCCTCGAACATCGTCTCAAGTGACAGCGACATCCGGTTCAGCGCCTCGTGATAGGTGAAGGACATGTCTTCAAGCGACGCGGCCAGCGCAGCGGACGCCTGATCAAGGCTTTGCTCCTGCGCGGTCAGGGCATCCTCCCAACCTGCCTTGTAGCCGTGTTCAAATGCGGCAAGGCGATGCTCTTCCAATGCCTCCTCGTCCAGCAGATGCACCTGAGCACCACTGGCCTGTGCCGAGAAGTCTTCGAGAAGATGGGCAATGGACATCACACAGCCTCCTCACCTTCTTCAAGCCAGCTACGCAGAATTTCGACGGTTTCTTCCTGCTTTTCACCGATCATTGCGCGCAAGCGGTCAACCGGGTCAGCGCCGGCAGGCGACCCCAGCGCGGGAACCTCTGCCTGCTTCGCCTGACCGAGTATTTGCGCAAACTCTGCCCCATCCGCCGTCGCGATTTCACCAACAAGAAATGGAGCGGCCTCTGTCTCGAGCGTACGGTCCGCAGGCAAAAGCGCGGCGGCCGCAACCGGCTTTGTCAGAATCGGGCGGATGACAAACAACCCCAGGATCAGAGAGACAATCGCCAGCACCGCCATCTGAATCAGAGACATGGCGTCCAGATGGAGTTTCGGCCAGAAGGAACCGGAAACCAGCACTCCTTGCGGCTCTATCAAAGGCATATCCATCGATTTGAGTGTAATCACGTCGCCCCGCGCAGCGTCGAAACCAACGGCAGACGCGACCAGCTCGCGAAGCGCGTCCAGCTCGGTCTGCGGCAGTGGCACAAAGCTTTCCGCCCCTTCATCCGTCACTTCCCTGGAACCGTTGACGAGAACTGCCACTGTCAGTCTTTTGACCGCACCAGGGGCGTTATGCACTTCCAGTTCGGTCTCGGACACTTCGTAATTCACCCGTTCCCGGGTCTGGGTCGCAGTGGAGTTAGATTCGTCACCGCCCGCCGCGTCGCCATCCGGAAGGTTCGACGCGACGGTCACATCCGAGAACTGGTTTCGCGCACTGTCTGAACGTTCTTCTACATCCGTGCTGATCGCCACGCGCGTTTCAGGGTCGATGCGGCGTTCGCGGATCGATTCAGTTCTTGTCACCGTATCGACACTGACTTCGACCACTGCGTTTCCCGCACCAACGCGGGCCTCGACCAGGCGCAAAACCCGCTCGCGCAGGGTTCGGGCCTTGTCATAAGCCGTGTCTGCCGCGGCCTGACTTTCCTGGGCGCCGATCACCGCTCCGTTTGAATCGATAACCGCCACGTTTTCCGGGGTCAGGCCACTGACCGCCGACGACACCAGAAAGCGAATGGCACGGGCCTGATCTGCCGTAATCTGACCACCCGAAGGCACCAGATACACCGATGCTGTTGGCGCGGCGCGGCGCTGGAACGGGTTGGAAGAGCTGTTGGCGATATGAACACGGGCCTGACTGACATAGGCACTGCCGACGATGGTCCGGGCAAGCTCACCTTCCTTGGCGCGCCAGTAGGCGGCATCGAACATCTGCGACGTGGTGCCGAACCCGCTAAGCGAGTCGAGCAGTTCGTACCCGCGATTGCCGTTTGCAGGCAACCCCTCGCTGGCGAGCGTCATGCGCAGTTCATCCCGCTGCGTTCCGGGGACATAGATCGAACCACCGCGAATCTCGAATGCAACCCCGCGCTGATCCAGAGCCCGGACAATATCGCCAGCGGCCCCACTTTCGAGTCCGGCGTATAGCAATGTCATCGACGGTGCCGTCACCAGCCGGGACATGGCAAGAACCCCAAGAAAAACCAGCACCACCGCGCCGGCGACGACAATTTGCTTACGCCTGTCCAAATTTGCCCAGACAGTTCCGATCTGCTGCACGCTCACCTCCGACTCGCCGACATTCTGCCCGGCGCAACCTCTGTTTGGACGATTGCCCTTAACAATCGGTTAGTCACTGCGGGGTTATGACGGTGGCCGAACGGATGGATGAGGACGCCATGGCTGACGCAACGGCTGAAGAAAGCGAAGCATCGGTAAAACCCGGTAAAACAGGCCTGATAGTCGGGGCGGTTTTGGCCGTGCTCGGTACGGCCGGCGGGTATTATCTGGCAACGTCCGGCCTGCTACCGCTTGGTGACGACCGTACCGAATCCGATGAGGAAATGGCTGAAATCTCTGCCGAAGCAGTGCCCGAGATTGGCTTTGTCGACCTGCCACCCGCGATCATTTCGGTGGATGTCGGCGATTCGCGTCATCTGAGGTTTCATGCCCAGCTTGAAGTGAATGCACCCTACATCGGTGATGTCGAAAAGATGAAGCCCCGCATCATGGACGTTCTCAATGGTTATCTCCGCGCGATCGAAGTCGAAGATTTGGAGGATTCGCTGGCCTTGATCCGCATCCGGGGACACCTGCTGCGACGTATCGAAATTGTCGTGGGCAAAGGGCGCGTCCGCGATGTTCTGGTGATGGAATTTGTACTGAATTAGGAGGCGAAATTGGAGCTGATTGCGGATATTTTGCTTGTTGCAGGCGCTCTTGGCGCCGGTCTGTATTGTTTTGTGCTGTCGCGGCGGCTCCGGAAATTCACTGATCTGGAGCGGGGTGTCGGTGGTGCCGTGGCGGTTCTGTCCTCGCAGGCGGACGCGCTAAAAAGATCGCTTGAGTCGGCCCGGTCTGCCTCCGATCAGTCCGGAGTTGCTTTACAGGAGCTGACCCAGCGTGCCGAGTCCGTAGCCGGGCGGCTCGAACTGATGATGGCCTCGATGCATGATATTATCCCGGACAAGGGCAACGTTGGCCCGGATCCGGAAGACCCTGGGCCCAGAGAAGCCGAGCCAGAAAACTCCGCGGTTGAACCGGCGGTGGATTCGGAGACCCCGGCGCCACAGGGTCCCACAAAACAACCGGATACGGAGAAACACGAGGATATCGTGGTCGCACCTCAGCCTAAGGGTAACCCGGAAGGTCTGATGTTTTTCAGGCATGCCCGCAAATCAGGCGAGGCTACGCCATGAAACAACGAAAAACGCCAAGCAGGCGGGGTCGGTCTCGTGGCGGAGTATTGACTGTGATTTCCTTGCTGATGGTCGGGTCCGCTGTGATCCGATTGGGTCTGGAAGCCGGCCCCGCCCTTGCAAAGGCTGCCGACCCGTCTCAGCCACTGCTGCAACCTGCTTCTCAAAAGGCACCGGATGTTCAGGTTCTGCTGACCGAACTGCTTCGCCGGGAAGAACAGCTGGTACAACGTGAAAACACCCTTCTGAATAGGGGAAAAGGCCTTGGAAATAGCAGATCAGGCCATCGAATCCCGCCTGATTGCCCTGCAGCAGGCAGAACAGGACCTGCGAGCCACTTTGGCCATCGCCGACACAGCCGCCGAAAGCGATCTGAGCAAGCTTACGGACATGTACCAAAGCATGAAGCCGAAAGACGCCGCCGCATTATTCGAAACTATGGACCCGGTGTTCTCTGCAGGTTTTCTGGCCCGAATGCCTTCCGATGCTGCGGCCGGCATTCTTTCCGGGCTCCCACCCGAGGTCGCCTACACGGTGAGCGTCGTGATGGCAGGTCGCAACGCTTCGGCCCCCGAAGAATGATGAAACTATTGGTCGCACCCAAAACACATTTTGCCGGAGAACGCAGATGATCGGACTTGTAGGAATCATCGTCATTTTCGTCATGGTTTTCGGCGGTTATCTCGCAGCTGGCGGCAAGATGGCTATCATTATGAAATCATTGCCTTTTGAAATGATGATGATCGGCGGAGCCGCTGTTGGGGCATTTCTGATCAGCAACGACATGAGCGCAGTCAAGCATACCGCCAAAGACATGGGAAAGGTATTCAAGGGACCCAAATGGAAACCGCAGGATTACCGCGACCTGCTGTGCCTGTTGTTTTCCCTGATCCGCATGGCCAAAGCCAACCCGGTCGAGGTTGAACAGCATATAGAAGAACCCGAAAACTCTACTTTGTTTTCCGCATATCCGAAAATTCAGGCAGACCGGGAAGCGGTGGATCTGATCTCTGACACGATGCGATCAGCGGCCATGAATTATGACGATCCGCATCAGGTGGAAGAAGTGCTGGAAAAACGGATGGAGGCCAATTTCCACCATGCCATGCATTCCAGCTACGCGTTGCAGACCGTGGCGGACGGGCTGCCAGCATTGGGAATTGTCGCGGCGGTTCTGGGTGTGATCAAGACGATGGGATCGATCGACCAGCCACCCGAAGTTCTGGGAAAGCTGATCGGCGGCGCCCTGGTCGGCACGTTTCTGGGTGTCTTTCTTGCCTATGGCCTGGTCGGACCGTTCGCGGGGAAACTGAAAGCCGTGGTCGAGGAGGACAACCATTTCTACCAACTGACAAAAGAGGTTCTGGTTGCCAACCTGCACAACCATAACGCTGCAATGTGTATTGAAGTCGGACGACAAAACACGCCAACGCACAACCGCCCCGGCTTTGCCGAACTGGAGGATGCGCTGAAGGAACTCAAACAGGCGGCGGCATGATCCGGGGTGCTCTTCTCGCTATTTCTCTGTTCGTGGTCGCCAATTGTGCCGCGGCACAATCCGTCACGGTTCGATCCGGCGAACATGACGGGCACACGCGGCTTGTCGCGCAGGTGCCTCATGGAACCGAGTGGGCTTTGACCCAGAAAAAGAACGGTGCGCGTCTGAAGGTGACCATTGACGATGTCAGGTTTGAAACAGGGTCTGTCTTTGCCCGACTCTCAAGCGCCCGTTTGAGAACGCTTTCTCAGGCGCAGCCCGGTGCCGAACTGGACATGGAATTCGGGTGCGACTGTGCCGCGTCCGCCTTTCTGTATCAGAACACGATGATCGTCATCGATATTGCCCCGGTGGATATCCTGCCACCACTTGGCCCATTGTTGGTGTCCTTGCCAGACATCTCGCAGGGTTTCGAGCAAGAACAATCCGCGTCTGACCGGGCGCCAGAGCCATTTGCACTGCCGCTTCTTGAACAGGGATTGCAAAGAATAGAAGAACGGCTTTCTACGCGGTTCGTGCAAGGCGCGGATCGCGACATCCTTGACCTGAACCTTGCCGGTCAGGGACCGCGCCGGGTGCCTGAGGTTCACGATTTGGAAGATTTGCCGGACCTGGAGCCGAACTTCCGGGTTTCGTCAGTGCTGGAGGACTTGCCGGGCTTTCCGGTGCCGGACATTCCACCGGTGCCATCGCGCCCGCCCTGCCTGACACGCGCGGAAATCGGGTTTGATAGCTGGTCAGAGGGGCGTTCCTTTTCCGAACAGATAGCCGATCTGCGAGTCGGACTCTTTGAAGAGTTTGATCGTGTGGATTCGGAAACTGTCATTAAGCTGGCAAAACTATACGCTTTCCACGGTTTCGGAATCGAGGCTTTACAGGTGCTGGATCTGACCAGCCCGCAATCTTCCGATGGGGACCGGATCGCGGCCATTGCCCGGATCATTGACGATCAGACAGTCGCGGAACCGAACCCGTTCGAAGATCTTCAAGGGTGCGCCAGTGACGCCGCGCTCTGGTCGGTATTAAGTGAACAGACATTGCGGGCCGACGCTGATCTGAAGGCCATTGAACAAGCTTTTCCGCGCCTGCCAAACCATCTTCAGCGCCACTTCGGCCCTTCATTGGCGAATATCCTGGTGGAAGGCCAGAAACTTGAGGCGGCGCGGCGGATCCTGCGGACAATCGACAGAGTTGAGCCCGAAAGCCGGCCTGAGGTCAGTCGCGCGAAAGCTGCGGTTGCCAGTGCTGAAGGGGATGACCCGCAAACAGAGGCTTTACTGAACGAAGTCATCTCGTCACCAGATGCCGTGCTGGAAGCCCCGCTGGCGCTGGCGCAACTGATAGAAAAACGCTGGGGGGAAAGGGGTGCGGTCTCGGCTCAGGACGTCGATCTGGCGGCGGCATATGTGCGGGAGTTCCGGAGATCCGAAATTGGGTCAATGGTGATGCAGGCCCATGCAGTGGCGTTGAGCCTGAGTGACCAGTACGATGCGGCGGTGGATCTTGCCGAAAGCCTGCCTGCGGGTGAAGGCAGGGCGGGAACGCTGAACCAGGTTATGTTGATGGTGGCGGAACGCTCGGATGACGTGACATTCCTGCGTCGAACCCTAGGCTTGGCGGATGACTTCGTGTCGGATCTGAGCACCGAAACCGCCATCGCACTTTCCGATCGGTTGGCGACGCTCGGGTTTGCGTCAAAGGCCCATTTCTTCGCCAGCCGCCCGCAAGACAGTATCAAACGGTCGGAGCGTGCAAGTCTGAGGGCTCGCGCGGCCTTGCTGGGCGGGCGTCCTCATCAAGCCATGCTCGAGCTTGCCGACGATGATAGCGTTCAAGCCGACCTTCTTCGGATTGAGGCGGCCCGTACTGTCGGAGATTTCGTAAAAGCCGGTGAACTATCGAAGAAGCTTGGGACGCTGAATGAAGCCGATAGATATTTCTGGCTGGCCAATCTGACAGATCAAACAGCAGATCAAAACGGGCAGTTCGCAAAGATTGCCGCAACGACGCGGGCTTTGGCAAAACAACCAGCACGAAACCCGGCCAAACCGCTGGCAGATGCGGCATATCTTTTGAAAGATAGTGAAGATACGCGCCAAAAGATTGCCGAGTTGCTTGCCGCGCTTGATCCCTAACGAAAGCCACTGCCCACGATTGCATGAGTGGTTCGAGGGAATAGACGCATCGGCTGTTCGATCACAAACAGCACTGTAATGCCGTGGGAAAGGTAACTTTAGTCTTACCGGGCTTAATCTCTCCTTGCCTTTTCGGCAGCACTTTCTCGGTCGATTGATCTTGATGTACAGAGTCTGAGATTTCGAGAAACCGAGAGCTCCGGTCTTTTTTCATTTAGCAGACTGATCAAAAACGGGCCGATCCGGGCGCAATACAATTCGCGCGCATTGTCGCCGTTCAACCTGCCACTATCGGCGACGTGACCGAACATGGGTTGAATTCACACCGAATCGTTCCTTCATTTCCATTGGACGCAAAAAAAACGCGCCAAATTGCTCGCATGGCGAGGGGACAGGCTGGACAAATATCGGCTCAATCAGAAGCCGGTCAGCGGAAATCTTGAAAAGTTCCTAAAATGTTCTATATTTGTTCTCATGTTGAACGGAGGTTTTCGAGCTATGACCAACGCTGCCCGCCAAAGCTGGTTTGATGCGCCCAGCAACGACTATCACATGCTGCCGGTGACGGACCGGCAGATGCGCTATGCCCGTGCCATTGCGGAAAAGTCTGCTCTGGAAATTCCGGTTGAGGCGCAGCGGGACCGAAAATCAATGTCGGACTGGATTTCGGCACACAAACCTAACGATCCTTCACCCTTCGCCAATTACCCGACAGGCAAGCAGGTGGCCTTTGCAGAACGTATTTCACGCAGCAAACGCCGGCCTATTCCTTCCGAGTGCTTTCGCGACAAGCAACGCATGTCGCAGTGGATTGACAGCAACAAATAGACTCTGTTGCGAGGGTAATCAGGGGTCAGTGCGGATGCCTGTTGTGTTCGCGCCCATACAGCCCAACTGCCGCGGCCACGAACAGGCCCAGCAGAATGTAGCCGGTGATCGCCTCGGCCACTGCCAGGCCGCGGCACAGACCGGCGGGCTTCAGGTCTCCAAACCCAACGGTCGTGAAAGTCACATAGGAGAAATACAGCACATCGGCCGGACCTTTTGCGCCGACAACACACAGGTCATAATAGCCGAACGCGCCGTAAACCGCAGCGAACAGGAACGGCACCACCTGTATGAACGATATTCCCATCAACAACAGCTGACGACGGGGAGACGTGACCTGAGTCATGTAGTACCAGGTCTGCGAGATCAGCCACAGCACCAGCGCGCCCGAAGCAATCGTGCCAATTGTGTTCCCTGCCGTGGCCTCGTTGAGACTGGAAAGAGCGTACCAGGCCAGAAAGCTGACCAGAACCAGCCCGAAGGCGGCGGCCAAAGTCGATTTCCATTCTTCCAGCGTTCTTGGTTCGGTCGACATGGGTGTTCCGGACAGTTGCGTATGCGCGATCATCAGCGTTCCGGCGGAAATCGACAACCCTTAACGCGTGGCGATCAGTTTGCGCCCAAATGCGCGTCCCCACGGGCGCGGGCCAGTGCAATCTGTTTCTGCCGTTCGCGAAAGCGCATCTTGTCCGCCTCCGAGGTCTCACCGATGCAATGATGGCATGAAACGCCATGCTCGTATTCCGGCCGCTTCGTGTCATCCGGCAGAATCGGGCGTCGGCAGCCATGACACAGGTTATGCGGCCCTTCGACCAACCCGTGCCCGACTGAGACACGGTTGTCGAACACAAAACATTCCCCCTGCCAGGTGCTGTCTTCGGCCGGAACCTCTTCGAGATACCGCAGAATCCCACCTTTCAGGTGATAGACATCGTCGACCCCCTGTCCCAGCAGGTAGTTGGTGGATTTTTCGCATCGGATACCACCAGTGCAGAACATGGCGACACGTTTGTTGTGGAAACGGTCCTTGTTCGCCTCCCACCAATCTGGAAAATCGCGAAAACTGGCTGTTTTAGGGTCTATTGCGCCCTCAAAAGTGCCGATCGCCACCTCATAGTCGTTTCGCGTATCGATCAGTACAACGTCATCCGAGCGGATCAGGTCGTTCCAGTCTTCAGGTTCGACATAGTGACCGACGCGGGCCTGCGGATCGACATCCGGCTGGCCCATTGTCACGATCTCTTTCTTAAGGCGCACTTTCATCCGGCCAAAGGGCGGGTGATCCGACGAAGCCTCTTTCCATTCCAGATCGGCGCAGCCCGGAAGGGCGCGGATATGGGCCAGAACAGCATCGATCCCGGTTCGCGGGCCTGCAATTGTGCCATTGATCCCTTCTTGCGCCAGTAGCAGGATTCCTTTGACGGACTGCGCCTGACACAGTCCCAGCAATGGCTCACGCAGTGCGGCGTGATCGGCGAATCGGGTAAAGTGATAGAGAGCGGCGATTGTGTACATGCGCGCGATCTAATACCACCCGCGCAGAGTCGCAAGAGAACGGATTGACGCCCCCCATCTGCCCGCCTACCGATAGATCGACGGAAGGAGGTCCGCATGACTCATGCCCTGATCGTGATCGATGTTCAGAACGATTTCTGCCCCGGCGGCGCGCTTGCTGTTCCCGGCGGCGACGAAGTGGTTGTCCCAATAAATGACATGATGGACGATTTCGACGCGGTCATTCTGACCCAGGACTGGCACCCGGAGGGGCATTCGTCATTTGCAAGTTCGCATCCCGGACGGAACCCATTTGAATCGGTCGAAATGCCTTATGGCCCCCAGGTTTTGTGGCCGGATCATTGCATTCAGGGCAGCCAGGGCAGCGCGTTTCATGCGGAGCTCAGAACCGATGCAGATTTGATCATTCGCAAAGGATTTCGCCCTGCCGTCGACAGCTATTCGGCCTTTTTTGAGAACGACCAGAAAACACCCACCGGCCTGGAGGGGTATCTGAACACCCGTGGCATCACCAAACTGACGCTTGTCGGGTTGGCCACTGATTTTTGTGTTCAATTTTCAGCACTTGACGCGGCGCGTCTGGGATTTGGCGTGACTGTCAGGATGGCGGCCTGTCGCGCCATTGATCTGGACGGATCCTTGAAGGCGGCGGAAAGCGCGATGCACAAGGCCGGCGTCACCCTGATCTAAGGCGTCGCGCCGGCTGCTGCCAAAAATCTGAGCAAGACAATCAACAGCACAGCCAGACCCAGCGCGATTCCAATGCGCCAGGGCAGCGTCCGCCGTTTGGGCGGCACCGGTTGCGGTGCGCTTTCCGGTTCAGGCTGAATGTAGGGCAGCAACTGTATTGGTGGTTTTCGGCGGCGTTTTCCTTGTGGGCGGGCGGTTTTGATGCCGTTCAGAAACGCCCACAAATCAAATTCACCACAATACTCGCCCGCCAGGCCCGTGGCCTTGATATTGGCAAAAAGGCGCTGGATGACGAGGTTTCGCAAATCCTCGTCTTCTGCCCGGTAGATACCATTGGGCAAACTGCTGCTCCGGGTTTCAAAATCGAACCCGGCGTCCACAAACATTTTGCGGATATTCGGTGACGTGTCGCGCAGGGCTTCTGCCGTCTGAAAGTCGCGGAACAAGGCTCGGGCCCGCGTCTTCCCATTTTGCAAAGCTACTGTGTCCGCCTGAGCTGGCTCCACTTCGTCCTGTGCAATCGTTACAATATCAAAGTCGTACTCGAGACCCATTCACTAAACTCAACTCACATGTCCATCCCCTCTTTTCACTAACCCGTGAAAAGCACACACAATTTGCCCGCAATGTGACTGGACCTTGTCATTGTCACCAATTGGGCGACTCTTGCCATTCATCGTTCCGATTGATCTAACAATGGAAATCGCAGGAGTTCCACATGGTCGATATTGCGACACGCGTGTACAATCACAAATGGAAGATCGACCCGATTGTCCGGTCTTTGATCGACACGGACTTCTACAAACTTCTGATGTGCCAGTCAGTGTTTCGAAATAAGCCCCAAACGGACGTCGTTTTTTCGCTGATCAACCGGTCGAATCACATTCCGCTGGCGAAACTCATCGATGAAGGCGAACTGCGCGAGCAACTGGATCATATCCGCTCGCTCAGCCTCAGCCGCGGCGAAAGCACATGGCTGCGCGGCAATACTTTCTACGGAAAGCGGCAGATGTTCCGGTCGGATTTCATGGAATGGTTCGAAAACCTGCGCCTGCCGCCCTATCACCTGGAACGCAAAGGCGATCAGTACGAGCTGACCTTTGAGGGCAAATGGCACGAGGTCATGCTGTGGGAAATCCCGGCGCTGGCGGTGTTGATGGAACTGCGGTCGCGCGCGGTTCTGAATGACATGCGCCGGTTCGAACTGCAGGTACTATATGCCCGAGCGATGACACGGGTCTGGGAAAAGATCGAACAACTGCGCGGTATTGGCGGCTTGGGGATCGCCGACTTCGGAACCCGCCGGCGTCATTCCTTCCTGTGGCAGGACTGGTGCGTTCAAGCGATGATCGAAGGGCTGGGCAGTTCGTTCACCGGCACGTCGAACTGCCTGATCGCGATGCGGCGCGAGGTCGAGGCCATCGGCACCAATGCCCATGAACTGCCCATGGTTTATTCCGCACTGGCCGATAGCGATGCGAACCTGGCCCAGGCGCCTTATGACGTCCTGAGCGACTGGCACGAGGAACATGACGGCAACCTGCGGATCATTCTGCCCGATACCTATGGCACCAAGGGGTTTCTGGACAGCGCGCCCGACTGGCTGGCCGGATGGACCGGCATTCGTATCGACAGCGGCGATCCGGCCGCCGGTGCCGAGATTGCCATCGACTGGTGGAAATCCCGCGGCGAAGATCCGCGCCAGAAACGTATCATTTTTTCAGACGGGCTGGATGTTGCAAAAATTCAGGAATTGCACGGCCAGTTTGCGGAACGGGTCAACGTGTCCTTCGGTTGGGGGACCCTGTTGACCAATGATTTCCGGGGGCTCGTGCCAGATGATGCGCTGGCGCCGTTTTCGCTGGTGTGCAAGGCAGTTTCTGCCAATGGCCGACCGACAGTGAAGCTATCGGACAATCCCGAAAAGGCTATGGGTCCGGCGGATCAGATCGAGCGCTACAAGCGTGTATTCGGTGTTGGCGCGCAAAAGGCGATCGAAGTGATTGTCTAGATCATCGCCCGTGGAAAGCCGCCACTGTTTTCAGTTGCGAGAACCCGTACAGCGCCTCGAACCCTTTTTCGCGTCCGTGACCGGATTTTCCCACCCCGCCAAAGGGCAATTCGACCCCGCCACCTGCACCGTAATTGTTGATGAACACCTGTCCCGAACGCAATTGTTTCGCCAGCCGCATCTGCCGCGCCCCGTCGCGGGTCCAGATGCTGGCAACCAGACCATAATCGGTGCTGTTTGCTATATTTAGAGCCTGTTCCTCGGTGTCGAAAGGGATCAGAACCTGTACCGGGCCAAATATCTCGTCCCGGGCCAGGACGTGATCCGGCGGCACGTCCGAGAACAGGGTCGGGCGAACATAAGCGCCACTTTCCGGCGCACCCTCAGCGATCCGCCCCTGCGCCGCGATGTTCAGATCGGTACCTTTTTCAAGAAACCCGGTCACGATCTGCTTTTGCCGGTCCGAAATCAATGGGCCAACCCGCAAATCCTGCATCGCCGGTCCGACGGACAACTGTTCATAAGCTTCGGCCATACGCGACCGGACCTGATCGTAAATACCGCGCTGCACCAATATGCGAGACGAGGCGGAACAGGTCTGGCCAGCATTCTGAATCCCTGCGTTCACCAGAAACGGCAGCGCAGCATCCAGATCGGCATCGTCAAACACCAGTTGAGGGGACTTTCCGCCCAGTTCCAGCGTCACCGGCACCACGTTGCGCCCCGCCGCCTGCTGCACCAATGCGCCCGTGGCAACGGATCCGGTAAATGAGATGTGGTCGACATCCGGATGTGCCGACAGCGCCGCTCCGGCCTCGGTCCCAAGCCCGGGCACGACGTTCAGCGCACCGGGCGGCAAGCCGGCTTCAATCGCCAGATGCGCAAAAGCCAGCGCGGTCAGGCATGCCTCTTCTGCGGGTTTCAGAACACAGGCATTGCCCATCGCCAACGCGGCGCCCACAGACCGGCCGATGATCTGCATCGGGTAGTTCCAGGGCACGATGTGGCCGGTAACCCCGTGCGGCTCGCGCAGCGTGTAGACAGTATAGCCGTCCAGATACGGAATCGTCTGGCCCATGACCTTGTCTGCTGCGCCACCGTAGAACTCGCAATAGCGCGCCAATGCAACCGCATCTGCGCGAGCCTGGGTCAGAGGTTTGCCGACATCCATCGCCTCGAGAGCGGCAAGGTCTTCGACCTTTTCCAGAGCCAGTTGCCCCAAGCGAGTCAGAATACGTCCTCGGTCCAGCGCCGTCATTCGGCCCCACGCTCCATTCGAAGCGGACCGGGCCGCGCCAACAGCAGCATCGATATCCTGCTTCGTGCCGCGCGCAATCCGGCAGATTTCTGATCCGTCCGAAGGATTGGTCAGGGGCAAGGTGCCGCCGCTGATCGGTAATATCCACTCGCCTGCTATCAGACACCGAGTTGGGTCAAACCAGATCTGATCAGTCATTCAATGTCTCCAATTCAGGCTCTAACACGGCAGTTCACGCGGCACCCCGATTGTAATCCGGCAGCTTTGGCGCAGCGGAAATCAGCTTTTGCGTATAAGGATGCTGCGGATTGCTGAAGACGGCTTCAGTCTCACCCTGTTCAACAATTCGTCCGGATTGCATCACCATGACCCGATCCGTGACCGTGCGAACGACGCTCAGATCGTGGCTTATGAACAGATAGGTCAGATCATAGGTCGCACAAAGCTCGGCCAGCAGGTCAAGGATTTGCGCCCGAACCGATACATCCAGCGCCGAAACCGCCTCGTCAAACAGGATCAGCTCCGGCCGAATGATCAGCGCACGGGCGATGGCGATCCGCTGACGCTGCCCGCCCGAGAATTCATGTATGTATTTTCCGGCGTCACCGGGGCTGAGGCCAACGGCCGTCAGCATCTCGGAAATCCTGTCCTGCCGCTCTGATCCCGTCGGAGGGGTGTCCAGCATGTGAAACGGCTCGGTGATCAGCCGCCCGACACGATGGCGTGGGTTGAAGCTGCCAAAGGGGTCCTGAAACACCACCTGCATGTTACGGCGCACCGCAAGATTGGGCTTGTGGGCCGCAAAAACAGGCTGCCCGTTCAACAGAACCTGCCCACCCTGAACATCTTCAAGCCCTAGAATTGCCCGTGTTAGTGTCGATTTTCCACAACCGGACTCTCCAACCAGACCAAGGCGCTCACCCCGGCTGAGGGTAAAGCTGACGTCATCCACCGCCCGGTGGCGAGCCGGTGTTTCGAATAACCGCCTGCGGGGCAAACGGTAGTCACGAACGACATTTGTCACCTCCAGCAGCGGGCCCGGTCGAACGGGATCGGGAAGTGTGACCTGATGGTCCGAGGCTTCGAACAACATACGGGTATAGGGGTGCTGCATGTTCCGCAGCAGATCGTTCGTTGCACCCCTTTCCACCACTTCGCCATGGCGCATGACAATAATCTGGTCCGCCATGTCGGCGACAACCGCCAGGTCATGGGTGATCATCAGTAATCCCATGCCGTATTCGCGAACCAGCCCTTTCAGAAGGTCCAGAATCTGTGCCTGCGTGGTGACATCCAGTGCGGTGGTCGGTTCATCGGCGATCAGAAGCCGAGGGCGCAAGGCGATTGCCATTGCGATCACAACGCGCTGACGCTGACCGCCAGATAGTTCGTGCGGATAGCGCGACAGCGGAAACCGGTCGGGCGGCAGGCCGACGCGGGTCAGAACCTCTTGCGTTTGCTCACGGGTTTTGGCGGGTGACATCGCTTTGTGGATCAGAATCGTTTCCGTCACCTGATCACCGATCGTCATGACCGGGTTGAGCGCAGTCATCGGTTCCTGGAACACCATGCCGATGGCCGCGCCACGCAGGGCGCACATTTGGCTCTCGGATCGTTGCATCAGATCCTGTCCGTCCAGCTGAATGGTGCCGTTGGCCACCGCTCCGTTCGGCAACAACTGCATCACGGCCAGCGCGGTCATGGATTTGCCGGATCCACTTTCACCAGTTACGGCCACGATCTGTCCGGGATCAATTGTCAGGCCGACTTGTCTGAGGATCGGCGCGCCATGAATCGACAATGACAGGTTTTCGATTTGCAACAGGCTCATGTGCGGGCCACCCGAATACGTGGGTCCAGAAAGTCGCGCAGACCATCGCCCAGCAGGTTCAGCCCCAGAACCGTGACAATGATCGCCACCCCCGGAATCAGAGCCAAATGCGGGGCAAAACTGACCATCGTCTGCGCATCCGCCAGCATCCGCCCCCAGCTTGGCGTGGGCGGTTGCGCACCCAGTCCGACATAGGACAGGCCCGCCTCGGCCAGGATGCCAAGGCTGAACTGGATCGTGCCCTGCACGATCAGCAGATTTGCGACGTTGGGCAGGATATGTTCGATCGATATCCGCGCCGCACCCTTGCCCGAGACACGGGCGGCGAGAATAAACTCCCGCTCCCACAGCGACAGAGCCGCGCCGCGGGTAATTCGGGCGAAGACCGGGATGTTGAAGATACCAATGGCGATGATCGCGTTGATCGCACCGGCGCCAAAAACAGCGGTGATCAGGATGGCAATGACCAGCGAAGGGAAGGCAAAGACCAGATCGTTGCCGCGCATGATCACCTCGTCCAGCCAGGATCCTTTGCGGGCGGCCGCCGCCAGTCCCAAGGGCACGCCCAGCGCCATGCCGATGCCGACGGCCACCAGCGCCACCGCAATCGACGTGCGCGCACCGACCATGATCATCGAAAACATGTCGCGCCCGAAATGGTCGGTTCCGAACCAGTGCATTGAGTCCGGAGTCTGCAACTTGCCGGGGATGTTCAGCGTGGCGTGGTCGTAAGGCGTCCAGACAAATGACAAAAGGGCCGCCAGCAGAACCAGCGAGGACAGCGCAGTGCCGAGGATCAGGTTGCGGCTCATGTCCGGCTCCTTAACCTTGGATCAACAGCGGCGTAGGCCAGGTCGACCAGGAAATTGACGGTGATGACGGCGAAGACCAGCAGCATGACCACGGATTCCACTACGATCAGGTCGCGCGCCGAGATGGCCTGAAACACCAGTCGCCCTAGGCCGGGCAGATAGAACACTTGCTCGATGATGATCGAGCCAGCCAGAAGGAAGGAAAACTGCAGCCCGATGATGGTCAATACCGGGATCAGCGCGTTTCTAACCCCATGCCGCCACAGCGCCCGGCGGCGGGTCAGCCCCTTGGCCCGGGCAGTGCGCATGAAATCCTCGCCCAGAATGTCCAGAAGGGCCGACCGCATCACACGCGCCAGAATCGCCGCCTGCGGCAAGGCCAGCGCAATTGCAGGCAGGGTCAGGGAATGCAGGCCGGTCCAAAGGCCATCCTTCCATCCTGCAAACCCCCCGGCATTGAACCAGCGCAGGTTGATGGCGAAGATCAGCACCAGCATCATCGCAAACCAGAAATTCGGCACCGCGATGCCCAGCTGCGTGGCACCCATAACGGCCAGTTCACCCGGCTTGCCACGGCGGGATGCTGCGTAGATTCCGGCGGGAAAGGCGATCAGGGTAGACAGCGTCAACGCATAGAGCGCGAGGGGGAGCGACACCCAAAGACGATCCGCGATCATCTGGGAAACAGGTGTGCGATACGTGTAGGACGTGCCGAAATCCCCCACCAGCATGCCGCCGACCCAGTTCAGATACCGTTGCAGCTTTGTCCCATCCAGCCCAAGTTCAGCCCGCAGCGCCGCCAAAGTATCGGGCTGTGCATTCACGCCTAGCATGAAAGAGGCCGGATCACCCGGCGCGACTTCGATCACCGCGAAGATGACGACCGAGGCGACGGCGAGGCTGATCAGCAAAGAAATCAGACGTTTGAGGGCATAGCGCAGCATCAGGACCACGTTAGGGGCGCATACCGCACGGGTCCAGCACCTAAGGTGTCATCAGAAAGGCAAAAACCGCATAGCCGACGATGGCTGCGTAACCCAGCGGGTAGATCCACTTGATCGCATAGTTGTCCAGGTTTCGTGCCGCGTCCTCGCGACCGGACACTTTCAGTTTGCGCAGCGCAACATTGAACACGATCAGTGCCCCGGTCATCAGGAACATGCATTGCAATATGAAGTCCAGAAAAGTCAGGTAGCCCAGCTTGGGCAGGTCGGCAGAAATGGCCCAGTTGAAGGCCACGAATACCAGCAGGTTACCCCCGGCGATCTCGATCCGGCGGCGGTATTCATCCAGAAAAAACAGCGCCCAGCCGACAGAGATCAGCACCAGCATCGGCAGGAATACCCGGATCACATAATAGGTCAGGTGCCGGTGACCCTCGAAGGCAAGCGCGATCTGGTCACTGTCCCGGCCGGACAGTCCGATCACGGTCGAGTGCTCGACCCGGGCGTTGTCCAAAATCCACTCTTCCTCGCCCAGCAGATCGCCGAGGCCTGAATACGCCTCGAGCGGGTAATAGGACACGTATTCAGTCGGAAAAACCGAGACGACTTCGAAATAGAACTGCTGCGTGTCGAAGGGGTATTTCCGGAAATCGAAATGCGGGGCCTGCAAGGTCAGCGAGGATTTCTCGGCATAGACAACATGCCCGTCATGGCGCACCGAGGCGGCGGCTTCATGGACCCACTTGTTGGATTGCTGATTATGCACCACAAACGCAGGCAAAACCGCCCCCAGTTCGCGGGCGTGATTGGCCAGCACCGAAGGGTTGAACACCTGAATTTCTCGTCCGACGTCATCCCGGTCAAAGGCCAGCGTCGGATCGGTCCATTCGGCCCTCAATATGACGACGGCCCCATAATTTTCAGCCTTCTGATCCACGCTTGTGATCTGATCGATCCGGATACCGATCCCGACCTGGAGCGGGTTTTCCGGTGTCCCCTTCAGCGCGTGAAGCCCGCCGCCCAGCGTGTTCTGCGCCAATGCCGGCCCGCCCCCGATCAAAGAGAGGTATGTCATCACAGCCAGGAGACATATGACGCGGACCAGTTTCACATTCGGGCTCGCTTTGAGTTGAGGATCACCGAGGCCGCCAGACGCGGCCCCGGCGTGATATTATTCTGACCAGCTGATCCCGGTCAGATCAATTGCGGCGGTGGGCGCATTCTGCCACAGCCCTTGCACTCCGGCCCGGGCCACGCCCAGCTTTGCCAGCTGGAACAGATATCCATTGACGTAGTCATTGGAAATCAGCCGTTGCGCCTCGCCCAGAAGCCGTGCGCGTTCGTCAGGATCGGTCGTGGAATTCAAGGTATCCATCAGAGCCTGAAAATCAGTGCTGTCATACTGGAAATAATAGTCGGGGCGCGCATAGATACCGATATCCATCGGTTCCGTGTGGCTTACGATGGTCAGGCCGAACTCTTTGCCTTTGAACACCGTCTCAAGCCATTGCGCCCATTCCACGTTGATGATTTCGGCCGTTATACCGACCTCGGCCAGCTGCGCGGCAATGATTTCACCGCCACGGCGGGCATAAGATGGCGGCGGCAGATGCAGCGTGGTTTCGAACCCGTTTTCCAGACCCGCCTCGGCCAGAAGCGCCTTTGCCTTTTCAGGGTCGTAGGCAGAATTGCCGGTCAGATCCACATAAGCCGGGTTGTGCGGCGCGAAATGAGTGCCGATTGGCGTGCCGTATCCGAACATGGCGCCGTCAATGATGGCCTGACGATCAATAGCATGAGCCAGCGCCTGGCGAACGCGAATGTCATCGAACGGGGTCAGCTTGTTGTTCGTCGACAGAATCGTCTCGCCCTCGGTCGAGCCGACCAGAACCTGAAACCGCGGATCGGCCTCGAACTGAGGCAGATTCTCGGGAGCCGGGTAAATGTCGAAAACGTCCACATCCTCGGCCATCATGGCGGCAAAGGCAGCGGTCGGGTCCGAGATAAACTTGAAGGTGGCCGTTTCCAGCGCGGGCTGGTCACCCCAGTAATCAGGATTGCGGTTCAGCGTAATGCTGTCGCCCTGAACCCAATTGCCAAAGGTATAAGCGCCGGTGCCGACCGGATTTGTCTTGATGTTTTCTATGCTTTCGGGCGCAACGATCACCGCGTCGCCCCAGGCCATGTTGAACAGAAAATTGCCATTGGGTTCCGACAAGGTGACTTTGACGGTCAGCGGGTCAACAACCTCGACATCCTGAATTCCGGCGAACAACGCCTTCTGCGCATTGGCGCTGTCTTCGGCGCGGGCGCGATCCAGGCTGAATTTGACGTCCTCGGCATCCATGGTCGTGCCGTCATGGAACGTCACCCCGTCGCGCAGCGTGAAGGTGTATTCGGTGCCATCATCCGAAATCTCCCAGCTTTCCGCCAAACCCGGGACAACAGATCCGTCACCCATGAAACGGGTCAGGCCCTCGAAGATATTGGTGTAAACGACCGAATCTATCGCTTGTGCTGCCGCGCTTGTCGGGTCCAGATGCGGCGGCTCAAGCTGCATCGCTATTGTGATATCTGATTTGGCCAGAGCCTGGCTGGCAAACAAGCTGGCACTGACGGCCAGTGCTGACACAAAGGGTCGAAACATCTGTATTGTCACGAAATTCACTCCCCACTGAAAACAGACCGGCTCATGCTGTCACCGGCTTTATTGATAACAATGTCACTCTAAACCTCGGGTCATTCAAGGAAATGTTCGCGCAACCGGGGTTTCTTCGCCAGCGCGCGATCTGCTATGCTGCACTGCAACATTGACCCTGCAGGAACGAGCATGAGCGCCACAGCCCGCAAAAAAGCCCCAAATGCCGAGGATATTCGCGCCCGAAAAGGCGGTGATCCGTTGGTCAGCCTGACCGCCTATACCACTCCGATGGCGCGGCTGATGGATGCCCATTGCGATTTTGTTCTGGTGGGCGACAGCGTCGGCATGGTGCTGCACGGGCTGGAATCGACCCTTGGGGTAACGATGGAGATGATGATCCTGCATGGCCAGGCCGTCGCGCGCGGGTTGGAGACGGCCTTGATGGTCATCGACATGCCCTTTGCCAGCTACGAACACGACCCGGCACAGGCGTTCAAGAACGCGGCCCGCCTGATGGCAGAGACCGGCGCGGGCGCAGTCAAGCTGGAAGGCGGCGTTGAGATGGCCGAGACGATCCGCTTTCTGGTCAGGCGTGGCATCCCGGTGATGGCTCATATCGGCCTGACGCCGCAATCGATCAACACTCTGGGCGGCTACAAGGTACAGGGCCGAGATGATCAGGCCCACGCCGTGCTGGCCGACGCCCATGCCGTCGCCGAAGCCGGCGCATTTTCCGTCGTGTTAGAGAAAGTCCCGCAAGGGTTGGCCGACCGCATTACGGCTGAGATTGCGATACCGACAATTGGTATCGGTGCGTCCGCCGGGTGCGATGGGCAGATCCTCGTGGTAGACGACATGGTGGGCTTTTTCACCGCTTTCAAACCGAAATTCGTCAAACGGTATGCCGAGCTTGGCCCTCTGGCCGAGGCTGCCATTGCCGAATACGCCGCCGAAGTGCGGGCGCGGACTTTTCCGGCGGACGAACATGTCTTTGCCGACCGGGCGCCGTCCAAAGGACCCGGGAAATGACCGCTCCAATCCTTCGCCGTCTGGCGGATTTGCGCGCGCTGACCACCGATTGGCGCCGCAAGGGCGAGGTGATCGGGGTTGTTCCCACCATGGGTGCGTTGCACCAAGGGCATCTGTCACTGGTCGAGGCCGCGAAGGCGGGCACCGACAGGGTGATCGTCACGATCTTTGTGAACCCCAAACAGTTCAACAACCCCGAGGATCTGGCCAATTATCCGCGCACCGAAATCGAGGACGCGCAGAAACTGGCCCCATTGCGTGTCGACGCGATCTATGTGCCCGAGCCCGAGGAAATCTACCCGCAGGGCTTCGCCACCAATGTATCTGTCATGGGTCTGACCAATGTGCTTGAGGGCGAATTCCGCCCCGGTCACTTCGACGGAGTCGCCACGGTGGTCGCAAAACTGTTCCTTCAAACACAGTCAGATCGAGCCTATTTCGGGGAAAAAGACTATCAGCAACTGTTGGTCGTTCGCCGGATGGCACGGGATCTGGATATCCCCATCGAGGTGATCGGCTGCCCCACGGTCCGCGAACCCTCGGGTCTTGCCATGTCCTCGCGCAATCTGCGCCTGTCACCCGAAGGGCTGAAAACTGCCGCGAACATGAGCAGGGTCATGCAGGAACTGGCGGACGCGCTGGATGGCGGGGTAGCTTTCGATCCGCTGGCTTCGAAGGCGCGCACTGCCCTGCTGGCTGCTGGCTTTGCGCAGGTGGAATATTTGAAACTGCACTGCGCCGAGACACTGGAACCCTTGAGCCATGCTGAGCGGCCTGCCCGTCTGCTGGCAGCGGCCTGGCTTGAAGGTGTTCGGCTGATCGACAACATTCCTGTCTGAACGCTCTGGCACGATTGTCATTGTTTGCGCTAAAGTCCTGCAAAACCAAACGGGAGAGGGCGCAGGCTTGACCTATATTCTTGCCATTGATCAGGGCACCACATCATCGCGGGCCATTTTGTTCGACACGGGTATGCAGCGCGTCGGCACCGCGCAGCACGAATTTACCCAGCACTTCCCGCAGGAGGGCTGGGTCGAGCATGATGCCGAGGAAATTTGGGAAAGCGTCCTGCGTGTCTGCCGCGAGGTGATGGACAACACCGGCGTAGCCGCAGATCAGATCGCGGGCATCGGTATCACCAATCAGCGCGAAACCACCGTCGTCTGGGACCGCGCCACAGGCAAACCCATTCACAACGCCATCGTCTGGCAGGACCGCCGGACCGCCGAGATTTGCGCCCGCTACAAGCAGGCCGGTTGTGAAGATGACGTCACCGCCCAGACCGGTCTGCTGCTTGATCCCTATTTTTCGGGCACCAAGGTAAAATGGCTGCTGGACACCGTAACCGGCGCGCGGGAACGGGCCGAAGCCGGAGAGTTGATGTTCGGCACCATCGACTGCTTCCTGATCTGGCGCCTGACGGAAGGACGCAGCCACGCCACTGACGCAACCAACGCCGCACGCACTCTGCTATTTGACATTCACAAGGGTGAGTGGAGCGCCGAGATCTGCGATCTGCTGGATGTACCGATGAATATGCTGCCGAAAGTACATGATTGCGCGTCGGACTTCGGAAATACGTCTCTATTTGGTGGCAATATTCCAATCCTGGGCGTGGCCGGGGACCAGCAGGCCGCCACCATCGGACAAGCCTGTTTCCAGCCCGGGATGATGAAGTCAACCTATGGCACGGGTTGCTTTGCGCTGCTGAACACCGGACCAACGCCGGTCAAATCCAACAATCGCCTGTTGACCACCATCGCTTATCAGCTGGACGGTCAGCGGACTTACGCGCTGGAAGGGTCGATCTTTGTCGCCGGGGCGGCGGTTCAATGGCTGCGCGACGCGCTCAAGATTATCGACTCGGCGCCGGAAAGCGGAGAACTGGCACAGCAGGCCGATCCCAACCAGCATGTTGTGCTGGTTCCGGCCTTTACCGGCCTTGGGGCACCCTATTGGAAGCCGGATTGCCGCGGCGCGGTGTTTGGCCTGACCCGCAATTCAGGCCGCGCCGAGTTTGCCAAGGCTACGCTGGAAAGCATCGCCTACCAGACGCGCGACCTGTGGCATGCCATGCAGGGTGATTGGGGCGCGGATACTGATGTCACCCTGCGCGTCGATGGCGGGGCGAGTGCATCGGATTGGGCGATGCAGGGCCTGTCGGATTATCTCGGCGCCGAGGTTGACCGCCCTGTGATGCAGGAAACCACCGCCCTGGGTGCTGCCTGGCTGGCCGGGATGCGCGCCGGCATCTACCCGGAGCAGCAGGGATTCTCGGAAACCTGGGCGCTGGATCGCCGGTTTGAACCGGAAATGTCCGCCGAAGACCGCGATGCTGCCTATGACCGTTGGAAACGTGCCGTTTCTGCCGCAATGGCGTTCTGAAACCAGTGAAGGATCAGCTGTGATCCTTCATCAACCGCTGCTTCTGCCGTGACCAATCGCGCTTGGCCTGGGTTTCGCGCTTGTCGTGCAGCTTCTTGCCCTTGGCGATGCCGATCTTCAGCTTCGCGCGGCCCTTGTGGTTGAAATACAGAACCAGCGGCACCAGTGTCATGCCTTTGCGCTGGGTCGCGTTCCACAGGTTCGACAATTCCTTGCGCGAAACCAGCAGCTTACGCCGGCGGCGTTCTTCGTGTTTGAAGACCTTGGCCTGTTCGTAGGGCGCGATGTAACTGTTGATCAGCCACAATTCTCCGTCATCGACCGAAGCATAGCTTTCGGCGATGTTCGATCCGCCAGCGCGCAGGGACTTGACCTCGGACCCCTCCAGCACGATGCCGCACTCGAGATCGTCCTCGATCGCGTAATCGAAGCGGGCACGCCGGTTTTCGGCGATGACTTTGTAGTTCGGGTCTGTCTTCTGTTTGGCCATGACGCGTTGATTTAGGCGGCTTGGGCGGACCTTGCAAGCCGTAGACGTCAGGATGGCGCCGAGATGATCAGATCGGGGCCAAAAATCGTGTCAGAGTGGTTGTGCAGATAAATCTTCAGCCACGGCGTAAACCGGGATGGGTGGCGCTGCACCTCGGCCAGAAGATCGTGATAATCGATCCAGCGGATCTCCATGACTTCTTCCGGATTAGGCTCGATTTTCAGAGAACCACGAGCCCTGGCCAGAAACACGTCGACCACTTCATGTTCGATCATGTTATTGCCGACATCGGCGTGGTATTCCAGCCGATGACGGTATTCCGGGTATAGCCCTGTAATCCCAAGTTCCTCGCGCAGACGGCGCACAGCGCATTTGGATGCGGTTTCACCCCAGTCAGGATGTGTGCAACAGGTGTTCGCCCACAGGCCCGGCGTGTGGTACTTTCCCAACGCCCTGCGCTGCAGCAGAATCTCGGTCCCGCGCACGACAAAGACCGACACCGCCTTGTGCCGCAGGCCCTTTTCATGCGCCTCAAGCTTGTCGACGGGGGTCAGTTCGCCATCGACCCATGCCGGGATCATGATACCCATTTGTTGTCTCCTGCTGCCAATCCGCCTGTGTGACGGGACGTTGCGGATTACCTTTGGCCGGATCGGCTTGACGTCGCGGCATCACATGTTCAGAGCGTGACTGGCCGCGCATTCCCAACGTGGCGCTGATCGTACCCGTTATCAACCGCACGAAAGGCCGCAGGGGCTGCGGCCTTTTGTACTCACACAGGTCGTCTGATGGCTGGAGATTATTCGCCCGAAACGCTGACGATATAAGCGTAGACGTCTTCGCCGCCGCTTTTCAGTTTGAAGGTCATCTTGGACTTGGCAGCTGTGTCATCCAGATAGGATTTCAAAAAGGTCTTGGGATCTTGCGAATACTCGACAAAGGTCGCTTCATCCCAAACTAACCCGTTTTCACCTGCAGCAACGATGCTGTCGCCGTATTTGAACCCTTCGACGGTGCCTGCGGTCCGACCCGCGATTCCATACAGGTTCGGGCCGGTCTTGCCGCCCTTGACGATCACTTCGCCAGCAGGATCGGCGATCTGGTGGCAGGATTTGCATTTGTTAAAGGTCTTTTTGCCGGCCTCGGCGTCGCCTTCTGCATATGCGGGTAGGGCCATCAGGCCGACGATTGCGGTTGCGAGGATGCGATTCATAGCTTTTGCTCCGATACGAATTGGCTGCACCGAATGGATCGTCGGCGCAAAAAAGAGTCAACGCGCAGATTGCCGCGCGCGGCCACTGTGCCACTGCGGCATAGTGGCCGTCCTTAACTTATGTCATGTGACCCGGACCAACAGGGCAAAAGATCGCCAGCCGCTGGTGTTGCCAGATAAATCGCCCGCGCAATGGCGCGCGCCAGACATAGCGAGGCGGCGTGACCGATCATTCCCAGCTCTGCTTCGTTCTCCAAAGGCATTGACCCGGTACTGACACCAAAGACCAGATCACCGTCACCCGGCGTATGGGCGGGCAGGATGGCGCGGGCAATCCCATCATGCGCGGCCACGGCCAGCCTTTGGCATTGCGGTTTGGTCAAAGCGGCGTCCGTCGCCACGACAGCGATGGTTGTGTTGGTCTTGTCCGGCTCGGCCGGGCGCATGGCCTGCGCCTTGAGGCTGACTTGAGGCGCTCCTAGGCCTGCGCTGGAATCAGGCCCTAAACAGCCGAATTCGTCGCCAATTTCATAAGGCGCGGCCCAGAAATGACGGTCGCCGGGCGTGGTGACACTGCCCAGCGGGTTGGCTGCGACCAGAGCCCCGACGGTGACGCCCGTGTCCAGAACAAGCGATGCAGACCCAAGCCCGCCCTTGTGCATAGCGGCCAGGGCTCCGGTCCCTGCACCGGCCGTGCCCAGCGCAAAGTCCTTTGAGGCCGCGTCAAAAGCGGCGCGCCCCAAGGCACGGTACGGGTTCTCGGTCCAGCTTTTGTCACCGCCGTTGAGCAGATCGAACAGGATTGCCCCGGGCACGATCGGGACCACGGTATGGCCGACCGGATACCCCCGGCCTTGCGACCGAAGCGCATCCGACACGCCGGAACTGGCATCCAGTCCAAAAGCCGATCCGCCGGACAGGGCGATGGCATCTATCTTTGTCACCGTTTTGTCCGGGGCCAGAAGATCGGTTTCGCGCGTACCCGGCGCGCCGCCCATCACGTGCACAGACGCGGTGAAAGGTACATCGGCGGTCATAACGGTCGTGCCGGATTTCAACCGGTCATCCTGCGCGTTTCCAACCAGTAGGCCGGAAATATCGGTGATCAGGTTCTTAGGTCCGGGTTTCATCGAGATGGTTTCCCTTGTCTCAGCAAAGCGCTGCCCCCGGTGGAGGTGCTTTTCAAAAAAGAGGGCGCAGGTCAGATACAGCGGCCACCGTCAACCTCCAGCGCGGTTCCGGTAATCATGCTGGCCTCGTCCGAGCACAGGAAACAGGCGGCGTTTGCCATGTCCTGAGGCGTGGAAAACCGGCCCAGTGGAATGGTCGACAGGAACTTGGCGCGAATCTCGGGTGTGTCTTCGCCCATGAAGGATTTCAGCAAGGGGGTTTCTCCGGCCACCGGACAGATCGCATTCACGCGAACGCCAAAGGGCGCCAGTTCGACGGCCATCGTCTTGGTTGCGGTGATCATCCAACCCTTTGAGGCGTTGTACCAGTTGAGGTTCGGGCGCGGCGACAGACCAGCTGTGGAAGCAACGTTCAGGATCGCGCCCGAGCCTCGCGCCTTCATTGCCGGTACAAATGCCCGCGCGGTGTGAAAGACCGATTTCATGTTAACGCTGAAGACGCGGTCGAAATCCTCCTCGCTCACTTCCTCCAGCGGTGTCGGCAGATGCGTCACGCCTGCGTTGTTCACCAGAATATCAACCTGCCCAAACTGGGCGATGGCGGCGTCTGCCATTGTTTGAACGGAAATCGCGTCGGCGACATCAACGTGCTGGGCGACGGCTGCCGCGCCAAGGGTCGCGGCCATTTGCTTTGCCGCATCCTTGTTGATATCGGCGATCATCACGCGCGCGCCCTCGTCAAGAAACTTCTGGGCAATCCCGGCCCCAAACCCCGAGGCGCCGCCAGTCACGATTGCGGTTTTATCCTTAAGCCTCATCGCGTTACCCCTCTGCCGATGCTCCGGGTCAGACTATCAACGCCCCGGCAAGATACCAGATTAATCTTCGGACACCTTGCCCCGCAGCGCTTTGACGTCGCCACGCGCCTTTTTTGCCGCAAGCCGACGCTTGACCGAACCGTAGGTGGGCTTGGTTGCAATACGCCGCTTGGGCTTGACCAATGCGCGGGTGATCAGTTCGGCCAGTCTGGCGCGCGCGATTTCACGGTTGCGCGCCTGCGAGCGGGTCTCTTCGCACTGGATGATGATCGCGCCCTCTTTGGTCCAGCGTCGCCCGGCGAGCCGTTTCAGCCGGGCTTTGACCGGATCCGGCAGAGACGGGGAGCGCGCCGCCTCAAACCGCAGCTCGACAGCGGTGGAAACCTTGTTGACGTTTTGCCCGCCTGGACCGGACGAGCGCACAAAGCTCTCGGTCATTTCCCAGTCCTGCAGGATGATATCGTCCGTAACGCGCAACATGCGCGCGACCTTACAGGTGGCGCGCAGAAACAAAAAGGGCCGCCCCGGCGGGACGGCCCTTCGAAAGTTCAGGAGGTCGGGTCGGTTAGATCAAACGACCAGCCGGAGCGAGCGCTCCGCCAAGGGCTGCCTTAACAGGCGATCCCCCCGGTTGTTCCGACACCTCTCTCCAATCTCTTTCTCGACACTGGATCACCTCCTTTTCTATCTGTTGCGGTTGAAAAGAAGCGTGACACAAGTTGTGCCAATCTCAAAGCACTTTTTTACACAGGCTGAGCGGTCAGTCGCGCAACGATCACTTTGAACGGGATCAGTGCGATCATCGCCAGCGACAGTTTCACCAGCCAGTCGGCAAAGGCCAGCGTTACCCACAAAGGTGCCATTGGACCGGACAGCATGAAGGGAACAGGTTCCCATGCCCAGCTGATGGCCGCATCGGCATTGGCGCCGAAGAACGTGACCGACGCCGAGAATGCGATGGTGAAGAACAACGCGGTGTCCAGCGCCGAGCCGACCAAAGTCGAGACCAGCGGCGCGCGCCACCAGCGGCCGCCGCGCATCGCGTTGAACACAGTAACGTCCGTCAGCTGCGCGATCAGGAAGGCGGTTCCGGACGCGACGGCAATCCGCAGCGGCACTGCGGCATAGGTGAAGCCATCGCCCTGCAGCATGATCTGGCTGCCGATGAGCGAGCAGATGATACCGGTGACAAACCCGGCAAACACGACCTTGCGGGCCGGACCCACGCCATAGACGCGGTTCATGATGTCAGTGACCAGAAAGGCCAGCGGATATGTGAAGGCACCCCAGGTCAGCAGGCCGTCAAGGATCAGGAACTGGACCAGGATGTTCGAGGCCACAACGATAGTGGCCATGGCAATAATGCCGGGAATAAAGCTGCGTTGCATTTTCAGATGCCCGTTTTGACAAGGTAGCGGCGACTTGGCCAAGGGTTCATCCCAAGGCAAGCCGCGCTTCTAGCGAGTCGAATCGTGTTTGGCAAGTCATTCGGGCAGCAGGTATTCCACCAGTTCGGTACGCTGCAGGGCCAGAAAATTGTCGTCCGAGATCATCGTCGCCCGCAGACGCCCCTGACCGTCGCGCCAGACCGACAACCCTTCGAGGTTATCATGCGTTCCGGTACCGGTTTCAAACAGGGTCTCTTCGGACATGGGTGTGTCTGCATTGATCTGCCAACGGCGCAGGCGCGAGCGGAAGCCGGTCAGCGATACGGCGCGTTCGAGAACATACAATCGGCCATCCGGGCCGAAATCTGCGGACACAGGCAGGAACCGGCCCCGCTGCGGCAGGACAAACGGTGTAGACCACGCCTGACCGTTCCAGCGATAGACCGGGATATTGCCTTCGGCGGTGCGGTTCTTTTCCGGCAGGGTATACAGCCGCCCCTGAGTGTCGATCGCCAACCCCTCGAACGATCCGTTGCCATCCAAACCGTCGAACGCCTTGGGGCGTGGCAGAACGCGCGCAGCACCGCCAGGGCCCGAATAGCGGGCAATGCGGTGAATGCCTTCGAAAGAGATATAGAAGCTTTCGTCAGGCGCGACGGCGAGTCCTTCGGAATCACCTGTGTAACCGGGCAAGGCGCGCCCTGTGCTGGACAGGACAGGCCAATGCCCCAATATTTTGACCTCGCTGATACGGTCCCCGTCCCGGTCAATCCGCGCGGCCACAAGGACGGCCCGGTCGCTGAGCGCGATCAGCTTGCGACCGTTCTCGGACATATGGATCGCCGAAAAACCGCCAAACCAGTCCGACCCGTGGGTCCACGTAAAACTGCCCAGATGGGTGGCGGCAGGACCCTCGGCTGCCCGAAGAGGCCCCGCCAGCACCAGTGTCGCAATCAGTTGGACTGCAAGACGGCGGTGCATTGCTGGGGCAGATCGGCCAACCGGTATTCGCGGCGTTTCTTGGGGGCGGGCGCGTTTGGATCAGGCGGCGGCGGGTTGAGGATATTCTGCACCCATTGCTGCGCTTCGGCACAGCCATCACCTTTGGGCGGCGTATCCTGATTGACGCAGCCACGCGATCCTCTGGGGCATTTCAGCCGGACATGGAAGTGATAGTGATGCCCCCACCATGGCCTGATCTTGCGCAGATAGGCGCGGTTGCCCTTTTCGTCGTTGCACATCTGAACTTTGGCGCCCGGGAAGACGAATATCCGGGCCACGCGCTTGTCCTTGGCGGCCTCTCGCAGAACGGCATGGTGCTGTTTGGTCCAGTTGCCGTTCACATACGCCCCGTTCGAGCGGCGCAGGGAAATCGACGAGATATTCTCGCGTGCCTTGCGGGACAGCCTCATGTCGTTGCCCGGCAGCATCCATATATCGATGTCCAGACCCAGCTGATGGCTGCGGTGGCCGGATGTCATCGGACCGCCACGCGGCTGGCTGATATCCCCGACATAGAGACCATTCCAACCTGGTTGCTTCGCCGCAAAACGGCTGAGGTCCTGCACGTAATCGATCGCTTCAGGATGCCCCCAATTTCGATTTCGCGACAGACGCATGGCCTGCCATGTCGGCCCGGTTTCGGGCAATTGCACCGACCCGGCCGCACATCCGCGCGAATAACTGCCGAAGGCGGCGGGTTTTTGTTGTGAACTGACTCTCTGCGCCCCGAACAACTGCTTGGCCAGGGGTTGCGCCCCCGCCGCGCCTGCCAGCGTCAAAGTCGCAAGAATTGCCAAAAAACGTAATAAAATCATCTGCTCTGATCCCCTTCCGGTTTAACCCAGCGCATTAGGAACAGGCCCAGAATAAACAACAGAACGATGGGTGACACCCCCAGTCTTGCGCTGCCCGTCGCGGCGGTTGCGATCCCGATCAGCAGGGGCGCGGCAAAGGCAGTGGCGCGACCGGACAGCCCGTAAAGCCCGAAGCTCTCGACCGGCGCCTCGGGATCGGTATGGCGCACCATCATGGATCGGCTGGCCGATTGCAGGATACCGCCCATGCCACCGATCAGAACACCGCAACCGAAGAAGACCAGATCTGGCAGGTTTGATCCCTCGGGCAACGCAATGCCGTAGATCTGCGTCCGGTCCATCAGAACGACAGTGACGCAGACAAAGATCAGAACCCAAATAGCGGTCAAAATAACCGGTTTAGGGCCGTATTTCCGGTCCAACTTGCCGCCGATCCAGGCAAAGATGGCCGAGGCCAGAACGCTGACGATTCCAAACACGCCGATCTTGATCAGGTCCCATTCCAGCACCAGGCGAGCGTAAACGCCGCCAAAACTGTAAAGCCCGTTCAGCGCGTCACGGTAAAACATGGACGAGCCCAGATAGGCCGCAAGACTGCCCCGGTGCCGCAGGGCGGCAATTGACTTCCCGAGCAGCCGCAATGCCTCGCCGAAACTGCCCTTCTTGTTCGTTTGTGCATCGTCGCGTACCCACAGGAAATAGGGCACCATGAACAGAACGAACCACCCGGCGGTGAAAGGCCCGACAAAGCGCGTGCCCCCGCGCGCGGCGGCGTCCAGCCCGAACAACGGCTCCATCCCGATCAACGTCTTGCCGTTGGGTTGTTCGACAAACAGCAACAGCATGATCGCCAGCGAGATCAGACCGCCAAAATATCCAAAGGCAAAGCCCGAGCCTGAAATCTCTCCGACTTCATTGTCATCGCCCAGATCGGGAAGCTGCGAGTTGATGAAGATCAGCGCATATTCCGCACCAACAAACCCCAATCCGAAGGCCGACAGCATCAGCCACATGTTCGAACCATCCGGCAGCGTGTACCATAGCGCGGCGGACCCCACCGCATACATCACCGAAAACGCGAAAATCCACGGGATGCGGCGGCCGGACACATCTGCCATGGCCCCCAACAAAGGCGCGCCAAACGCGATGATCAACCCGGTGATGGTCAGGCAGTTCGCCCAAACCGTCTGCGCTTGCGCGGCGGCGGCTTCTGTTTCCAGCCCGGTATTGGCATAGTATCCGGCTGCGACCCCTGCAAAATAGGGGCCGAACACGAATGTCACCAGCAGCGTATGATATGGCTGACTGGCCCAATCGAAAAACCACCATCCCCAGATGCGCTTGCGCTTGGAAATCTCTGCCATCACTGCCTCTTTGTGCGTTTTGCTTCATAAGACGGGGCTTCGCGGCATTTCGCAAGCGTTCTGTTGGCCTGCACTTGCTCTTTGCGGCCGGGGCGCTTAGGTCTCAGCAAACGCGCAAACGGAGTGCCCATGCTGTCGCTGATCCAAATCCTTCTGCTGATCCTGGACATTGTCTGGTTCATCATCCTGGCCCATGTGATCATGAGCTGGCTGATCAACTTTCAGGTGCTCAACCTGCATCAACAGCTAGTGGCGCAGATCTGGTATGGCCTGAACCGACTGTTGGAACCGATCTATGGCCCGATCAGGCGCGTTCTGCCCAACATGGGCGGACTGGACCTGACACCATTGGTGGTGCTGATCGCGGTCTATGCGCTGCGGATCATCCTGATCAACAATGCGGTCTATTTCGTCTGACCTCTTGTTCACCGAATCTTAGTGTGTGATTGTCCTGTCTTAAGAGCAGATAAACCTTAAAACAGGGCGCCCCCGCACATGTTCGACGCCGCACCCTTGTTGCGAGATGTCTTTGGATTCGACGATTTCCGCCCCGGGCAGGAAGAGATCGTCGATGCCGTGACCGCAGGCGAAAACGTGCTGGCGATCATGCCCACTGGCGGTGGTAAATCCCTGTGTTATCAGCTTCCTGCCCTGCTGCGCGACGGGGTGACGGTGGTGATCTCCCCTCTGATCGCCCTGATGCGCGACCAGGTGCGCGGGCTGCAAGAGGCTGGAGTCGAAGCGGGTGCACTGACATCCGGCAACACGCCCGAGGAAACCGACGCCGTGTGGGAGGCGCTGGAAGCCGGGCGGCTCAAGCTGCTTTACATGGCACCGGAACGGCTGGCGACAGGATCTGCGCTGGGGATGCTGCGGCGGATCAATGTCAGCCTGATCGCCGTGGACGAAGCGCATTGCGTCAGTCAGTGGGGGCATGACTTCCGCCCCGACTATCTGCGGATCGGAGAGTTGCGGCGCGCGTTGGATGTGCCGCTGGCCGCCTTCACCGCGACGGCGGATGCGGAAACGCAGGACGAGATCGTCGAGAAACTGTTTGACGGCACCGCTCCGCGTAAGTTTCTGCGTGGCTTCGACAGGCCGAACATCCATCTGGCCTTTGCCGCCAAGGACGGGCCGCGAAAGCAGGTGCTCGACTTCGCCGCCGCCCGAAAAGGGCAATCGGGCATTGTCTATTGCGGCACTCGCAACAAGACCGAAGTTCTGGCGCAGGCCCTGCGGGCTGAAGGCCATTCTGCCTGCCACTATCACGGTGGCATGGAGGCCGAAGATCGCCGCATCGTCGAAACCCGCTTTGCCCGTGAAGACGGCCTTATCGTGGTCGCCACCGTGGCGTTCGGCATGGGGATCGACAAACCCGATATCCGTTGGGTCGCCCACGCGGACCTGCCCAAATCCATCGAAGCCTACTACCAGGAAATCGGCCGTGCTGGGCGCGACGGCAGCCCTGCGGAAACCCTGACCCTGTTCGGCCCCGACGACATCCGCCTGCGCCGTTCGCAAATCGACGAAGGGCTGGCCCCGCCTGAACGGCGCATGGCCGATCACGCACGCCTGAACGCCCTGTTAGGACTGGCCGAAGCGCTGGAATGCCGCCGCCGGAGCCTTCTGAGTTATTTTGGCGAACAGGCTGAACCCTGCGGTAAATGCGATCTGTGTGACAGCCCACCTGAAGTGTTCGACGGCACCACACCTGTTCGCATGGCCTTGTCCGCGATCCTGCGGGCCGAGGAATGGTTTGGCTCGGGTCATCTGATCGACATTCTGCTGGGCAACGAGACCGACAAGATCCGTGCCCGCCGCCACGATGATCTGTCGACATGGGGTATCGGCAAGGACTGGTCACGCCCGCAATGGCAGGCGATTTTCCGGCAGATGATGGGCCATGATCTGGTTCGACCCGATCCTGAACGCCACGGCGCGCTGCGCATGACCGAGGCCGCAAAGCCGATCCTGAAGGGCGAGGCGCAGATCAACTTGCGTAAGGATACAATACGCAAGGCGACCCGTCGGCCAGCGGTCAAGATGATGGTGTCGGAAGAAGATGCGCCTCTGCTGTCTGCGCTGAAGGCCAAACGACGGGCGCTGGCGGAATCAGCCCGGGTTCCGGCCTATGTGATCTTCCCCGATCGGACCCTGATCGAGATGGCAGAAAAGCGCCCCGCCACGCTGGATGACATGGCCCGGATCGGTGGCGTCGGCGCGAAGAAACTGGAGCGGTACGGCGACACCTTTCTTGAGGTGATCGCGGGTGTGGTCGAAACCGTGCATCCCGCGCGGCGCAAGCTGGCCGGGCGCGATCAGGGCGACATCTACGATCGCCTGCTTGAAATTCAGACACGCTTATCACGCGGTCCGGACGGGATCGACAAACCGCTGACTTGCTCGGCTTCTCAACTGGCAAAGGTGGCGCAACTCCGCTCGGACGATCCAAGAGCGATCGAGCAGGTTCTGGGAGACCGCCGTCACGAAAGGTTTGGCGCTGCCTTTCTGGACGTGCTGCGTCAGGCGGGCTAGATACCCTGCATCAGGCAAGAAACGAGGGCGGATATGCTGGTAGTCATTTCCCCGGCCAAGCGGCTGGACTGGGCAGAGCGGGATGTCGATGTCACGCAACCGGACTTTCAGGTTGACGCGATCCGCCTTTCGAAGACCGCCAGAAACTTGACTCTGGGCGATCTGAAGAAACTGATGGACCTGAGCGACGATCTGGCCCGGTTGAACCGCGACCGGTACCGTTTTTTTTCCGATGCGCCGGACGCAGAAGTGACCCGCCCCGCCGCATTGGCATTTGCCGGTGACACCTATCAAGGGCTCGAAGCAACCTCATTGGACGCCGAGGAATTGGTCTGGGCGCAGGATCATCTGCGCATTCTGTCCGGCCTTTACGGTGTGCTGCGACCGTTGGATGCCATTCAGGCCTATCGGCTGGAAATGGGCAGCAAGCTTAAGACCCGGCGCGGCAAAAACCTTTATGAATACTGGCGCGACCAGTTGAGCAAGGCCCTTAACGCGCAAGGTAGCGCTATTGGGTCTGACATTCTGATCAACTGCGCCAGTCAGGAATATTTCGGCGCTGTCGACCCGAAGGCGCTTAAACTGCGGGTCATCACACCGGTGTTCATGGAAGACAAAGCCGGTAAGCCGAAGATCGTCAGTTTCTTTGCCAAAAAGGCGCGCGGTGCCATGGCGCGGTATGTTATCCAGCACCGGCTGACCGATCCCAAGGGGTTGCTGGATTTCGATACCGGAGGTTATCAATACCGTCCCGACCTATCGGAACAGGACAAACCGGTCTTTGTGCGCCCCTATCAGGCCTGATCCAGCATTGAAGGATCAAAAGCCACCAGTTCAACGGTGTTGCCTTCGGGGTCCTCTGTGAAGACTCCACGCCAGCCGATCCAGCCGAATTCTTCGACGCGGTAGGGTTGTCCTAAATCGGTGTACCAGCGCATGACGGCCTCCTGCTCGGAAAACGGCAGCGAAAGGGCAATGTGATGCAAGGATGACCTGCCTCCGGTCACGGGCTTGTTTGCGCTGTTCGGGTGCAACCCGGGCCGCGGAGCCGCCGTGTGATGAAACAACGCCAGCACCTGTGTATGTCCGCCAAACCCGTCGGCGATGCGAAAAAAGGTAATGGCGCTGTTGTGATCGCCCGATAGACGCTCAAGCCCGATCACATTTTCATAGAACGCAACCATCGCGGGCATGTCGGCGCAGCGGATCGCAATCTCGCCCAACGCACGAGGGCGAAATCCGCGGTGATCCGAGGTTTGCTTGCGGGTCATGCGATCAGGCTATTCGACATGTCCGGGTTCGGCAATGACCGGGCAGGCGCCATCGGGCCAGTGGTCGTGGATCCTCTGAAGTATGCGCTGCTTGTGTAGCGGTTTCGTCAGATAGTGATCCAGCCCGGCGGACAAAATTCCGGTGTCGTCCCCGTCCATCGCGTGGGCGGTCAGGGCGACAATGGGCACATGGCGTCCTGTCCCAACCTCGCGCCGCCGAATTTCAGCCGTAGCCTGTTTGCCATCCATTTTCGGCATCGAGATGTCCATGAAGATCAGGTCCGGGTCAAAATCCAGATGGGCCTGCACCGCATCAATCCCGTTATCTGCAAATCGCAGATCGATATTCGCATCCTTGACCATCTTTTTCAGGATCAGTTGATTGGTACGATTGTCCTCGGCCGCCAAAACCCGCATCAGACGCTGCCCGGAAGGCATATTGACCCGGCTGGGTGCCTCGGTGACCGAGACCGCTTCGACTGTTTTGCTGGCTTTGCCAAGCGCCATCAGCTGGGAATACAGTTCGGCCCGGGGAATCGGTTTCTGCAAGACACCTTCAACCAGGTGCCGGGACGCGCTGGCGTGGATCAAAGCCGGGTTGGCGGACATGACGACGACGGGTGCGTCACCCAGTCCGCGTTCCTTCAGGATTGCCGCCAATTCAAGCCCGTCCATATCGGGCAGGTCATGGTCGCATAGTAGCAGGTCGACCGTCTCATCCACGATTTTCAAGGCCTCTGATCCGGTCTCGCAAACTGTGACCCTGAATCCCAGGCGCCCCAGCTGCTTGCTCAGGATGGCTCGATTTACAGCCAGATCCTCAACCACGACCACATGACGCAAACGTCCCCCCAGATCAGGTGGCTCCGGCTGTGGTCCCGGCATGGTCGGCAAAGAGATGCGAAACCCAAAACACGACCCCTTACCAGGATCGCTCTCGACCCAGATGGTCCCATCCATCAGGGTGATCAGTCGCTTGGTAATGGCAAGCCCCAGCCCGGTCCCCTCGAACAGCCGGTTTCTTTCATCTTCCACCTGGTTGAATTCACCGAATATGTGGCCGATCTTGTCTTCGGCAATTCCGATCCCGGTATCTTCGATCGCGACATGGATGTCGCACGTCTGCGCCTTGGCATTAGGGACTCCGGTTACGCGGATCAGGACGTGGCCCTGTGCGGTGAATTTCACCGCGTTGCCCACCAGATTGGTCAGAACCTGCCGAATACGTCCCGGATCGCCCATGAACAACGTTGGAAGAAACAGATCATAATCCACCAGCAAGGTCAGACCTTTTTCCCGGACGCCGGGCTGCAGCAGCATCGCCATTTCGAGAATGCACCGTTCGAAGTCGAACTGCTCGGGGTGCAGGGTCAGCCTGTCCGCTTCGATCTTTGAATAATCCAGCACATCATTGATGATGACCAGCAGCGCCTCGCCCGAGTTCCGGATGGTGTTGACGTATAAACGCTGCTCTTCCCCAAGCTGCGTCTCGGCCAGCAACTCGGTCATTCCGACGATGCCGTTCATCGGGGTTCTGATCTCGTGGCTCATATTGGCCAGAAACGAGGATTTGGCGCGGTTGGCGGCTTCGGCCCGTTCCCGCGCCGCCGTCAGTTCGGCCTCATGCCGGACCGAGGAAGTTATGTTCAACGCAAGGCTGACCACGTCCCCGCCGTTGCCGCGTTGATCGATCAGCTTGATATACTGGCCATTCCAAAGCTGAATGACCACCGGTTCGGGGTTTGCCTGCATCCACCGCGACTGCATCCGCGCCTGCCAGTCGGCCGCGTACTCGGGTCCGGTATCGACGATCCCCTCGGTGGTCAGGATCTCGAGGATACGCGCGTAGGATATGCCCGAAGCGATCTCTTCCAAGCCTTCGAACACGCTCAGATACGCGGCATTGGCCCCAATCAGGCTGTGGTTTGCGTCAAAGAAGGCAAACCCGTCCTGAATGGTCTGGATCGAATGCCACAGACGCCGCTCGGCCACTTCGATCTTGGCGTGGGCGACGGTCAGGTCGGACTTGACCCGTTCGTTCTCGCCGCGAACCGTCTCAACCTCGGCCTGGGTTTCACCGATGCGTCTGGTCAGGGCGATGGCGTGCTGGCCCAGTTTGCGGTTCGCGGCTGACAGTTCTGCCTGTTTCAACTCCAACAACCGTTCGGCTGCCAGCCGCGCACGCCGTTCCTGCGCCAGTTTGTTTGCAAGACTCATTTCAGGTGATCCCGGAACACATTCCCGCACCATCCCGCCAGACCGTGAAGAAGTGTTTAAGCCGTTGCCAAACAAGCGGGCCACATGCGAGGGTTGCTGCAAATAGGAGGTTGCGATGCACCGCTTGGTTTTGATTGCAATAGTTTATTTTCTTTCACATTTTTTCCAGCCAGCCCCAGGTCAGGCACAAACTGCCGCGCCAGAGTTCCGATACATCACGACCCGCGACGCTGATTTTATCGGAACCGATCTGAATGCGCTGTTCGACACGGATCTGAAAACCTGCATTCAGGCGTGTTCGGCCATCCAAAGCTGCACCGCATTTACCTTCAACACTCGTTCGGATGCCTGCTTTCCAAAGAAGGACATAGCCCGGCAGGAACCCTACAACGGCGCTTTGTCCGCACAGAAGGTTTCAACGCCAGATTCGACCCTAACACTGGCAGAAACCCGCAAAGGTACGCTGGATTTCCTGCGACCGACCGATTTTGAACGGGCGCGTGATCAGGCCAGGAACCTTGGATTTCTGCACTCGGCCGGCGGATTCAATGTCGAAGACGCGATGAACGCCGCCCGCGCCGCCAATACGCCGGCACTGGCCATGCAGTGGACCGGTGTGGCCCTGTCGATCAATGATGCCTCTGACCTGTGGACAGATTACGCCCGCCTGCTGCTTGCCATCGAAGCGTCGGGTTGGAACGAAAAAAATGTCCTTCACGATCAAGCGCTTGGCGCCGCCATCAACGGATACTTGCGCGCGGAATCAGAGGGCGCTCAGGTATCAGCACTAATAGTCTTGTCGAACGCGCTTGAAGCTGTCGAACGCGGGCGTGACATGATCCCGGCGCTGCGACTGGCCAAGCAGCTTCAGCCGCGCGAGGAGGTTCTGGCCGCTCTGGATCATGCGATCGGCAAATACGGGTTCCGGGTTTTGGACAGCAGCGTTGAAAGCGATGCCGCTGCGCCGCGCATCTGCGTTGAATTCTCGGAACCGCTTGTCAAAGCCGGTGTCGACTATGACCCCTTTGTTCAGCGCAGCGACGATGGTCTGGTGGTGCAGGCAGACGAGAAGCAGCTTTGCGTCGATGGTGTCGCGCATGGTGCGCGGTATCAGTTCACCTTGCGCGAGGGGTTGCCAGCCGCCTCGGGAGAAGTGCTGAACCGCAATGTCAGCCTGACCCACTACGTGCGCGACCGTTCGCCAACGGCCCGGTTTCCCGGGCGCGGATATGTGCTGCCTAAGTCAGCGGATGCGGCCTTGCCCGTTGAAACGGTCAACGTCGCCGAACTGGATCTGACCTTGCGCCGGATCAGCGACCGTAACCTGTTGCGTGCGGTTCAGCAGGGCTTTTTCGGCCGCCCCCTCAGCGAATGGGAAGAACGCGAGTTCAGCAACGAGATTGCCGAGGATATCTGGACAGGTACAGCGGAAGTCAAAAACCAGCTGAACCAGACCATGACAGCGCGCCTGCCGCTGGCTGAGGCGATTGCTGATCAACCGGCCGGTATCTACACGCTGTCCGCGCGGGTGCCCGGCAGTGACCCTTACGACGACCCGTCAGCCACGCAGTGGTTCGTTCTGTCTGATCTGGGTCTTTCAACTGCTCAAGGCACGGACGGCCTGCATGTCACGGTCCGTGGCCTGCCCAACGCCGTACCCCGCGAAGGGATCGAGGTTTCGGTGATCTCGAATGCAAATGCGGTTATTGCCCGGGCCAAGACGGATGCCGAAGGCCATGTCCTGTTTGATGCCGGTCTTGTTCGGGGAACGGGAGCAAGCTCGCCCGCGCTGGTCGTGGCTGTCGATGGTGACAGCGATATCGGGTTCCTGTCGCTAACCAACCCGGCCTTTGACTTGTCCGACCGTGGTGTCGAGGGTCGGGCACCAGCAGGACCAATCGATGTCTTTCTGACCACCGACCGGGGCGCCTACCGCGCCGGTGAAACGATTCACCTGACGGCCCTGACGCGTGACGATCAGGCGCAGGCCATCGAGGGTTTGCCGCTGACTGCTATACTGCACCGCCCGGACGGGGTTGAGTACCGACGCGCCGTGTCGGACGGCGGTGTTGCCGGAGGTCATGTTTTTGCGTTGCCCGTGGCTGTGGATGCACCGCGCGGAACATGGCGGATCGAAGTCAAGTCGGACCCGAAGGCTGATGCGCTGGCGCAGCAGACCGTTTTGATCGAAGACTTCCTGCCCGAGCGGATCGACTTCGACCTGTCCTTGCCGGACGCCCCGTTGCATCCCGGCGACAACCCGCCTCTGCGGATCGAAGCCCGCTATCTGTTCGGCGCACCGGGGTCGGATCTGAGCATCGACGGCCAGGTCCTCGCGCGCCCGGCGGAAGCGGTTTCTGGATATGACGGATATCGGTTTGGCCGCTATGACGCAGCGGTTTCCACCAAAAGCACCTATTTTGGCAATACGCGCACCGACGCCACCGGTCTGGCAACTGTCGCGGTGGAATTCCCTGTATTAGAGACTGAAGGGAAGCCCGTTGAAGCCACGGTGATTGCCCGGCTGGCAGACGGGTCAGGGCGACCGGTCGAGCGCCGGCTGACGGCTCCGGTCCGGCCAACGCAGCCGGTCATAGGAATCAAACCACTGTTTGACGGTGTTGTGCCTGAAGGCACCGAAGCCGGATTTCAGGTCGTCGGACTGTCGCCGGACCTGTCGACCACCCCGATGCGCTTGCGCTGGACCCTGAACCGGATTGAAACCCGGTATCAGTGGTACCAGCTGTACGGAGAATGGAAGTGGGAACCCACCACCCGGCGCACCCGGATCGCCACCGGAGAGGCCGAGTTTCAGTCAGACCCGCTGACTTTGACATCCGCGGTCGACTGGGGCCGGTACGAGCTTGTGGTGCAGCGCATCGATGGCGCATACGCCGAAGCGGCCTTCGATTTCTACGCGGGCTGGTACCAGGCCGCCGACGCCACAAGCACTCCGGACAGGTTGGACATGTCATTGGACCGTGACAGCTATCGCCCCGGTGACACGGCGCAGCTAAGGATTGTGGCCCGCATGGCAGGTGTTGCGCAGATCGACGTTCTGTCGAACCGGCTGATCCAACGCCAGATGATCCAAGTCCCTGAAGGGGAAACCGTTTTTCCCATCGACGTCACGCCGGAATGGGGCGCGGGCGCCTATGTCGCAGCCACACTCATCCGGCCGATGGACGTATCCGCCGGCCAGAACCCGGCCAGGGCCATGGGGATCGCTCACGCCAGTGTTGAACCGGTCGGGCGCAGGCTGCAGGTCGGGATTGAGGTGCCCGAACTTACGACGCCAAGACAGGTGCAAAAGACCCGCATCAGGGTCGAGAACGCCCCGGCCAATGATCCCGTCTGGCTGACGCTGGCAGCGGTAGATGTCGGTATCCTGAACTTGACAGGTTTTGAATCACCGGACCCGCAATCCTATTACTTCGGACAACGCCGTCTGGGCGTCGAATTGCGGGACGTCTATGGCCGACTGATCGACGGGATGAACGGGACCATGGGTCTCGTTCGTTCTGGTGGTGACAGCGACGCTGGTATGCGGCGGCAGGCGCCGCCGCCGACACAGGATCTGATGGCCGTTTTCAGCGGTCCGGTTCAGGTCGATGAAGCAGGCGAAGTCGAACTGGACATTCCTCTGCCCGATTTTAACGGCACCGTGCGTCTGATGGCCGTCGCCTGGTCGCGCAGCGCAGTCGGTCAGGCCGAAGCTGAGATGGTCGTTCGCGACCCGGTTATCGTATCGGCCAGCTTGCCACGTTTTCTGGCCCCTGGCGACCAAAGCCGGATGCTGCTGGAGATCGTGCATGCCGACGGTCCGGCAGGTGAAATGGCACTGGGTCTGGCGGCTTCGGCCGGGCTGGAACTGGCCGCAACCCCGACCAGTTTCACGTTGCAACCCGGCGGCAAGACCGTTTTGGAAGTTCCAATTCGCGCAACTGCGGTTGGTGACCCTGAGATCAACCTGTCAATCACAACACCGGACGGCCGCGATCTGCCTCAGACGTTGCGGATGCCGGTTCGCGCAAACGATCCTGCCGTTGCTCTGACACGCCGATTTTCGCTGGGCGAGGGTGACAGCTTTCTGTTTTCGCAGGATGTCTTCGACGGATTCCGGCCCGGATCGGTCAAGGCGATCCTGTCCGCCGGTCCGCTGGCGAAATTCGACACGCCCGGCCTGCTGGATTGGTTGAACAGGTACCCATATGGCTGCACCGAACAGATCACCAGTCAGGCGCTGCCGCTGCTGTATCTGTCTTCGGTCGCCCAGGCCTCGGGGCTGGGGAACGGACCGGCGATCGAAGCGCGGATCAGCACGGCCATCCGCAGCATACTGACCCGGCAAACCTCGAATGGTGCCTTTGGGCTGTGGCGCGCCCAGGGCGGCGATTTCTGGCTGGATGCATTTGTCACCGACTTTCTGTCCCGCGCCCGTGCGCAGGGCCATACAGTGCCGGACCGTGCCTTTGCACAGGCGATGGACAACCTGCGAAACAGGATCAGCTATGCCCCTGATTTCGATGAAGGCGGGCAAGACATCGCTTATGCGCTGATGGTTCTGGCCCGCGAAAGCGCGGCATCCATGGGCGATCTGCGCTATTACGCCGACGTCAAAGGTGATGCCTTCGCCACGCCTCTGGCAGCCGCTCAGCTTGGGGCGGCGCTGGCCTCTTACGGGGATCAGACACGAGCGGACAGGATGTTTGCACGCGCTGCCCAGCTGCTGGCCGAGCGGCCGGATCAAAATCAAAGCTACTGGCGCACCGATTACGGAACCGAACTGCGCGATGCGGCCGGACTGCTGACGCTGGCCGTGGACGCAGGCAGCGAGGTGATCGACCGGGACGATCTGATCCGGCGGATCAGTTCCGCCCCGGCGCATTTGTCAACGCAGGAGGCATCATGGTCGCTGCTGGCGGCGCATGCGCTGATCTCGAACCCGGAAAGCGCCGGGCTGCGTGTAAACGGTGCGTCGATCGAGGGGCCGTTTGTGCAGGTCCTGCATTCGGACAGCGACGATGTACTGAACATAACTTCCACGGACGGGCAGGCCACGGACATCACGATGACGGTGACGGGAATACCCGACGTGCCGCCTGCGGCGGGCGGAACCGGATATGCGATCGAGCGGGTGTATTTCTCAATGGAAGGTGAACCGCTGGACCAACCCGCACTTTCGGTGGGCACGCGATTTGTCACGGTTCTGACCGTCACGCCCTTCGAGGATGGCGGTGCGCGCCTGATGATCGACGACCCGCTGGCCGCTGGTATCGAGATCGACATTCCCAACCTGTTGCGTTCAGGTGATGTGCGGTCGCTGGACTGGCTGGATTTGTCCGAAGCCAGGCATACCGAATTCCGGTCTGACCGGTTTTTGGCAGCGGTTGACTTGCAGGACCGCAAGCCGGTCACGCTTGCGTATGTGGCACGTGCCGTAACACCCGGTGCCTTTCATCACCCGGCGGCCTCGGTCGAGGATATGTACCGCCCGCAGAACCGGGCGCACACCAACACTGGGCGCGTTGTGGTCGAATGATCGGGGGTCAAACATATCGAAGTTTTGGCAAGGCCGATGCCTAGGGTCAGCCTTCTGCTCTTGGCACTTGCGGGGCTTTTGTATGTGACCGGCTTTGCCCGCGACCGCTTTGCGGACTGGGTCGACGCCACATCGCTGCCTGCGGTTCTGACAGAAACCTCGGTCGAGATGCGGGACCAGAACGGCGATCTGCTGCGCGCATTTCCGGTGGCGGACGGTATCTGGCGGATGCAGCATGGCCCGGTCGATCCGGGTTTTGTCAACATGCTGATCCGGTACGAAGACAAACGGTTTCGCGCTCACTCCGGCATCGATCCGCTGGCCATGGCGCGGGCGGGGGCGCAGTCGCTTTGGAACGGCCGACCTGTTTCTGGCGGATCGACCCTGACCATGCAGGTTGCCCGCCTGATCGAGGATGGCCCGACAGGTCGGTGGAGCGGCAAACTCCGCCAGATCCGGGTGGCCCTGGCGCTGGAACAACGTCTGAACAAGGATCAGATCCTGTCGCTGTATCTTACCCACGCCCCTTATGGTGGCAATCTTGAAGGGGTCCGGGCGGGCAGTCGGGCGTGGTTCGGCAAGGATCCGTCCCGTTTGACGCCTGCGCAGGCGGCCTTGTTGATCGCCCTGCCACAATCCCCCGAGGCACGGCGACCCGACCGCAATCTTCAAGCAGGGCGCAAAGCCCGCGACCGGGTTTTGCAACGGCTACATCGCAATGGTCTTTTGTCCAGACCCGAGATGCAAAGCGCCATGGCAGACCCGGTGCCAACCAGAATGCGGCCCTTTCCCCGGCTGGCACCCCATCTGACGGACCGGGCTCGTGCGGGGTTGCCCGAAGCTCTGGCGCAGGACCTGACCCTGGACGGGGCGTTGCAGGCAAAGTTGGAACCGCTGATCGCGCAGGCCGCCAAACGGGCCGGACCCCGCGTTTCCGGCGCAATGATCGTGGCTGACCATGAAACCGGCGCGATTCTGGCTTCGGTCGGGTCGGCGGGTTATCAGGACGCGCGTCAGGGGTTTGTGGACATGACGCAGGCGTTGCGTTCACCCGGATCAACCTTGAAACCCCTGATCTATGGACTGGCCTTCGACCAGGGTCTGGCGCATCCGGAAACCCTGATCAGCGACAGCCCGGTGATGTTCGGGCGATATGCACCCCGCAACTTCGACGGCGTGTTCAGGGGTGACGTGCGTATTCGCGATGCGCTGCAACTGTCGCTGAACATCCCCGTGGTGCGCCTGACGCAAGAACTGGGACCTGCCCGCGTCATGGACGCCCTGCAGCGTGCCAACACCGAACCGCGCCTCAACGGAGGCGCACCGGGTCTGGCGATCTCGCTTGGCGGTGTCGGGCTTAGCCTGCACGATCTTGTGCAGCTTTTTGCGGTGGTGGCGGCAGGTGGCCAAGGCCCCGTCTTGCACTATCGGGCATTGGATGGCGACGATTATACGCGACGTGTCCTGTCGGAACCGGCGGCCTGGCAGGTTGGCAATATTCTGACCGGACTGACCCCGCCATCAGGTGCGCAATCCGGTGTATTGGCATATAAGACCGGAACCTCTTACGGGCACCGGGACGCCTGGGCGATCGGCTATGACGGCCGTCACGTCATCGGTGTCTGGCTGGGGCGGGCAGACGGCACACCGGTGCCCGGTGCGTTTGGCGGCGCACTTGCGGCCCCAGTTTTGTTTGAAGCCTTAGGTCTTCTGAAACCCAAATTCACTCCGATGCCGCCGCCGCCGCCATCAACCCTGCTGGTCGGTGCCGCGCAACTGCCCCAGCCTTTGCAAAGGTTCCGCCCCCGCGAGGCGGCTTTTGAGGCGGATTCTTCTGCGCCGCAACTATTGTTTCCGCCCAAGGATGCCTTGTTAGAGACAAATGGAGCCTCCCTTACGCTGAAGCTGAGGGGCGGAACCGGGCCGTTTTCCGTCCTGTCTGACGGCGTGCCCGTCGTAACCGGCCAGCACCACAGAGAGTTTGAAATTCCCAACCCCGGGCCCGGACACACCGCCCTTGTCGTGTTGGATGCACTGGGCAAATCCGACAGGGTTTCGTTCAAGATCAGATGACGGGAGAAAACGAATGCGCAATTGGCTTATTTTTGTTCTTGCTTTGACGGCCACTCAGACAGCGGCTGAATGCGCGTCTGACGCCCAGATCGACCGGTTTGTTCAGGACTATCTTACGAACACACCTACCGTTGCTCTGACCCCGGACGGAAGCATGGCGGATGCGCTTTGCACGCAGGCGAAACTTGTCACTGCGATGCAGCCGCATCTTGGACCGTTGATTGGCTACAAGGCGGGCCTGACCAGCAAACCCGCGCAGGACAGGTTTGGAGCAAGTGAACCGGTTCAGGGTATTCTGTATCGCGACATGATGCTGGATGACGGGGCAAGTGTTTCAGAAAATTGGGGGGCCCGTCCGGTATTCGAGGCGGACCTGATCCTGGTGGTCGGCGACGCCGCGATCAATCAGGCAACCACACCTGGCGAAGTGATGGAACATGTCTCGTCTGTTCGCCCCTTCATCGAACTGCCTGACCTGACCCTGGCCGACGGAGAACCCATTACCCCCGTCACCCTGACCGCAATCGGGGTTGCGCCTAAACTCGGCGTTTTAGGGTCTGAAATCGCCGTCACCGATCCCGCCGGCATGTCGCAGGCTTTGATGGGCATGACTGTCACGCTGAGTGCTGCCGACGGTGAGGTTCTGGCAGAGGCGCCTGGCACAGCCGTTTTGGGCCATCCGGCAAACGCGGCACTCTGGCTGATGTCAAAAGGGATCGAATTTGCACACGGCGATCTGATTTCGGTTGGCTCGTTCGGTCCGCTGTTTCCGCCTGCCAAAGGCAAAGGCGGTGCGTCCGTCAGGTATGACGGCCTGCCCGGCAATCCTACCGTCAGCGTGACATTCGAGTAGCCTATCGCCGCCCCTCACGCAGCCAGCCAGCCAGCAGGAACCCGCCAGCCAGCAGCAAGACCAGCCAGGGCGGCAGCAACCCGGCCTGCGTGACATCGCGCGTCTCATAAGCGTCTCTTGGGGTCAGACCGATCCAGCCGCGCCCCGAGGCCGGCCGCCCGACGCGCACATTGCGGATCGACGGCAGCCCGTCCTCCAGACGGACAACACCACCGCGCAAATCTGCCAGAAGCGGTTCCAGCAGGTCGCCGGTTGCTATGGTCTGCTCGAACTCTTTCGGCGCAGCGGGCCCAAGACCGATCACCGCTGAATTCTCACCTTCTTCAAGGCGGTAGAGCCCGATCTCAGGTCCGATATATTGGGCCTCGAACCGTCCCGGTGACACCTCCTCAAGCGTCATGTCCAGCGTTTCGCCATTTGGGCGTGTCACGGTCACGGTCCCAACCTCATCGCTGAGCGTCTGGCGGATGATGCGCATGACCTGACCGTTAGCTTCGGCCCACAGGGCTTCTTCCTCAAGTTCGGGTTCTTTCATCATCCAATGCGCAAGCCTGCGCAGCAGTTCCAGTTGTGGGCCACCGCCTTCGAAGCCCCGGCTCCACAGCCAGGCGTGGTCCGAGGCCAAAAGCGCCACGCGCCCTTCGCCCACACGGTCGAGCACCAGCAACGGCCGATCATCAACCCCGGACATCAACGCCTCACCTGACCGGTGCTTGACATCGATCTGACGCAGCCACGCGCCCCAGGTTTCGGGATCGCCGAGATCGGTTGTAACCGGGTGGCGCTGACCAAGATCCGTGACTTTCGGCACATAGCGTTCCTCAATCACACGCGCGGTCGGCTGCGCGGGCAGGATCGGAGCAAGCGGAGATCGGAAAATGCTGTCAGCCGTCGCAAAATCCGGCCCGGCCGCAATTAGAACCGCACCACCTTCGTTGATGTAGTTGGTGACATTGTCCAGATAGATCGCGGGCAGGATGCCTCGACGCTTGTAGCGGTCAAAGATAATCAGGTCGAAATCGTTGATCTTCTCAAGAAACAGCTCGCGCGTCGGGAAGGCGATCAAAGACAGCTCGTCCACCGGCACCCCGTCCTGTTTTTCCGGCGGGCGCAGGATGGTGAAATGGACAAGGTCGACAGAACTGTCCGATTTCAGAAGGTTACGCCATGTCCGCCCGCCCGGATGCGGTTCTCCGGAAACAAGCAAAACCCGCAGCCGATCACGGACACCGTTCATCTGAATCAGCGCGGTATTGTTGCGATCGGTCAGCTCGCCCTCGGCCTGCGGCACCGAGAACTGGATGACGTTCCGCCCGCCATGCGGCAGCGTTATGGGAAGCTCGACATCCACCCCGATGGGAATGCTGAAGCTTTCCGGCGCGGCCCCGTCGACCGAGATTTCAAGCGGCGCGGTGGCTGCTCCGGCAGGTGCGGCGCCGCTGTCCTCGACCCGCAAGGTCAGCGTCACGGGCTCTCCGATAATGGCAAAGGCAGGCGCGTTGCGGACAATCAGTCGACGGTCCCAATCGCTGGCACGGCCGGTTTGCAGCAGATGCAATGGCGCGGGCAGGTTCGGGGCCTGATCGACGTCATGCACGATACCGTCCGAGACCACCAGTATCCCGGCGATACGCGCACGGGGTTCTTCCGCCAGCGCCTCGTTGAGGGCAGCCATCACCCGCGTGCCTTCATCCCCGTCACCGTCGCCGACGGCGATGCGGCGCAGTTCGGTATTGTCGCGGGATTCGATTTCTGCCGCCAGTTCCTCTGCGGCCCGTGCCGTCTGATCGGCGCGATCCGACAGGGTCTGACTGGCGCTTTCATCCTCGATCATCAGGACGATATCCGTCAGAGGCGCGCGATCCTCGACCTGATAGACCGGACCGGACAGCGCCGCGACAACGACCAAAGCCGCCAACCCGCGCAAGGCCCAGCCGGACAGTCCGCGCCACAGCGCAAGAATGACGCCGCCCAGCGCAACCCCGGCGACAATGGCCAATACCGGCCATGGGATCAGCGGATCAAAGATGACGGTTCCGGTCATTGCCCCAACCTGTCTAGCAAAGCGGGCACATGGACCTGATCGGATTTATAGTTCCCGGTCAGAACGTGCATCACCAGGTTCACACCAAAACGGTTGGCCAGTTCGCGCTGACGTTCGCCGGCATAACCGCGCCCAACCGGCAGCAGGGCCTGCCCGTTTCGGTCGATGGCCCAGGCACCGGCCCAGTCATTGCCGCCGATCACCACCGGGGTGACATTGTCGTTGAGGTTTCGGAACGGCATCCCTTCGATCTGTTCCGCATCCGGCGGCGCGGCTTCGACCCAGACCTCTGCCCCGCCATATCGTCCCGGAAAATCCTGCAGCAGATAAAAGGCACGTGTCAGAACATGATCGCGCGGAACAGGCTCTAACGACGGGATGTTTAAAGGTCCGGCCAATTGTTGAAGCTTGCGCCCGTTAGGACTGGCGGCGCCAAAACGGGCCACATCCGAGTCGCGTGTATCGAACAGGATCATTCCGCCCGAGCGCAGATACGCATTGAGCTTTGCGTACGCCTCGGAGGAAGGCTGAGGCTGATCCGGTGTGATGGGCCAGTACAGAAGTGGAAAGAACGCAAGTTCGTCGCGTTCCAGATCGACGCCGATTGGCTCGGCTGGTTCCACGGAGGTTCGGAACAACAGTGTTTGCGAAAGCCCGCGCATACCGGCCCCTGCAACGGCATCCACATTCTCGTCACCCGTCAGTACATGAGCCAGAACCAACTCCTGCGTGGCGCTTAGCGCAAATTCGGTGTCTTCGGGGGATTGGGCCTGCGCCTCGGGGGTCAGCATCAATGCGCCAAGGGCCACCACCGCCGTACGCGCCAAGCCCAACCGCCCGGACAAGGCCAGCGAGGCGATCACGTCCACCGTCAGCAACAGCAGCGCGAGGCTCAGCAACAGGCCCCCGATCGGGGTTTCCGTGTTAACTTCCTGCCCCCTGATCGTCACATCCCCAGACCAAACCACCGGCTGGAATGTCGCGTCCTCGGTCAGCGCGTTCAGCGCCAGTTTCTGTTTACCGCTTTCATACAGTCCCGGCCGCAATTCCGGACCGACCGCCCGGGACAACAGATCAACACCGTCCACCCCGGCCAGATTGCCCGCATCCGAAAGCGACCCGAACCCGTCCAGAACTTGAATCGGCTCCCAGACGGTGCCCTGCAACTGAGCCTCCTGCCGGGATTTTGCGGCCGAGGCCACGGCCAGACGGTCCAGCATTTCGACAAACAAACCGGACAGAGGAACGGTCGACCATTCCGCGTCAGCCGTGACGTGAAACAGCACGACCTGGCCCAGACCCAATGTCTTTCGGGTGACCAGCGGCGTTCCGTCAGACAGCGATGCAATCACCCGATCGGCCAGATTAGGGTCTGGTTGGGCCATGACCTGCGTAGTGACAGTCACATCACCGGGGATCTGCAGGCCATAGAATGGCGAGCCTTCGACAAATGGCGCCAACCCCTTGGCTTCTCCCCAACTCATCGCGCCACCGACCGAACGCCCGCCGCTGCGCAGACGAACCGGCAACAAGGCGTCTTCATCCTTGCGGCCCAGATCACTTGCCGCCATGCGCGGGCCCGCAAAGCGCAGCAACAGCCCACCCTCTTCGACCCATTGAACCAATTCAGCCTGTTCCGTGTCAGAGAGTTTGGCCACATCCGCCAGCACGATCACATCAGGGTTGGCAGGCAACACATCCAGCAAACCGCCATCGACAAAATCAGCGGTCGGTCTGAGAACCTGTGTGAGATAATGCAGCGGCGACAGCAGTTCCAGCCCCTCGCGGTTCAGCGTACCGGCAATCAGGGCAACCTCGCGCCGCCGCAGGCTGTCATCGGTCAGCGTCGTGGTCCCGGCTGAGCGCTGGCCTTGAATTTCGAACCGCGTAATCCGGGCGCGCAACTCGGAAGGCAGTGACAGATCAACCTGCGCCTGGCTTTCACCATCCTCGAACGTCACATCGACCGATTGCAGAACACGCATTGCACCTGCGGGGTCGCGGCCCTGAGCCAGGATCGTCAGCGACATGGCCGGTCCGGGTTCCGAGCGCAGCGCTGTCACCTGAATAACGCCGTCCTGATACGCTGCGGGCAATAGTGCAAGAACCGGCGCAGACGGACGGTAGACCGTAACGCTCCCGCGCGCCTGCAGGGCGGATAACATCCGGTCGTGGCCGGGGTAGTTCAGCCGGTCGCTGAACCAGCGTGTCTCGAACCCGCCATCGACCTCGGCCAGCGCCGCCAACACCTGATCCAACTGTTTCGGGCTGGGCTGCCAAGGCATCGGCATCAGGCCCGGCAGGCGCCCGCGCCATGCCTCAGCGGCCTGAAAAACCGGTGTTTCCGGGTCGGTCAAGCGCAAAATCGATACGGGGCGACCGGCACGACCAGCCTCGGTCAATTGCGCGTCGATCTGATCCAGCGTAGCTGACCAACGCGTTCCTCCGGCCCAACTGGCGTCCAGAACCATCAGAAGCGGACCCGATCCTGCCTGATCACGCGACGGGTTCAGAACCGGCCCGGCCAGCCCGATGATGATCGCCGCCGCCGCCAGCATCCGTAACAGCAGCAGCCACCACGGGGTTCGGTCCGAGACGCTTTCGTCATCCTTCAACCCAAGCAGCAATGTAACCGCCGGGAACAGTCGGCGAATGGGTGCCGGTGGCACGGCGCGCAGAATCAGCCACAGGATCGGCAGGGTCAGAAGGCCCAGCAGCACCCATGGGGCTGTAAATCCGATGCCTGCCAGAACCGTCATTGCGTACCTCCGTCCAACGCACGATAGAGCCACAACAGAGCCGCTTGCGCGCTTTCACCGGTGTGGTGCTGACCCAGTTGCCAGCCAGTTGCACGACAAAGCTGCGTCAGCGCATCCTTGCGCTCGGCCAACCTGCCAAGATAGCGGTCGCGCAGATCTCCGGCCTTCAGGGTTTCATGCCGGACCGAGCCGCCGACGCTTTCGAAAATGGTGCGCCCCTGGAAGGGAAAGGTCTCCTCGCCGGGGTCCAGAACCTGCAGCAAAACACCGCGAACACCGCGATCCGCAGCCTTGGTCAGCGCCAGTTCAACCTCATCCAGCGGACCCAGGAAATCAGAGATGAACACAGCCCGGGCATGCGGAACCATGGCCCGGTGTTCCGGTGGTGCATAGTCGACCTCGGTGTCCTCGGACCAGGCTTGCGCCAGCCGGATGATCTGGGCGTTGCCCCGCCGCGGCGGCAGCGTGGTGCCGGTCAGTCCGACGCGCTCACCACCCCGCACCAGCAAGATCGCTGTCGCCAGACCCAGCAGTCGCGCCCGGTCCGCCTTGGTCGGCAGCGCCCTGTCCGAGGCAAACCGCATCGATGCGCCCTGATCGACCCACAGCATGATCGACTGGGCGATCTGCCATTCCCGCTCGCGCACGAACTGCTGATCCCCCCGCGCCGAGCGTCGGTGGTCGATCAGACGGCGACTGTCACCGGCCTGCGCCGGGCGGTATTGCCAGAAATCGTCGCCCAGGCCCGAACGCCGTCGCCCGTGGTCACCCAGCAGGACGGTTCCGGCCAGATGTTCGGCCCGCGCCAAAAGGGGCGGCAGCCGGGACGCCTCGGCCTCGGATTTTTCACGAAGGGTCAGCGCGGCATTCACGCCGCGGCCTCGGTACGCACCAATCCGGCGGCGGTGGTGTCGATCAGGCTGGCCAGACTGTCACCACGCGCACGCGCTGCAAAGTTCAGCGCCATGCGATGGCTGAGCACCGGACGCGCCATGTCCAGCACATCCTCGGCATTGGGCGCCAGACGCCCCTGCAACATCGCGCGGGCGCGCACGGTCATCATCAGCGCCTGTGCCGCCCGGGGGCCAGGGCCCCAGGCGACTGTTTCAGAAACACGGTCCGAAACGCCCGGTTCTTCGGGGCGGAAGGCGCGGACCAGATCAAGGATCAGTTCGACCACCGATTCACCCACCGGCATCCGGCGCAACAGGACCTGTGCCGCCAGCAATTCCTCTTTGGTGAAAATCTGGTTGGCCTCGTCTTCTTCCACGCCCGTCGTCGCCAACAGAATGTCCCGTTCGGTTTGACGATCCGGGTATTCGACATCGATCTGAACCAAGAACCGGTCCAGCTGCGCTTCGGGCAATGGATAGGTGCCTTCCTGTTCGATTGGGTTCTGCGTTGCCAGCACATGGAACGGAACACCCAGCGAGCGATCTTCGCCCGCGACCGTCACCGTGCGCTCCTGCATCGCCTGCAGCAGCGCCGACTGGGTGCGCGGGCTGGCGCGGTTGATCTCGTCCGCCATCAGCAATTCGCAGAAAATCGGGCCGGGGATGAACCGGAAATGACGGCTGCCATCATCGGCGGTATCCAGAACTTCGGACCCCAGAATATCGGCAGGCATCAGGTCAGGCGTGAACTGGATGCGATTGCCATGCAGGCCCATCACGGTCGACAGCGTTTCCACCAGCCGCGTTTTACCCAGCCCGGGCAGACCGATCAACAATGCGTGACCACCACATAAAAGCGCCGTCAGGGTCAGGTCCACGACCCTCTCCTGCCCGATAAAGCGGCGGGTGATCGAGGTCTTGGCCTCTTGCAGCTTGTTTTCCAGCGCTTCGATCTCGGCGACGAGGTCGGCAGGTTCGGACATGGTTTTCCCTTCCGTGGACGAATATGATTGAAGTGTATCGCGCTGACAGGAAATGGCAAAAGCAATGAGCGGACAAAAACCTGTGACACCTTCTCCCGATGGTCTTGCAGCCTCGGTCAAATCGGTCAAAAGGCGGGGTTTACCGCCCGTTCACCTTTGGAATCCTCCGTTTTGCGGCGATCTGGACATCCGTATCGCCAAAGATGGTTCGTGGAGTTATTTAGGCTCACCCATCAACCGTTTCGAGCTTGTGAAGCTTTTTTCCTCAATTCTTAAGAAAGAAGACGGGGAGTATTTTCTGGTGACCCCGGTCGAAAAGGTGGGAATCACCGTCGAGGATGCACCCTTTGTCGCCGTGGACTTTGACAACACCGATGAAAGCGGTGCGCAAGTCCTGACGTTCACAACCCAGGTGGGCGATACGGCTGCCGCAGGGCCCGATCACCCGATCCGCATTGTCATCGATCCGGAAACGAATGAACCGTCCCTTTACATATTGATGCGCGCAAACCTTGAGGCGCGCGTTGACCGCAAAAGCTTTTACCGCCTTGTCGACATCGGCACTGACCATGATGGCTGGTTCGGCGTCTGGTCAGGGGGCGTTTTCTTTCCCTTGATCCAGTCTGATGCGCTGGAGCGTAACTAGGCCAGGCGCACCGATCTTCGGTCTTGTGCCAGCACAACCGCCAGCGCGACGATGCCCGCGCCCAGCGCGCGGGTCCAGTTCCACTCTTCCCCAAGCATCACCATGATCAGCATTACGTAGAACGGCGCGATGTTGATGTGAAACGAGGCCAGCGCGACGCCCAGCCTTGCGATGGAGCCAACAAACAGAATCTGACTGATCCCCATCGAAATCAGCGCATAGATCGCCAGCATCCCGACCTGATCAACGTCAATCGGAGCAGACAGCAGAATATCCATCCCCAACTGATGCGACAGGATCATCAGAATGGTGGCCATGACCAGACCACCGACAAAAACGATCGTGGTGCGCCCGGTCTGGCTCAGTTCGGGGAAATCCCTCGCCGTTGCCTGACTGGCCCAGCAGAACAGAACCGTTGAAAGAACGGCGCAGACCGCGCCCAAGCCCAGCTGCGCCGGGGCGATTGAACTGGTGGCGATCAGGCCTCCGATAATCGATACAGCAACGCCAAGGGCAAAGTTCCACTTCAGACGCCGCGTACCTGCGGCAAGCTCGAGCAAGGTTGCCGTCAGCGGGGCGCAGGACGCGATGATCGCGACGGTGACGGGATCCGTCAGTTTCTGTGCGAGGATGATCAGGAACATGCCGGTGCCTATGCCAAGCCCGCCCACCAACAGCGCGTGCCGCCACCGTGCGCGAAGAACACGTGTCGGACCGTCTATCAGGATCCAGACCGGCACCAGAACAAGCACCGCCAAAGCCAGGCGCGCCGCCAACAGGGCGACCGGGGGCCAGCTTTGAAGCAATACCTCAGCCGCCGGAAACCCGGCAGCCCAGCACAGCATAGACGCAACCGCCAGACCATTGCCCGACAAGGCAGAGCTCTGGCCTTGGGGTACAGAAGCGGATTGACCGCGAACGGTTTCAGAGCTCATCGCCATGAATTTCAGACCTTCTGTTGGCAGGGCGTCGCAAAATTGATTCGCCGCACAGGCCCGACGGTCGGCGATGTGCCACCGCTATTCTGGTCGATTTTCGACAATCTGTCGTTTTCAGTCCCTTTCCCGGACATCACCCCGGGTCTAAGGTCCCGGTAAAAGGAACACCGAGCACATGCCAAGATTTGCCGCAAATATCTCGCTTCTGTTTGCCGAACTTCCCTATCTGGACAGGTTCGAGGCGGCCGCGCGTGCCGGGTTTTCGGCCGTGGAGATACTGTTTCCATACGATCTCGCGGCCCGTGAAACCAGCCGCGCCCTGCTGGAAAACGGGCTTGAGCTGTTGCTGATCAACGCCCCACCGCCCAACTACACGGGCGGTCAGCCCGGCTATGCCGCCGTTCTGGGCGGCGAGGCCCGCTTTCAGACCGATATCCGCCGGGTCCTGAGATATGCGCAGGTGCTGCGCGCGGGTCAGATGCACATCATGTCCGGCTATGCAGAAGGCTCAGCAGCGTTTGAGACCTTTGTGCGAAATCTTCAATGGGCCGCTGATTTCGCGCCCACGCAGAAATTCACGATCGAACCGCTGAATACGACGTCGCAACCCGGATATTTTCTGAATGACTATGATCTGGCCGCCAATGTGCTGGACCGCGTGGATCGCCCAAATCTCGGCCTGCAATATGACAGCTTTCACGCAGAAATGATCCACGGTGATGCGCTTGCCATCTGGGACCGTTTTCACCCCCTTGTCACTCATGCACAGATCGGTGCGGCCCCAGACCGCGCTGAACCGGGGCGCGGTGACACGGATTTTCCTGCGCTTTTCGATGCCATGGATCGCTGCGGCTATACCGGGTGGGTCAGCGCCGAATACACCCCGTCAACCGACCGAACCGCAGCCTCGCTGGGCTGGATGCAGGGATGGGGTACTGGAATTCAGGCCTGAAATGCCACACATGGGGGGCAATCAACTGACAGGATAACCGGATGATACCCGCTCGTTACGCTCATGCCATGTACGGACTTATCATGTCTGGTCTGATGTCCTGCATGGTGACCGGCATTGCCACGGTCAAGGCGGTGGGGTTTGGGCCGGGCACACTGAGCGACTGGATCGCATCCTGGATGTTTTGCTGGCCAATCGCCTTTACCGTGATCCTGCTGCTTGGTCCCGCAGTGAAACGGCTGGTAGAACGACTGGTCAGGCCCGAAGCCTGACCCGCCGCAAAGATGGCCCGCCGGGCCTGATGCGCGGCGCGTTCCCCGGGTTAGTGCGCCTCGGCCCAGTTGGCGCCCTTCCCTGCATCGACAACCAGTTTGACATCCAGCCTGACCGCGGGATCGGACGCGCCTTCCATCACATCGCGCGCGATACGGATCGTTTCGTCCACAGCGTCTTCGGCCACTTCGAACAACAATTCGTCATGCACCTGCAGTAGCATCTTGGCCGGCAACCCCCTGATCGCTTCCGGCATCCGCACCATAGCGCGGCGGATTACGTCCGCCGCCGTGCCCTGAATCGGCGCATTGATCGCCGCGCGGCGCGAAAACCCGGCATGCGGCCCTTTGGCGTTGATCTCGGGCGTATGGATTTTGCGCCCGAACAAGGTCTGAACGTAGCCATGCTCTTTGGCAAAAGCGACCGTGTCATCCATGTATTTCCGTATCCCGGGGAAGCGTTCGAAATAGCGGTCGATAAACCCCTGCGCCTCGGCCCTTGGGATACGCAGATTGCGGGCCAGACCAAAGCCCGAGATGCCGTAGATCACGCCAAAGTTGATCGCCTTGGCCTGACGGCGAATATCCGGTGTCATTTCGTCCAGCGGCACGTCGAACATTTCGGACGCGGTCATGGCGTGAATGTCCAGCCCATCAGAAAACGCCTGTTTCAAGGCGGGGATATCGGCAATATGCGCCAGAATCCGCAGTTCGATCTGACTATAATCGAGGCTGACCATCACATTTCCGGGCTCGGCGATGAACGCCTCGCGAATGCGCCGCCCTTCCTCGGTCCGCACCGGAATGTTCTGCAGGTTCGGATCGGTCGAGGCCAGACGACCCGTATTGGCCCCGGTGATCGAATATGACGTATGCACCCGGCCTGTATCCGGGTTGATATGGGTTTGCAGCGCGTCGGTGTAGGTCGATTTCAGTTTGGACAACTGCCGCCAGTCCAACACCCGGCGCGGCAACTCGTGCTCGGTCGCGAGATCCTCCAGAATATCGGCCCCAGTCGAATACTTCCCGGTCTTGCCCTTTTTGCCGCCCTCAAGCCCCATCTTGTCGAACAGGATTTCGCCCAGCTGGGCAGGAGAACCGACGTTGAAATTCTCTCCCGCCAGTTCGTGAATATCAGCCTCTAACCCGGCCATTTTCTGTGCAAATGCATTGGACATTCGGCTCAGAACATCGCGGTCGACCTTGATTCCATGCATTTCCATTTCGGCCAATACCGGGACCAGCGGGCGTTCCAGCGTTTCATAAACCGTCGTCACCTGAACCTGATGCAGTTGCGGCTTGAACAGCTTCCACAGGCGCAAGGTTATGTCCGCATCCTCGGCGGCATAAGCCGTCGCCTCGTCAATCGGCACCTTGTCAAAGGTAATCGCCGATTTTCCGGACCCCAGCAGCGGTTTGATCGGGATCGGTGTGTGGCTCAGATACCGTTCGGACAGCGTATCCATACCATGACCGTGCTCTCCGCCATGCATGGAGTAGGACATCAGCATCGTGTCATCGATCGGCGAAACGTTGACACCATAGCGCGCAAAGATCTTGGCATCGTATTTCATGTTCTGCCCGATTTTCAGGATCGAGGGGTCCTCGAGCATCGGTTTCAGCAGGGTCAGAGCCTCATCCAGCGGCATCTGTCCCTCGGCCAGTGCATCCGAACCGAACAGATCATCAGCGGATCCATCGCGGTGCGTCAGCGGAATGTAACAGGCCTCGCCCGCCTCTATGCACAGCGATATGCCAACCAGACCGGCAATCATTTCATTGAGGCCGGTGGTTTCGGTGTCCACGGCGACCCAGCCGCGTTCATAGCCTTGATCGATCCATTTCAGAAGCGCGCCTGCGTCCCTGACGCATTCGTATTTCGACGCATCGAACGGAACCGCTTCGGCTTCCTCAACCTCGGCGGCAGGCGCGGGCGCATCAGCGATGACCGGAGCCTCGGCCCCCAGCTTGTCAGCAATACGCTTGGTAAGCGTCCGAAACTCCATCTCGGCCAGAAAACCCAGCAGAGTTTCGGCATCCGGGTCCTTCACCTCCAGATCGTCCAGCGAGAAATCCAGCGGCGTGTTTTCGTCCAGTTGCACCAGTTTCTTCGACAACTCGATCTGGTCACGCTTCTCGATCAGGGTCTGGCGGCGTTTGGGTTGTTTGATCTCTTCGGCCCGGTCCAGCAGGGTTTCCAGATCACCGTATTCGTTGATCAGCAGCGCCGCGGTCTTGACCCCGATCCCCGGCGCGCCTGGTACGTTGTCGACCGAATCCCCGGCCAGCGCCTGCACATCCACCACGCGCTCGGGCCCGACGCCGAATTTTTCGACTACGCCGTCGCGGTCGATACGCTTGTTTTTCATCGCATCAAGCATCTCGACCCCGTCACCGACTAGTTGCATCAGGTCCTTGTCAGAGCTGACGATGGTCACACGGCCCCCCGCCGCACGCGCCTGAACGGCCAGCGTTGCGATGATGTCATCCGCCTCATAACCCTCCAGTTCCTTGCAAGCGATATTGAAGGCGCGCGTCGCTTCACGGGTCAGAGGCATCTGCGGGCGCAGGTCTTCGGGCATTGCCTCGCGGTTGGCCTTGTACTGATCATAAAGATCATTCCGGAACGTGTGCGAACCCTTGTCGAAGATCACCGCCACATGAGTCGGCGCATCCGGCCCGGCGTTCCCTTCCACATATTTCTGCAGCATGTTGCAAAAGCCCGACACAGCACCGATCGGCAAGCCATCGGATTTCCGCGTCAGCGGCGGCAGCGCGTGGTAAGCCCTGAAAATAAAGGCCGATCCATCGATCAGATGCAGGTGACACCCTTTTCCGAAATTGCTCATGCGCGCTCTCCCTGTCGGTCAGGGATGGTTCTGCCACAGGGGCGCTCGGGTGGCCAGTCAAGAAGGCGATCTATCTGGCGCAGATATGTCGACCTACGCTGTGCTGAATGCCCTGCGTGCCTTGTCCCAACGCAACCCCGTGCGATCTGCGATCATCTGCATCTGCTTGTTCAGCGAGCGATCATTCAATCGGCGGTTCAGCGTGCGCAAGGGAATGAGGTTACGTTCCCCGTACCCATCAATCAAAAGAAACATGCGGACCTGACCACGCAGCCCGTAGACGATGTTCTGTTCGTGGATATCGCGCCCCACGATCTGATATTCGAACAGCTTTTGAACAAATCGATTGAGGTCGGCCAAGACTTCCTCGGTCAGCTTGTGCTGCTCACACATCCACAACAGATGTTTTGCCAGTTTGGAGTCTTCGGATTGAACACGCTCCACCACAACCCCCGGCCCGACATCCGTCTGTACGACGCCAAACGACCGCGCCAAAGGCAGTTGCGCAATGTCCTCACCGCTTTTCAACGCGGCTTTCAGCTCACACTCGATCTCTTTCAGGGCGTTGCGATATGCGGTGTCCGGCATGATCCGCCTGATCAACCGCTTGGAAAAGGAACGGTTTCGACGTGTTCGCGGGCGCGTTACCTTGATCAACAGGTCAGGCTGGCCCGGATACGCGTATACGTTTCTGTGGCCGCCTTTTGCCAAGGGCTCCTGATCCGACAGGTGCAAAAGCTGTACTGCACAAAGCATCCGGCCTCCGTTCCGCGCGGCACGTGTCACGCTGTCAGCTTGATGCCTCGCTGCCAGACAGCACGTATTTGCAGTCGCAATAGGGGCATTCAACCCAGCCGGTATCCTCGGGGATCTGCAACCAGACGCGCGGATGGCCCAATGCCCCCTCGCCGCCATCGCAGGCGACACGAGCGGTTTCGACGATCTTGGTTTCCGGCGCTTCGATGGTCACGGCTGGCGATCCTTCTTCGGTTGTCGGCCTCGCGGGCATGTATTAGGTGCGTTTATGAGCGATGAGCAAACCGGGGGCAAGAGCCACATGAGCGATGCGGCAATCAGGATCGAAGGGTTGCGCAAGACCTATCGCGGCGGCAAGGGCCAGCCCGAAAAGCAGGCGCTGAAAGGTATTGATCTTACGGTTCCGCGTGGATCGGTTTTTGGTCTGCTGGGACCGAACGGGGCCGGGAAGTCCACCCTGATCAATATTCTGGCCGGGTTGGTGATAAAATCCGCGGGCAACGTGTCGATCTGGGGCTTTGATCAGGATCAGCATCCCCGCCAGTCGCGGGCGGCCATCGGCGTGATGCCGCAGGAATTGAACCTTGACCCCTTCTTCACACCACGCGGCGCTTTGGAGGTTCAGGCAGGTCTATATGGCGTGCCCAGGGCGCAGCGCCGCAGCGATGAGATCCTCGAACTGGTTGGCCTGAGCGACAAGGCCGAAGCCTACGCCCGCACCCTGTCGGGTGGTATGCGGCGGCGGTTGTTGCTGGCTAAGGCACTGGTCCACCACCCCAGGATTCTGGTTTTGGATGAACCGACGGCGGGCGTGGATATCGAACTGCGCCAGATGCTTTGGGCCAATGTTCGAAAGCTGAACGAGCAGGGCATGACCATTATCCTGACCACGCACTACCTGGAAGAAGCGCAGGAGATGTGTGACGAGATCGCCATCATCAACCATGGCGAAAAGATCGCGCAGGACAGCACCGCGAACCTGCTGGGCCGTATGGACAGCCGCACCATGGTGATTGTGCCGGACAACCCGGTCGCCGACCTGCCCGCGACGCCGGGGGTTGAGGCCACGCTGCGCGAAGATGGCAACCTTGTCCTTCAGTATCGAAGCGCCCAGACCAGCGCCGAACAGGTTCTGGAATCGGTGCGCGCGGCCAATATTCGTATCCGCGATGTCCGTACCGAAGAGGCCGATCTCGAGGATGTGTTCCTCGCGCTGACGTCCAGCCGCACGGATGATCCCCCGGCTGCCGATCAGGACCAGCCGCGCCGGGGCATGCACCGGGTCAAGCTTTAGGCCCGGTCTATCCGCGCCTGATAGCAGTTGTTTCGTGCAGACCGGACGTGGATATATGCAACGTCCGGGCGGGTGAAAATCTCCCTGACTTTTTCGCTGATCTGATCCGTTGCAGTGATCGCGCCGGTGCCATAGACGATCCGGTCGTCCTGCCCGTAGCCCTTGATCAGATAGTCGGGCGATGTGGTCAGAATCTCGGGCAGCGCTTCACCCCCGTACTGCTCGCAAGGGGCGGCACATAAGAAGATCGGGCCGGTTTCGGCGTAGGGATGTGTCTCTAAAAAAGGCCGATGTGCCAATATCAGCATTTCTTCGCCCTCAGGAATGTTCTGCAGGCAGTGTCGGCAGGGATTCCCAGCCCCGGTGGAAACTACACGTTCCGGGGTGGCGCCATAGGCATCCGGTCCTCCTTTCTGAAGGGCGCGTACATCTTCGGTCGGTAATGCGGTGATTTTGAACATTTCGGTTCTCCTTTTGGCAACCATGCCCGTGACCTCAAGCCCAGGCGACCCGTTTCCTGCGCAAAGGACTCGAAAAAGAACAAAACGTGAATATAATATGGAATCGCCATGTATGCCGAACTGTCGATCACATCGAATTTCACCTTCCTCACCGGGGCTTCGCACCCCGAGGAGTACATGGAACGTGCCGTCACCCTGGGCCTGTCCACCATCGCGATTGCCGATGACAACTCGGTCGCCGGCATCGTCCGCGCCCACACGCAGGGACGCGAGATCGCCCGCAAGGTGCGTGAACGGCTGGACTGGGAGGCGCAGAACACCTCGATCGGCCCGCCCTGCCCCGATCACATCCCCAAACCGCCCTCTTATCAGGTCCATGCAGTGCCGCGCCTGATCCCGGCGGCGCGGCTGATTTTCACTGACGCGCCCACCGTCACCGCCCTGCCCCTGAACCGGCAGGGTTGGGCCAACCTGTGCCGTATCCTGTCGGCAGGTCGCCTGCGCGCCGAAAAGGGCGACTGCATCCTGCATCTGTCAGACCTTCTGGAGTTCTCCGACGGTCTCCACCTGCTGCTCTGGCCACTGGCGATCCGGTCCCGGGGCGGCGCGAACGCATGGCGGACACAGGCACAACAGCTGACGCGCCGCTTTGCCGGGCGCATACACCTGTTGATGCACCCCCGATATGATGGCGCGGATAGCGCATATTTCTCTGTGTTAGAGACTAAATCCAAGCAACTTGACCTCCCCACACTTGCCAGCGCCACACCGATGATGCATCACGGTGCACGCCGCAAGCTGGCCGATGTGGTGACCGCCATCCGCCTGCGCCGCAAGGTCGACGAACTGGGCCGCGATGCGCTGGCCAACGGGGAACAGCGCCTGCGATCCGAGGCCGAGATGCTGCGGATCTTCAAAGGCTATGAGGGCGCCGTCGCCCGCGCCCATGCACTCAGCGAGCAACTCACCTTCTCGCTGGATGAGTTGCGCTATGAATATCCCAGTGAGGGCAGCGAACAGGAAACCCCGACCCAGCGCCTGCACCGTCTGGCACATGAAGGGCTGAAATGGCGCTATCCGGCAGGCGCGTCGAAGAAGGCGCAAAATATGCTGGCGCATGAGCTCACCCTGATCGGCAAGCTGAAATACGAACCCTATTTTCTGACCGTCCGCGACATCGTCCATTTCGCCCGCTCCCGCGGCATCCTCTGCCAGGGGCGCGGGTCTGCGGCCAATTCGGTGGTCTGTTTCTGCCTCGGCATCACCGAAGTCAGCCCCGAGATGGGCACAATGGTCTTCGAACGTTTTGTCTCGGAAGCTCGCGATGAGCCACCCGATATCGACGTGGATTTCGAACATGAACGCCGTGAAGAGGTGATTCAGCACATATATGACCGCTATGGCCGCGAACGCGCAGGCCTCTGCGCGACGGTCGTGCATTATCGCGGCAAGCGCGCCATACGCGAGGTCGGCCGCGCCATGGGCCTGACCGAAGACACCATATCTGCGCTCTCGTCACAGCTCTGGGGATTCTTCTCGGCTGCAGGGCTCGAGGCGCACCGGATGCGCGAAATCGGCCTCGATCCCGAAGATCGACGGCTAAAACAGACTCTAATGTTGGTATATGAGATCGATGGCTTCCCCCGCCACCTGTCACAGCACGTGGGCGGTTTCATCATTACCGAGGGGCGGCTGGACGAACTTGTCCCCATCGAAAACGCCACCATGGAAGGCCGTACGGTTATCTGCTGGGATAAGGATGATATCGACAGCCTGGGCATCCTAAAGGTCGATGTGCTCAGCCTCGGGATGCTGACCTGTATCCGCAAGGCGTTTGATCTGATCGGGCAGCATCATCAGACCGATTACACATTAGCCACCCTGCCGCCCGAAGACCCGGCGGTTTATGACATGCTGTGTGTGGCCGACAGTGTGGGCGTGTTTCAGGTGGAAAGCCGGGCGCAGATGAACTTTCTGCCGCGGATGAAGCCGCGCAAATTTTATGATCTGGTGATCGAGGTCGCCATCATCCGCCCCGGCCCCATTCAGGGCGACATGGTCCATCCCTATATCCGGCGGCGGAATGGCGAAGAGCCGGTTGTTTTCCCGTCTGATGCGTTGGGTGAGGTGCTGGGCAAGACCATGGGCGTGCCGCTGTTTCAGGAACAGGCGATGCAGATCGCCATCGTGGGCGCGGGTTTCACCCCGGAACAGGCTGACCGATTGCGCCGTTCACTGGCAACATTCAAGAAACATGGCAATGTCAGTGAATTCCGCGCCCTGTTTCTGCGCGGCATGAAGCGCAACGGCTATGAGGATGATTTTGCCGAACGCTGCTTCTCGCAGATCGAAGGCTTCGGCTCATACGGCTTCCCCGAAAGCCACGCGGCCAGCTTTGCGCTGCTGGTCTATGCTTCGGCCTGGATCAAATGCCACCATCCGGGCATTTTCGCCTGCGCGCTGCTGAACTCGCAGCCGATGGGATTCTATGCCCCGGCCCAGATCGTGCGTGATGCGCGCGAGCACGGGGTTCAGGTCCGCCCGGTCTGCATCAATGCCAGTTTCTGGGACAATGTGATGGAACCCGATGGCCATGGTGGGTTGGCCCTGCGGCTGGGGTTCCGCCAGATCAAGGGGCTCAGCGAGGAAGACGCCAGTTGGCTCACCGCCGCGCGCGGCAATGGCTATCATCAGGTCGACGATGTCTGGCGTCGTGCGGGCCTTGGCCCCTCGGTGATCGAACGCCTGGCCGAGGCCGACGCCTTCGCCGCCTGCGATCTGACCCGGCGCGAAGCGCTGTGGCAAGCCAAGGCGATTGCGACCGCCAAACCCTTGCCGCTGTTCTCGCAGGATCTGGAAGGTGAGGCGCTGGATGAGCCCGAAGCCTACCTGCCACAGATGACATTGGGCGAGCAGGTGGTCGAGGACTACGTCGCCACCCGTCTCAGCCTCAAGGCGCATCCGGTGGCCTTGCTGCGGCACCTGCTGACGCCGGGCCAGCGCGACAAAACCACCCCTGTAGCCTGACCAGATAACCGGATATTGCCCAAGAACAGAGTCGAATCCCAGGATCGTCATGACCCGCCCCACCCTGCCCCCACGCTTTCCGGCGACACCGGACCAGATCAACGCGCAAGTCCGCGCTTTCTATGCACGTGTGCGCGAGGATGCCGTGCTTGGCCCGGTCTTTGCCAACCATGTCGACGACTGGCCCGCGCACGAGGAAAAGATCGCCGCCTTCTGGCGCAATGCCATCCTGTTCGAGCGCAGCTATGACGGTAACCCGCAGCGAGTCCATATCGAACGACCCGATGTGAAACCCGAACTTTTCGCCCGCTGGCTCGACCTGTTCGAAGAAGTCGCCACCCAAACGCTACCGCCTGAAACCGCCACGCCGTGGGTCGCATTGGCTCGTCGCATCGGCGTGGGGATGAAGGCCGGAGTGCAATCGGCACGCCAGCCCAAGGACGCGCCGCCGATCCTGCAATGACCTCCGATCATGGCGGCTTTGCCATGTTAGCGGTAAAATAGGGGCTATCCGCCCCCGGAAAATGTGTTTAGTCAAAGGAAAAGCCAGCCCGAGAATTCATCCGGGCTGCCGCGTCGATCGCAACCACACCGACCCACGACCCGAGGCCAACTGATGAGCACTCAAAACTCCACCCTTCGGGGACTTGGCTACGCGTTTCTGGGCTTTGCGGTCTTTGCCAGCCATGACGCGCTGATCAAGGTCCTGGGCGGCACCTATTCGGTGATGCAGATCATCTTTTTCGCCACGCTGTTTTCCTTTGTCCCCATGGCGGTCACGATCCTGACCGACCGGACGACAGGAAACTTTCTACCCCATCATCCATGGCTGGTCCTGCTGCGGTCCGGACTGATGGTCACGGCCATGTCCTGCGCGTTCTATGCCTTCTCGGTCCTCCCGCTGGCCGAGGTCTATTCGCTGCTGTTTTCCTTCCCGCTGATCGTCACGGTCCTGTCGATTCCGATTCTGGGCGAGGTGGTTCGCGCGCAACGCTGGGCCGCGGTCGGCGTGGGCCTGATCGGCGTGCTGATCGTTCTGCGCCCGGGCACAACGGATATCACGCTGGGCCATCTGGCCGCCCTGACGGCCGCCTTCTGCAGCGCCTTTGCCTCGGTCCTGGTACGCAAGATCGGAAACGAAGAACGCTCGGCCGTTCTGATCCTCTACCCTATGCTGCTGGCCATCGTTGTGATGAGCCTCGCCCAACCGGCGGTGTATCTGCCTCCATCGCTGCTGCACCTGGCGATGATGGCCCTTGTCGGCGTTTTCTCGGTGATCGCGCAACATCTGATCATCATGGCCTATCGTTCAGCACCTGCAGGGGTGGTTGCACCCAGCCAGTACAGCCAGATCATCTGGGCCACGATATTCGGAATGGCGTTCTTTGGCGAACAGCCCGACGGCTGGGTCGCTGTCGGCGCCAGCATCATCATTGCATCAGGCGTTTTTGTGGTCTGGCGCGAAAGCCGGTCCAATACCACTTCGGCTAACACACCCGTTCTGCGGGTCCGATCGCCAAGGTCGGATACGGGGGCGTCGAGACCGGGGGAGTAGCGCCACCGCGCACATGAATCTTTACCTGTCGTTGGGCCTGATCTTCAGGCCTCCGTTTACGCCTGCCTCTTCAAATTTTCCTGTCGCGCGAACAAGATCACTCAAGCGTCCGAACCCGTATGATCGCGTGTCGAAAGAGGGGTAATTCTTGAGCAGTTGATTTCCGAGCCAGCCAAGCTCAGCCCATCCGTCGGGTTCTGCAGATTTGAGCACAACATTCCGAATGAGTTGAGAGGCGTGGTTGATTTCCTTTATTGGCGCCAAATTCTTTCCCTTGGTGTCGCTCGCAGCCTGCGGTTCATCCTTCTTGATGTTTTCGATTGAAATGTAGCGGTTGCACGCTGCCTTGAATGCCCAAGGTGCCTTCTCCTCGCCAACCCCGAACACGCTCAACCCCTGTTCACGGATGCGACTGGCAAGCCGCGTGAAATCGCTGTCCGAGGATACTAGAACGAACCCGTCGAACCGGCCCGAATGTAAAATGTCCATCGCTTCTATCACCAGGGCGATGTCTCCGGCGTTCTTCCTAGTAGTGTTGGCGAACTGCTGATGAGGAACGATGGCGTATTTCGCCAGTTTCTCTGCGCTCCATCCCTGTGGAGCGTCACCCGAGAAATCTCCGTAGATCCGGCGCAGACTGGCTTCACCCAATGTAGCGACTTCCTCGAAAATCTCGACAACATGCTTTGCCGGAACATTCTCCGCATCAATCAAAACCGCCAGCCGGTCCGTACTCCCTGTCGTCACTTCAATTCCTCAACTCACAAATCAATTCGTAGTGAGGAATGTATGAACGAAAAGAGGCGGGAAAATGCCCGCCCCGTGATTATTTTTAATCTGATCAGTAAACTACGACCGACCGGATACTCTCACCCTTATGCATCAGGTCGAAGCCGTGGTTGATGTCATCCAGCCCCATGGTGTGGGTGATCATCGGGTCGATCTCGATCTTACCTTCCATGTACCAATCGACGATCTTGGGCACGTCGGTCCGGCCACGGGCGCCACCAAAGGCGGTGCCGCGCCATGAACGACCAGTGACCAGTTGGAACGGACGGGTCGAGATTTCGGCCCCCGCGGGCGCCACGCCGATGATGATCGACTCACCCCAGCCCTTATGCGCCGATTCCAGTGCTGCGCGCATCACGCCGACATTGCCGGTGGCGTCGAAGGTGTAGTCCGCACCGCCCTTGGTCAGGTTGACCAGATAGGGGACCAGATCGCCTTCGACCTCTTTCGGGTTCACGAAATCGGTCATGCCGAACTTCGTGGCCATCTCGACCTTGGACGGGTTCAGGTCGACGCCGACGATCTGATCCGCTCCGGCCAGACGCAGGCCCTGAATCACGTTCAGGCCGATACCGCCCAGACCGAACACGATGGCACGGCTGCCGATTTCGACCTTGGCAGTGTTGATCACCGCGCCGATGCCGGTGGTCACACCACAGCCGATATAACAGATCTTGTCGAAGGGTGCGTCCTCGCGCACCTTGGCCAGCGCGATTTCCGGCAGAACCGTGTGGTTCGAGAAGGTCGAACAGCCCATGTAGTGCAGGATCGGATCGCCATCCAGCGTCGAAAAGCGCGAGGTGCCGTCGGGCATCAGGCCCTGACCTTGCGTGCTGCGGATCGCCTGGCACAGGTTTGTTTTGGGATGCAGACAGTATTCACACTCACGACATTCCGGAGTGTAAAGCGGGATCACGTGGTCGCCCGGCTTCAGGCTGGTCACACCCGGACCAACCTCGACCACAACACCTGCGCCTTCGTGGCCCAGAATGGCCGGGAACAGGCCTTCGGGGTCAGCACCTGAAAGGGTGAATTCGTCTGTATGGCAGATGCCGGTGGCTTTGATTTCAACCAGAACCTCGCCCGCCTTGGGGCCTTCAAGGTTCACGTCCATCACTTCCAAAGGTTTGCCCGCCTGAACGGCAACGGCGGCACGGGTACGCATGGTGTTTGTCTCCCTGTCTTAAATTGCCCCGACCCTGCGTCAATTGCAGAGCGTTTTCAACTGCGCTTTGATGGCAAATTGGCTAATTGTTTGATATTGCAGAAACGACATTGTCAGAAAGAGGAACGCCAATGCTTCGATTAATCCCGCTTGTGATCCTTCTGGCAGCCTGTACCGACACCAGCATTCCCGAAGATGTCGCCGCCACCCCCCAAGCCGCTTCGGTGGAACTGGCCTTTTGCAAGGGGGAATCCTTTGCCGATTCCGTTGGCCAGCCGGTCTCGAGCATTCAGGCGGACCTGCCCGAGCGAGCCCGTGTACTGGGCCCGGATGACATCGCCACACAGGATTACCGCATCGACCGACTGAACGTTTACGTGAACGGGGCCGGGATCGTTCAGCGGCTGGCCTGCGGGTAGGGGTCGGACTCGACTCTGGCATCGATTCTCAGATAAGAACAAAATGAGAACACTTTGATGTCTGCCGATGCCCAAACGCCGAATACTCTCGCTGTGGTTCCCCCGTCTGGGGGCTGAACGGCTGGTCCGCGCCGCGCGGGGCCTGCAGGATGGGCCTTTGGCCGTGGTGGCCGAGCAGTCCAATATGCAGGTCGTCACCTCGCTGAACGCCGAAGCCCAGGCCGCCGGTCTGCGCGTGGGTCAGCCGGTGCGCGACGCCCATGCCATGTGTGCAGCACTTGTGACACGCCCCCGTAATGCCCCGGCCGAGGCCGCGTTTCTGACCGCGCTGCGCCGCTGGGTGGGCAAGTTCAGCCCTTGGGTGGCCGAGGAATCACCGGACGGGCTGATTGTCGACCTGTCGGGCTGCGCGCATCTGTTCGGTGGCGAAGAAGCGTTGCTGAGCGTGATCGAGACCGACTGCGCCGATATGGGGCTGAGCGTGCAGATGGGCATCGCCGACACGTTGGGGGCCGCCTGGGCTTTGGCGCGCTATGCCGGGCAAGAGGCCACGTCCGACCGCAACGGTGACGCCATCAGCCAAGAGGCCCGCGCCACCCGCGCCCGTGCAGGAAAGCGACGGCACTGGACCAAAGGCGGGGCCGCGCCGCAGGTGATGGCACTGGGTGGCGGCGCACGGATCGCAGCACCGGGGCAATCCTATGGCGCGCTCAGCCCCCTGCCCATCGCAGCGTTGAGGCTCGAGGATCAGGTGGTGGCGCAGCTGAACCGGCTGGGCCTGCGCCGGATCGGCGATCTGCTGGGCCAGCCCCGCGCCTCTCTGGCGCGGCGGTTCGGGCGAGGGCTGGTGCTGCGGCTGGATCAGGCGATGGGCAGCGCCCCCGAGCCGGTCTCACCCGCCCGTCCGCCGCACCACTTTGCGGTGCGGATGACCCTGCCCAACCCGATCGGATTGGTCGAGGACGTGATGGCCGCCATCGATCGTATTCTGCCCACGCTCTGCGCCAGGTTGGAAGAGAAGGGCCGCGGCGTCCGTACCCTACGGCTCGAAGCGCATCGTGCGGATCAGGCGGCCGAGATCATCGAGGTCGGTCTGGCCCGCCCAACCTTTGATAAACACCGTATTCGCCCTTTGTTAGAGATGAAAGTCAACAAGATCGACGCAGGTTATGGCATCGACATGCTGCGGCTTGAGGCGGTTCAGTCCGAGCCCATCCACGCCCGGACCCGAACCGGCCATGCCGAAGCCAGCCGCGCCGCCCGGGAACGGCTGGAGGGCAACAGAGCCGTCGAAGACCTGATCGGAAAACTGGGCGCGCGGGTGGGTCTGGAGGCGATCACACGGCGCCACCCGGCGGCTTCTCACATCCCCGAGAAAACGGCTCAGACCCTGGCCGCCGCGTGGTCTGAACCCGCCCGCAACTGGCCCGTTCCGCCACGCCCCCGGCCTTTGCAGATGTGGCAACCCGAACCGGTAATGGCCCCGGAAACCCCAGAAGTGCCCGGCGCCTTTCGCTGGCGCGGGCGGGACTGGCAGTTGGCGCAGGCCACCGGCCCGGAACGCATCGCGCCCGAGTGGTGGCTGGACGACCCAAACTGGCGCAGCGGGGTGCGCGATTACTGGGTGGTGGTGACGGAACAGGGTGAGCGGCTTTGGCTATTTTATGGCCATGGCGGCACCATGTCGGCGGGCTGGTTCTGTCAGGGGCAGTTCGGCTGACCCTACCTGCCACGAAACACCAGAAAGTCCGGCAGATAATCAAACAACCGGACCAGCCAGGAAAACGGAGCCGGAAAATCGGTGCGAAACCGGCGTCGCGACATCGCCTTGACCACACGGTTTGCCGCGTCTTCCGGCGTCATCAGCATCGGCATCTTGAATTTGTTCTTCTCGGTCAGCCGGGTCTTGATGAAACCGGGGTTGACGATGCGCACGGTCACACCGGTGCCGGCAAGATCAAGCCGCATGGATTCCGCCAACGAAATCAGCGCTGCCTTGCTGGCGCCGTAACCAATCGCCGCCGGTAACCCACGATAACCCGACAACGACCCGATCAGCGTGATATCCCCGCGACCAGCCTGAACAAAGCCCGGCACTGTTTCGCCAAGAACCCGCAGGGCACCCGTGAAATTCACGTCATTCATCGCAAGAACGGCCTCGGTATCCCAGTGTTTTGCGGGCATCGGCTCGTAGATGCCGGCATTGTAAACCAGTCCGTCGACCTCTCCGACCTGTTGCCGCGCACGGCGAACTGCCTCAAGGTCCGCGACATCAAATGGAACGGCGCGCGCATTGGGCAGCGACCCGCAGATTTCTTGCAGACGTTCGGCGTTGCGGGCGGACAGGACCAGATGCGCCCCTTTGTTGCTCAGCGCCTCGGCCAGCGAGCGGCCCAGCCCTTCACTTGCGCCAATGATCCAATAGGTCTTTCCATCAAAATCGATCATGCCTTTTCATTCCGGTTGTGACAGTCGTTTTACGCACCGGTGACCCGAAAGGATCACCCACCGTCCGGACCTGGGGATGCCACCTCAAACAGCCTTGGGATGCTAAGATACAGCAAAGTATTGCTTTTTATTGATCCACTGTCTTTGGCCCCGCGTATCTCAGTAAATAACGCATAACGAGGATGGAATGTTCGACGAAACCCCGCGTGTACGCAAGAAAATCGCAGTCATCGGCGCAGGCATTTCAGGCCTCTCTGCAGCTTATTACCTTTCCGAAGACAACGACGTAACCGTGTTCGAGGCCGAGCCCCGGCTGGGTGGTCACGCCCGAACGGTTATGGCTGGAAGGAACGGCGACCAGCCCGTCGACACCGGGTTCATTGTATTCAACTACGTCACCTACCCGCATCTGACGCGCCTGTTCGATGAACTGAACGTTCCCGTCAGCAAAAGTGAGATGAGCTTCGGGGCAACCATCGACAACGGCCGGATCGAGTACGGGCTGAACAACCTGCGAACCTTGACGGCGCAGAAACGTAACCTGACACGCCCTGCCTATTACAAGATGATTGCGGACATTTTGCGCTTTGGAAAAGAAGCACCCGATGCGGCCAAGGATGACGACACCACAATTGGCGAACTGGTTGACCAGTTGCGCCTGGGTCACTGGTTCCGCCACAACTATCTGATGCCAATGTGTGGCGCGATCTGGTCCACCCCGGTCGAGTTCGTCGACCAGTTCCCGGCCCGTTCACTGGTTCAGTTTTTCCGCAACCACGCACTTTTGGCCTCTGGCCGCGCCAATCAGCATCAATGGTACACGGTCACGGGCGGAAGTATCGAATATGTCCGCCGGATCGATGCAGCTTTGCGTGCGCGTGGCTGTGAGATCCGCCTGGCCGCACCGGTTGATCACATTCAGCGCAGCGATCTGGGGGTTACAATTCACAGCCATGGTGTCTCGGACCTGTTTGACGAGGTGATACTGGCCACGCATTCGGATCAGTCGCTTGCCATTCTGGGCCAGGGCGCCACTGCATCAGAGAAGGCTGCATTGGGCGCAATCCGGTATCAGCCGAATGTCGCAACGCTTCACTGCGACCCCGCCCAGATGCCGCGTCGGCGCGCCTGCTGGTCCAGCTGGACCTACCGGTCGCAAGCCGGACAGGTAGGCGTGACATACTGGATGAACCGGCTTCAGAACATTCCTGATAGCGATCCTCTGTTCGTTACGCTGAATGCGCCGACCGAAATCGGCGACGACAAGATCTATGATCAGGTGGAATTCGCGCATCCGGTCTTCGACAAGGCCGCCATAAAGGCGCAGGCGCAGATCCGAAACATGCAGGGGCAAAACCGGACATGGTTTGCCGGAGCCTACAATCGACATGGGTTCCATGAAGACGGGATTGCCAGCGCAATGCATGTTGTCGGGCTGATCAAAGGAAACTCGCAAACACCCGGAGCTGAACATGGCGTTCCTGAAGAAGCTGCCATCCCTGTTTCAACCGACGCATAACAGCTGGCGTGCCGCGCTGTTGTCCGTTGCAATGCTTGCCCCGGGCGGGCTGGCGGCCTCTCCGGTCTTTGGTGTTCTGGACAATGCTCAGACGCGCGGCGCGGCGACCTTCCGGTACCTGGGCTTTCCTCTGTATGACGCGCAACTGTTCACGCGAGGTGGGGCGCCGCTCAGCTGGAGCAGAGATTTTGGCCTGGAACTGCGTTATCGGCGGAACCTGACAAAGAAGGCGCTCGTGAACTCGACACTGGATGAAATGAAACGCATCGGACGCGCCGCCCCGGTTCGGCAACAGCTGGATGGTTGTTTCGACGCCGTCAGCAAAGGCGACACCTTTCTGGCCGTGTCCCAGGGCCCGGACAAAGTGAGCTTCTGGCTGAACGGTCGCAAGACATGCACGATGGCTTACCCGGGGATCACACGCAGCTTTATGTCGATCTTCGTTGGGGACAACACGCGCTCTGCCGCTTTCACCCAGTCGCTGTTGGGGAAATGATGCTTTATCCGCGGGTCAGCCTGTATGCGCTGATGCTTGCTGCGGCCGGTATCCCGCTGTACATACATTTGCCTCGGTTTGCGGCTGTCAATCTGGGCATTGGACTGGCCACGATCGGCACGGTACTTCTGGCGATCCGCCTGATCGATCTGGTGCAGGATCCACTGATCGGCTGGGCCATAGACCGTTGGCCAGGTGCGCAGGTTCTGTTCGCGGCCATGGCCATGGCGGGTCTGGCGGTCGGATTTCCCCTGCTATTCTCATTGCCTCAGGGCGCAAGTGTGGCGGCTTTGGTCGCCATTCTGATCCTGTTGTTTTCAGCCTATAGCCTTGGCACTATCCTGCTTTATGGCCGCAGCGCGACACTTGCCAAACGGCCTGACCCGAAAGAGCTGATGACGCTGGCCGCCTATCGGGAAAGCGGGCAATTGGCCGGAGTGATCCTTGCCGCAGGTGCGCCGGCATTGCTGGCGGCCCTTGGGGCGCAATCGCAAGGATATCCCGCATTTGGGCTGTTCCTTGGGATAATGGCTATCCTGTCAATAGTTTTGACTTTCCCCATGTGGCGGCGACCGCCGATAACCGGAGAAGGGCTGACATATTCCGGCCTGGGCCAGGCTGGTGCGCTCAGGCTGCTGGTGCTTGCTCTTGTAAACAGCCTGCCTGTGGCAATAACATCCACACTCTTTCTTTTCTTTGTCGAAGACCGGCTGCAACTGCCTGGTAAAGCGGGACCTCTTTTGATCCTGTTTTTCCTTAGCGCGGGCGCAAGTGTTCCGTTCTGGGCGCGTCTCAGCAACCGAATTGGCCCTAAACAGACTCTGATTATTGCGATGCCTCTGTCGATTGCCAGCTTTGTCGGGGCGGCCCTTCTGGCTACCGGGAACCTCACGGGGTTTGCGTTGATCTGCATGACCTCGGGCGCGGCGCTGGGGGCAGACATGGTGGTCTTGCCCGCCATGTTCTCGGTGGTTCTGACACGTGCCGGGCTGAATGCTTCGGCTGCGTTTGGCATCTGGTCTTTCGCTGGAAAACTGGGTCTGGCCTTGGCCGCCTTCTTCACACTGCCCCTGCTTGAACGCAGTGGATTCACCCCCGGACAGGCTAACTCGGCCCAGGCATTGAAAACACTCAACCTGGCTTACGCCGTGCTGCCCTGCATTCTGAAACTTGGCGCGTTCGGATTGGTCCTGACGTTGCCCTCAAAGGAGCCCGTCCAATGAAACTCCTTGCAATTCTCCTGTTTGCCCTGCTTGCCCTGTTGTTTGCAAAAAGGCGCTACTTCAGCTTTCGGTCTCAATCACCCGCAGACTATTCCGACACAGGTCCGAAGTTTTCGCTGAAAGAGCAACTGAACGGGGAAATCCTGTCCGAAGGGCTGATCTTTGGGCCAAACGGAAAGATGTCCAACAGCTTTGTCGCGCGCATGGTGGGGGAATGGACCGGAAATTCCGGGACGCTGACCGAGCATTTCAGCTATTCCAACGGCAAACAAATTACCCGCAAATGGTACCTGACCCTGGGCGCCGGCAACACTTTCACGGCAACCGCAGACGATATTGTCGGAGAAGGAAAGGGCGTTATCGCAGGCTCGACCGTCAGACTTTCCTACCGGATCGTGCTGCCTGAAGACGCCGGCGGGCATATTCTGGACGTCACAGACTGGATGTATCTCACCGAAAACGGCGCGATCATGAACCGGTCCGAGATGCGGAAATTTGGGGTGAAGGTCGTCGAGTTGATAGCGACCATGCGCCCCGCCCCAGCGGTCAAGACCAAGCACCTGAACGGTGCACATGGTCGCGACACGACAACCGAGGCGAGGCCACTGCAATGACCTTTCGCCGCTTTCTGGCAGGCTGTATGGCCATTGCCGCGCTTATGATCCTTGCCGCCTGTTCCGCCAAGCCAAAGGTTCCCAAGACCTTTCTTTCTGATCGCCAACTGAACCTTGAGGAATTCTTTGACGGTCAGACGGTGGCCTATGGGCAGTTTCAGGATGTTTTGGGCAATGTCTCGCGCCGCTTCACGGTCGATATTGAAGGCAGGTGGACCGGCGAAACACTGACATTGGTCGAAGACTTCACTTATGACGACGGCGCGACCGAGCAACGTGTCTGGACCCTGACAAAGACAGGTGAGGATACCTGGACCGGAACAGCCCCGGGTGTGCTGGGCACCGCATCAGGCATAGAGCGGGGCGACACATTCAACTGGAAGTACAGCATCGACCTGCCGGTCAAAGACGGCACGATGCGGGCCGATTTCGATGACTGGATGTGGCTGCTGGACGACGACAGGCTTCTCAATCGTGCGTACCTGTCACGATTTGGCGTCCGTTTGGGCGAGGTTATCCTGTTCTTCGAAAAGAAGTAGTTCGGGGATGAGCGGCCACGGTCATGCAACCGCAGCCTAACGCCCCAAACGGCTGGGCACCGCATTCTGTCTGAACACTAGGCCGACTTTTCGGTTTTGTCCTCGACTGGCTCAGCATCCATTTCGATCACTTCCGCCTCGTCACTCGAAACATCCACAACGTCTTGTTCCGGCTCGGATTTATCCTCGAGCGCACCGACGATCAGAGGCAGCATGTGCACCCCTGTGGCACTGGCGATTTCCGGTGTTTGCGGCGTTTGCCAGCTGAGCGTATCAAAGCTGTGACAGTTCTGGCAGACCGGGGCCCACTCAGCCTGAATGTCGTGACAGTTGTCACAGACCCATTGCGGACCACGCGGCGCGTTCAGCGCCTTGGCCAGCCACCCCTGCACCACCGCGTCCGACGAACCCTCGCCGCGCTCGATTGCAGCCATCAGCGTATAGGCCCGGGCATCTGCCTGTTTTTCCACCACATCGCCCAGCGCGCGGCGGGCTTCGGGGAAATCTTCGGCAACGATATTGAGTTCCGCCAGTATCAGCCGGGTTTCCTGATGCTGAGGATGAATGCGGGTCAGTGCCGTAAAGCGCTTGATCCGTTCGGATGGCGTTTCATCCGGCACGATCTCGGCAAAGGCATGCGCCAGATCGGGGTGAGGCTGAACCTCCCAGGCTTTTTTCAGAATCTTGGTTGCCGCCCGGGGCTTGCCCTTGGCGATATAGGCCCGCGCAGCCATTGCAGCGGCCGGAACCAGATCGGGTGACAGCCTGTTGGCTTCTATCGCGTGCTCCTGCTGTTCGAGAGTCGCATCTTCGTCCAGAATATCCTTGGCCTCGGACAGGGCCAGAACTGCATCGCGGCGCTTGAACACGTCACGCGGCAGTTGGCCCGCTTTCAGTTTGGCCGTCAGTGTGGAACGCGCGCCAGCCCAGTCCTGGGCCTTGGTCTGAAGGCCCAGCAGAATATCCTGCGTTTCCTGATGCCGCGGTTTGATCGCCAGCGCCTTTTCGGCCAGCTTTCGCGCGGTTTCATCATCACCTTCGGCAAGTTTCTGTTTCATGATGCCGCGTACACCGACAAAACGGGTCGAATTGTTCGTAACCAGTTTCTTGTAGGTCTCTGACGCCTTTTTGGTGTCGCCATTCAATTCGGCCGCCTGCGCCACCAGCAGGTTCGTCAGCTCGGGCTTGTTCAACAGTTTTTCGGCCTTTGTGGCCTTGTTCAATGCTATGCGTCCTTCCCCCGAAGCCAGCGCCATCAGGCCATCAGCCAGTGCCTGATAGCCGCGCTGTTCGCGACTGCGGTCGAAATAGCGCGACAAGGCGGTTTCGTCGCCATTCAGGAATTTCAGCGTCGCAACCAAAAGGCTGAGCAACTTGAAGAACAGCCAGACACCCAGGACCAGCAGACCCAGCCCAATCACCGATTGAAGCGGCCCTAACGTGTATTCCGTGCCCCCGGCCGTGATCTGAACACCGCCGCTGGTTTCCATAAGGAACCCTGCGCCCATGGCCAGCAAACCGATAATCGCAACAAAAACAAGAATCTTAAACAATGACCACAGCATGGCAGGCCCTTCAGTTCGAGTTTGCGCTTGGTTGAAGCGCATTTGCGGCGGCTACAGCAGCGACCCGTGTCTGAGCCGCCTGTTCCCAGTCTGCCATTGCCGATTGTCCGGCTTCAGGCAGGGATTTGAGTTCATTCAGCGCCGCCGGCAGGTCCCCGCTGGCCAAAGCGGCCTGCGCCCGCGACAGGATCGCGTCCGGGCTGTCCCCATCCTGCGGTGTAACTGACCGGGCGCCGGTCTGGCGCTGCAAAAATGCAATCACGCCCGCACCTTTGTCCGCATCACGAGCGTCCGCCAGCGCCGCCCGGGCCGCCGGATCAAACGAGGCCCGCAGGCTGGACAGGCTGTCCACACCCTTGTCCGCCGGACCCGACAAGGCGTCAGGCACATCCACGCCATTGGCTTTCAGTTCGGCCACCAGATCGGCATAAGGCTGGCCCGCATCCAGTTGGCCCTGCAGGCGCGACACGATCGTTGCGTTTGTCGCAGCCAGTGCTTCGGCCGAAGCTTTCGCCTCGAGCGCCTGTGCGTCGCTTACCATCTTCTCGACCTCGGCGCGCTGTGCGGCCAGGGAATCCTGCAGCTTTTTCAGCTCAGCCTCGAAGGCAGCTGATGTTTCCTGAGATGCCCCCTGGGTCAGAGCGTTGCTTTCAAGATCACTCAGGCGGGTATCCAGAGGAGCCAGCTTGCTGCTGAGTGTGTCGACACTGGATTTCAGGGCACCCAAATCCGTTTCGACCGGGGCCAGCTTGTCAGCCAGAGCCGTCATCTGATCGGAAAGACCGGTAACATCTGGAGCGTCCGCAAGAGATTTCGAAAGCTTCGCAATCTGGTCTGACTGTTCGGCCAGTTTCGCCTCAAGCGCGGAAAGGGCGTCTTCTGAACCCGAGCCATTGGTCAGATACCCGCTGCCCACGACATAGCCGATAGCCGCCGCGACCACGCCGCCGATCAGGGCTGGCACGAACCCGCCCTTTTTTTCCGCAACCCGTTCGACAGTTTTTTCTGCAACCGGCGCAAGCGCGGCTTCGGCTTCGGCTTCGGCTTCGGCTTCGGCTTCGGCTTCGGCTTCGGCTTCGGCTTCGGCTTCGGCTTCGGCTTCGGCTTCGGCTTC
>NZ_JBQFLX010000013.1:0-150342 GCF_056531525.1 Ruegeria sp. N11
ATTGTACTTTGGGATTCATTTGCACTGTCGAAGCACGACATGGATTTGTTGCTGACCGGCGTGCCGCGCTAGCGGAGGCTCGTGACTGCGCACAGAGGGCTCTGGAAATAGACAGCTACAACCCAGAGGCTCACGCCATTGCGGGTTTTGCGGATGCAATCGATGGCAAGCTGGTTTCGGCTATCGAGAAGTTCAACAAGGCACTAGCGCTAAATCCAAACCACGCTGACGTGGCTGCCAGACTGTCAATCACCCTAGCTTTCAATGGCCAGGCTAATGAAGCGATCCAAGTCGCACAGCAAGCCATCACCCTGAACCCTCACTATCCAGGTTGGTATGCAGGCGTTCTGGGTTTAGCCCTTCGACTTGACGGTCAATACGAGGAAGCTACGAAAGCATTCATCGAATATGGTCAAAGGGTTGAAGGCTTTGGGCACCTCGACCTCGTAATCATCTATGTAGAGACGGAGAACCTTGAGGCCGCTCGCGATGAAGCACGGAATGTGATTAGATACCGCCCTCGGTTTTCCATATCGGATTGGGCGAAAACCCAACTTTTCTCTGACAGAGAGAGGCTGGAAAAAACCTGTGCATCCTTACGTTTGGCCGGTTTACCTGAATGAGCACAACGTTTCGTGGCGACAGCTTAGGATGTGGTGGAAATCGACTTCAGGTGTGTTCGACTTGGGCCCACGAGGGCCTTTCGCGTCTTCTTCACTCTAGCGGCGGGTCGTAACGTGAGGTGAACATTGATTTATTTGGTCAGTCGCCAAACACCGCGTTCAACCTTGTCCAGGCGTCTTCGGGCCAAACCTCTTTGAATTCGTAGAAGTTCTCAAAGCTCAGGATATCAGGGTTAAGTGGAACCCAAGACTGTTTGCTAGAAGTGAATATCTGAGCGTCCGGTGGACAAAGGTCAGGGTTATCCAGTGTGCCAACACGAATGTACCTAAGTTTACCCAGCCTTACTAAGTATTCGCTGAATACAGCCGTACCACATATCGCGCATCTTGTGATTTTCTGGCCCTTACCACTCGGAGTTGCCAACGTGTGGCTAGTAGTCTTTCCACTCCATGTAACGCGCTCCGTTTCAATGATGGCATTTAGTACGTAGGCGGACCCAGTTTGCTTCTGACACTCCTTGCAATGACAACAATGAACAAACATTGGTGGTGAAGACATTTGATAGGTCAATTGTCCGCACTCGCAAGAACCGGTGAATTCGGTTGCTTTTTCCGAAACCATGGATCAATCCACCAGCTCGTAGTGTTTGATCAATCTGCTCTCGACCAACTCAGCTTCAGCAGGGTCGATATGGGGAGAATTATAGTCCTCGCCAACGAACGCTTTGAGTGACGCCAAGTCTTTCCAGACCATTACAAAACTAAAATCTCTTCGGTTGTCACTGTGTGGTGCACCAGGCAAAACCTGAACGATCCATTCGATTCCTTTCATCATTGGAATCGCGGTTTTGTAGAAGAATTCTGCAAATTCTTCTTCCTTGCCGTCTCTGACTCGCACCTGAAATATACGCATAATCATGCAGTGTCCTCCCAAGAAAAATAGGCGCCTGCAAAAATGCCTCTCATCAGATCATATCATCACATCGAATATTTGTCCTGACTGGGCTCAAACCAGACATTTGCGTTTTGACTGCTTACTGCACAATAACAAAAGACAAACTGAACCAACGCATTTTTCTGCTGGTCAGAGAATATGGAACAAGGCCCCAACATCGGCCCGGACGGGCCAAACTTCATTGCGCGAAGCGTCGCCGGGATCGCCCTTTCGGTGCGAGTCAAATTGCTTGTCGCGTTTTTAGGTATTACCTGCCTGCTTGTCGGATTGACGCTTTTTGGACTGTATTCTCTGCATCACGCTAATGTCAGGACCGAAGCCATGATTCGCGATCAGGAGCGCATCGCGTTTCTGACCGACACCTACGCAACCATTTCCAACTTGCAAGCTTACCGGTGCTGTCAGACAAATTCGAACAAGTCTCAGCTAGGCCAGTATAGCTGCCATTTATGCCGCACCAAGTTCGCGCCACTCAGCGAGAGCGGCGGTGCGTGCCAGCTTGAAGGTATCTCTGCTGGTTAGCGATCTTTCCTGGTTGAAGTGGTTGTAGATGGAGAAATGGATGGAGGCGAATTTCTGTAAACTTCGCATGCGCCTGAAACGTTGCATGGCGCGTTCGCGTCGTCGGAAAGGAAGGTGTGAATTCTCGACGCGGTTGTTGAGCCACCTGCCCGTCTGCTGTTTTTCGGTTGCACCAAGCTCTCTGAGAGCGGCCCTGTATGACGCGAAGCGATCCGTTACAACTTTATCCGCTGTACCGTGTCGTTTCATCAATTTCTTGAGGAATTTCAATGCTGCCTGCTTGTTTCGACGTTTGGTGACAACGGCTTCCAGCACCTCGCCTTCGTGATCAACAGCCCGCCAAAGATAATGCCGCTTGCCATTCACCTTCACGAAAACCTCGTCCACGTGCCACTTCCATTTGGAGAACGCGCGCAGCTGCTGAACTCGCCTCCGTCTGATCTCAGCAGCAAACATCGGACCGAACCTGTTCCACCAATATCGGACGGCTTCGTGGCTCACTTCAATTCCCCGTTCATTCAATAGATCTTCCACGTTTCGAAGCGACAATGGGAACCGAACGTACAGCATTACAGCCAAACGAATGACGTCTGGACTGGTCTTGAAGTACTTGAATGGTGACTGTTTAATCATGCACGAAGGCTACGAGAGCACCCTACCCGCCTCAACCCAAGCTCTTCTGACAAAACCGTATTGATTTCGCCTCGACCAGACACAGTCCAAGGTCTTCCTCGGACGCATCAACCGACCGGCGTTCCAGGGTGCAAATCTCGTGTGATCGCTTCTCGCCCCAACCAAACTCAGTCTCTAAACTGATCTTGAATTTCATCGCTATGCTTCCTGCAAAAACAACGAGACATTAGATCAGAATCTGCAGGTATCCCCACATTCTTTCCACTCCCGTCGCGGACCGGGCCGTCCGTTGTTTCTGGCGGCAGGAAAGATGATGTCCGAAGGGGTTGTGTTGCAAGCCCCTACCCGCTTTACGCGCAAAATCTTTCCTTTTTGATCGTTACTTTTCGATCTTCTCAAATCTTTGATTACAACCGATAAGTATCGCTTATCGAGTCAATTGAAAAGCGAACTGAATTGACGCAGAATACGCGCTATGAGTACCCCTGCCCCATATCTCCCAGCCTCTTCTCCTGCACTGTCCTCAGCAGATCAGGACGCGCTGACCGATCTCTATGTCCGCGGCACGCCGGAGAACACGTTACGAGCGTACGAGCGTGACCTGGTCTACATCACGGCCTGGAAGGCCGCTCGGATTGGCTCGATCCTAAACTGGCCCGAGAATGAAGAAACCGCCCTCGCCTTCATCCTCGATCATGCCCGGGATCTGAACGACGCGCCGAAAACGGATGTCGCCCGCCAGACGGCAGAAGCGCTGATTGCACAAGGGTTGCGCAAGTCACTGGCCTGCCCGGCCCCCTCAACGCTGGACCGGCGTATCGCCTCCTGGCTGGCCTTCCACCGGATGAAGAACCTTCCCAGCCCGTTTGAGGCGCCGCAGGTGAAGCAAGCACGGGCCAAAGCACGCCGCGCCGCAGCCCGTCCCCCTGCCCCAAAATCCGCCCACCCCATCACCCGCGATGTGCTCGAGCAACTGTTGGCGACCTGCCGTGGCAGTCGTCGCGATTGCCGCGACCGGGCGATCCTGATGCTGGGCTGGGCCAGCGGCGGGCGCCGCCGCTCGGAAATCACGGCGTTGATGCGCGAGGATGTATCCATTAAGGAATTCGGCAAGAGCGGTGTCATCTGGCTGTCCCTGCTGGAAACCAAGACCACCCAGAAGGGAGAAACCCCCAGACTGGTGCTGAAAGGCCGAGCAGCGCAGGCTTTAGTGCATTGGATCGAAGTTGGGCAGATCAAGGACGGCCCCCTCTTCCGCCCGATCTCGAAAGCTGATCGGGTGCTGAACCGCCGCCTTTCCCCCGACGCGGTAGCGCAGATCGTCAAACATCGATTGAAGCTGGCCGGTCTGCCCGAAGACTTTGCCTCTGCCCACGGTCTTCGTTCGGGCTTCCTGACCCAGGCCGCATTGGACGGCGCCCCGATTCAGGCAGCCATGCGACTGTCCCTGCACCGCTCAGTCGCGCAGGCGCAGAAGTATTACGACGACGTCGATATCGCAGAAAATCCCGCTACGGACCTTTTGGGTTAACACGAAAAAGGGTGCTGGCTTCAAATCCAGCACCCCACGGAAGCTTCACATGTTTTCTGTAGGTTCTTACCCGTGGGTAAGATCATCCTCCTCTCGCAGGTATTCAATCATCGTTGCAATGGCGGCCTCCAGCCTCGCACGATCAACACGCGTAAAATCCAGATCGTGCCTGATCTCCAACCGTCCACTCGAGGCCGAACACTTTGCAATCCCCGCGCGGCCAGACACCTGAAACGTCGTCTTCGCCCGGCGCGGCTTTCCGGGACTGTCCGGTTTCGGCCTGGCAACAGCTTCCGAGGCCTGTCCCAAAAAAGACCGGAGAATCGCCACCTCTCGTGCGTTGTCCCTGTCGGGTTCGCTCATCAACGCAGTGCTGACTGCGCGGATCAAACCCGGATCGGAATCAAGCTTGCGCTTCAGTTCGACCCCCACATTTCGCGGGATTTCATTTGGGTGGTTCAGAACCTTGTCCAGCCTGGTCAGCAGGCTCGCGAATGCCCGAATATAACTTCGCTTTGTGTAGCTTGCTGATTTGAAAAGAATCGAAACCGCCTTGTCCACATCCGCACAGTCATTGGCCGGATCCTCTGCGTAGGCCCGGGCCAACGCACCCATTTCCGCAAAGGAGATGTCCTTTCGGATCAGGTTTTCATCCACCATACGCCGATAGCTGCTGTCCAGATCAGCGGCGTCCGAAATGCCTGCCGGAATTTTTGCGTAGATGGAATCGCCGGTTTCTTCCAGCAACAAACGATAAGCAGAAAGGCGGCGCATCCCCTGAATCAGGTCAAATCGCCCGTCCGCGCGACGCTCCAGCCGGATCGGGTTGGAAAGACCGATTTCCCTGATCGACGCTTTCAACTCCTCCAATTCCGGATCCGGACCGGGTTTGCGATCGCGCGTCAGTTTTTCTGTAACGACGTCTGACAGGTCTACACGTTCCGTCACCAGCCCTTCGGCCCGCAGGCTCACCAGCTCATGCGCAAGCCTGTCGTTTTCTGCGCGAATGGCATCCTCGGTCGATTGCTGATCGCGCAGAGCACCAGCATTCTCCGAGATTGCTGCGGCCATCGGACCCCGCCGCTTCTCCAGAACTTGGTCCGGAACCTTACCCACGGGTATGTCTTCCATGGCGGGCATATCAATGTCGAACATTCTGCGTTTGCGGGTCATGCGTCATCCTCCAGCTTATCCCAGGCCGACAGCATGACGCCCCGAAACTCTTCATATACGTTGTCAAAGGTCGATCGTGCGCGGCGCCAGGTTTCCCGGGTCATCTCTCGGTAATCCATCTCGTAGACCGAACTGAGGAAACGACCGGATTGTTCGACCGCGCGGGTCATCTCGACCGGGTGCTCGGCCACGTGTTCCCCGAACACTTTTCGAAATGCGTCGAACATGGCGTGGTGCAGGGCGTTGCCGGGCTCATATCGCGTCAGCAGAAAGCGCAACTCACAGAAGGTCTTGGGAAGCCCGATCTTACCCGTGGGTAATGTTTTGTCGAACCCATAAGCGAGGTCTTCCAGAGCTTCAGCAAGCTGGCCAATGAACGAGGTCGTGGAGTCGTATTCCCAGTAACCCGGGCCGGATGGGACATACAGCATGTCCGCCGCAAACACTGCGTTCATCGACTGGTAGCCAATGGCAGGCGGGCAGTCGAACAGGATCAGGTCGTAAGAGTCATCGGGGATCTGGTCCAGATAACGCGATACTGCCGCAAAGAACGACCATTCAGGATTCAAGTGCCGGTACTGAGCCGAGGCAAACTCGACAAAAGCGGCGTTGGCGCAGGACGGGATGGCGTCGATGCTGGACCAGGACGTCTGCTTGATAAAGTCACCGATCCGCAGATCACCGAGCCCCATGTCCGTGATCGATGGCGGCAACTCGCGGCGGGGCAGGGCGGTCCCGGATTCGGCGGCGGCGGGGCGGTTGTTCATCCGTTGGGTCTCGCGGATAAGATCACGCGCCATAATGCCCCAGACCGTAAAGTCTTCGGCAACATCCGTCAGGCCCATCGAATGGCTCAGTGTCGCCTGAGGGTCGAAATCCACCACCAGCACCCGGTAGCCATCCAGTGCCGCGGCATGGGCCAGATGCAACGCCACCGTTGACTTGCCCGCGCCACCCTTGAAGTTGGCTACAGCGGCACGGATGGCACGCTTGCCGGCCGGGCGGGGCGGCATCAGGGTCTTGCGGTTCACCTTCAATCGACGACGCAGTTCATTGACTTCTTCCAGGCTGAACCATCTCTGCCGGCCATCCGGCTCCACCTCACCACTGGGCAGGGTCGGGTCCGAGGCCAACTTGCCCCGAAAAGTGGATTGGTTGACCTTAAAGATCAGCTCCGACACTTCCCAGCTTGAGAACCGGCGGAGGGTCTTCTCCATCTCAGGGCTAAAGGTCTGCTGGCGAATCCAGCCCTGCAATTTGAGCGACTGATTACGCAATGCATTCAGGTCTTCGTGCGTGTACATGCCTCGGGTCTCGTTTCTTAGGACGTTAAATTTTGTGGTTTTCATATTTACGCTTGATTTGCAGCTTTGGCAAAAGAAATTATGATGGGATGACAATCTTACCCACGGGTAAGAAAACAAGGGCCATCGGCACGTGGGCCGATTCGATTCGCGACGCTGACGAGGGAAGGCACTCGCTAGGGGGAACGCTCCAGAATTAGGGGGTCACTACGTTCGGGTATACAGCATTTAGGGGGACAAAGTGCCCAAATAAGGGGACATACAGGGTGTCCCCCATCACCAATATTTCACCAATTTCTTTTCTTTTTGAATGCTGGATTTGGATCCGCAGCCGCCCAAAACAAGACAGCTCTTGACAGAATCGATGAGCTGGACGCTAATTGGGACATCATCACGAAAAGCGTTGGAAAAGCGCGAGGCGGTAAGCAACCGCGTGAGGCAGATAGAGCGGTGAGGGACAAATGCAGGTTGCAAAACCGGTCGGGCGCAATGCCTCGGCCCTGAAATACGACATTCTGTCGGCGCTGTCTGTCCACGCGCTGTCTGGCGACAAGCATCGCCAGCGCAGTATTCTTCGCATAATGGTTCTGATCACCACCCGCTACAACTGGCGCAACAACGAACTGTCAATCGGGCGCGAGGAAATTGCGCGCCTGTGGTCCGTGGATGAACGAACCGTCAAACGCGAGATGGCCAAGCTGCGCGGCAGAGGGTGGATTTCAGTCAAACGACCGGCAGCACGGGGGCGGGTTGCGGTCTATGAACTGGATCTGAAGCGGATCATGATCGACACCGAAGAGATCTGGCCCACTATTGGCAGGGATTTTCAGGACAGGATGGGGCAGGCCCCGGCCGAAGAAACCAACATCATACCGTTCAAATCCAAACCTCCGGCTCCGGAAACAGGCGACGATGACGTCTGGCGGTCGGTCCAGGCGTTTCTGTATGAACGCGACCCAGAGCTTTGGTCCAGTTGGTTCCAGCATCTGGTCGAGGCTGGCAGGGCAGGGGGGGTGGCCACCCTGATTGCGCCCAGCCGTTTCATGGCGGATTACATTTCGCAAAAATGGACAACCCGCGTTTTGGCCGCGTATGCGCGTGTGGACCCTTCTGTCCGAACCCTGCGGATCGACGCTGCGGAATAAGGCGGCGAGGGCAGGCAAGACCAGCTGATAACCATACGGGTCACCGGCGTCGCCTCTGATTGCGCCAAACGAAGGTTTTCTGAACATCGCGGTTGCGATGCTGAGCATTTGAGGAGATGTAATCAAATATGGGTGGTGCGCAAAATGCCTGATTTTTGCGTATCAGTATCTGACTGAAGCTGTAACGCATGTTTCCGGAAAGACCTGGAAGTTCCGTAGTACGTGGCCCGTCTCAGCCAACATGGTCCAAGATGGCCAAATCACGCCGGACTTTTCTACTTTTTACAGTTGATCCAAATGGCCGGCTTCCGTCACGATACTACGCGAAGAAAATGTCGGGCGTTGTCTTCAAGGCGATGGCCGTGTGCCCGGTGGTCAACGGTTCCTTGTACTCGTGAGAAAAACGGTCTTGGCCATTTAGTTGGTGTCTTGTGCAACGCTGTGTCGCAATTCATCTTCCCCACACGCGATCAGGGTCTTCCGCCCTGGGCTGTACCAAACCAAGCGGCAATCCAAGGTGCATTTCTGGCAGGTGAGGGGCCACGCGAACCACGGGGCAACGACCAGGCATTCCATTGGTAAATGCCTGCGTCGCATCAGGAAACAATAAATGATTAGGTTTAGCCTAATGTTTGGTGAGGAACTCAATTCTTCAGAGGTTTCGCCGCTCCGTATATACCTGTGCCAAATTTCGCGGTGCTTAGGGAGGCGGATGTGTCTGACAGTGGAAATGTCGCGATTGACGTGCGGGATGCGGTCAAGCGCTACGGCGACTTTACGGCGCTGAAAAGGATCTCACTGTCGATCATGGACAATGAGTTCTTTACGCTTCTGGGGCCGTCGGGCTGCGGCAAGACCACTTTGCTGCGGATGATTGCCGGGTTCGAGGACGTGACCGAAGGCGCCATTTTCCTGTATGGCGATGAGATTGAAAACCTGCCACCGAACAAGCGCCCGGTGAATACGGTGTTCCAGAACTATGCGCTGTTTCCGCATATGACCATTCTGGACAACGTGGCTTTTGGGCTTGAGATGCGCGGTGCGTCGAAGTCTCAGGCGCGCACGAAAGCCGGTGAAATGCTGGAACTGGTGCAGCTCAGCCAGTTTTCGGCGCGCAAACCAAGCCAGCTTTCGGGCGGCCAGCAACAGCGGGTCGCGTTGGCGCGTGCATTGGCGCCACAGCCCAAAGTGCTGTTGCTGGACGAGCCGCTATCCGCCCTGGACCTTAAACTGCGCAAGGCCATGCAGCTTGAACTGAAGCACCTGCAGCGGGAAACCGGGATTACCTTTATCTTCGTGACGCACGATCAGGAAGAGGCGCTGACCATGTCCGATCGCATTGCGGTGATGTCAGCAGGTGAAATGCAGCAACTGGGCGCGCCGACGGATATCTATGAGCGACCGCGCAACATGTTTGTTGCCGATTTCATCGGCGAGACGAACCTGCTGGAAGTATCCGTCGACGGGCTCCGGGACGGTCGCGCGATCTGTCATCTGGGCGGCGGGCACGAACTGACCTGTGATCAGGTCGAAGGTGTCGGGGTGGGGTCAAAGGTTCACATGTCGATCCGACCCGAGCGTCTGTACATGTCCGACAAACCGGTCGAAAGCGAAAGCCTCAAGGGGCGCGTGAAGGACAACATATTTGTCGGCACCGACATCACCACGATCGTGGATCTGCAGGACGGACCCGATTTCGTGGTGCGCACGTCGAACTCTGATCGCGGCAACAAGCGCATCTTCGAGCCGGGCACCGAGATGTTCGTCAACATGGAGCTGGGGGCCGCGCGCCTCCTGGTGGACTGATGGCCGCCGGTGCAGCAAGCGGCGGCAGCGCAACGACCGACACCTATAAGGAGGCCCGCACTTGGCTGCTGTTGCCTGCATGGGTGACGCTGAGCATTTTGGTCCTGGCACCGGTGTTCATGATGCTGGTCTACTCGTTCCTGACGAAAGAGTTCCGCGGCGGCGTGATCTGGGAGTTTTCGCTGGCCGCTTATGATCAGTTCTTCTTTGACCGTGGTCTGTTCGGGGATGAACCGCCCAAGATCGAATGGACCTACCTCACCATCTTCTGGCGTTCGATCTGGCAGGCGGGCGCGGCGACGGTGCTTAGCCTGGTGATCGGCTTTCCGACGGCCTATTTCATTGCCACCCGGCCCGAAAACATGCGGCCCGTCTGGGTGTTCCTGATCACGATCCCGTACTGGGTGAACCTGCTGATCCGGACCGTGTCGATGAAATTCCTGCTGCGCGACCAGGGTCCGCTGAATGACTTTCTGATCAGCATCGGCCTGATCGACAGCCCCCTGCATATCGTCAATACCAACTTCGCGGTGCAACTGGGCCTGTTCTATTCCTATCTGCCCTTCATGGTGCTGCCGATCTACGCGGCGGTGGAACGCTACAACTTCGCGCTGAGCGAAGCGGCAGCGGATCTGTATGCAACCAAGTGGACGACTTTGCGGCGCATTCTCCTTCCGGCGGTGAAACCCGGTGTGATCGCCGGATGCATCCTTGTTTTCGTTCCCTCGATGGGTTCCTTCCTTGCCCCCGACCTGCTGGGCGGCGCCAAGAACTTTATGATCGGCTCGCTGATCGAGGAACAGTTCAAGGGCAATGCCGGCAACTGGCCGTTTGGCGCGGCTGCGTCGATGATCCTGCTGACCATGGTTCTGATCCTGCTGATGCTGTTTGCACGGCAACAGGCCAAAGCCGAGAAAGCGGAGGGCTGACCGATGGCAAGCAAGCAATTCGACATCAAGTCCTATCGCGGCTTCAAAGGTATCACCCTGTTGTGTCTGATCGTTTTGTATGCGCCGCTGCTGGTCGTGACGATCTACAGCTTCAATGCCTCGCAATCACTGACAAACTGGGAAGGTCTGTCGCTGCGCTGGTATGCGGACGTGTTCACCGGACCGGAAAGCGATAAGTTCAAGCAGGCCGCCAAGAACAGTTTTATCATCGCCATTGTTGCAGCCACGGTGTCGACGTCAATTGCGACACTGGCGGCGACCGGAATGGTCCGGGGCGGCAGGTTCAAACTGCGCACCCTGTCATTCGGCCTGATCAGCCTGCCACTGATGGTGCCCGAGATCGTGACGGCCGTTGCAACCCTGATCTTCTTCAATTCGATCGGATTTGAACGCGGCATCATGACCATCCTGCTGGCTCATATCGCGTTTTGCATTCCCTTTGCCTATTTGCCGATCTCGGCCCGGATGCAGGGGATCGAGGACAGCTATGAACAGGCCGCGCAGGACCTTTATGCCACCAAGCGGCAGGCATTTACCAAGATTCTGCTGCCGCTGATGATGCCCGGTATCATCTCGGGCTTCCTGTTGGCCTTCATCGTCAGCCTGGATGACTTCATCATCACCAACTTTGTCAAAGGCGCGGGTGTTGAAACCCTGCCGACGGCGATCTTCGGTTCGGTCAAACAGGGTCTCAAACCCAATATCATGGCGATTTCGACCATGCTGCTGGCCGTGTCCGTCATCATGGTCACGATCAGCTACTTCGTCAGCAAAACTGACAACACGAAATAACCAACAGAGGGAAAACACAATGAAACATATGATGAAAAGCGGCGTCGCCGCGCTGGCCCTGACTTTGGGCGCAAATGCAGCGGCAGCCGAAGGCGAACTGGTTGTCTATCACTGGTTCGAATACATCCCGCAGGAGCTGATCGACAAATTCTCCGAGGAAACCGGCATCGAGGTGACCATGGACACCTACGATTCAAACGAGGCGATGCTCGCCTCGCTCAAGGCTGGCGGGATCGGAACCTATGACGTTTCGGTACCGGGCGATTACATGGTGTCGATCATGGCAGGCGAGGGCATGCTGGACACGATCGAAGACGGCGAACTGAAGAACAAAGGCAATATCGAACCCGAATGGGCCGATCCCAGCTTTGACCCGGGTCGCAAACATTCGATCCCGTATCAATGGGGCTCGACCAGCTTTGCCGTGAACCGCGACGTCTATTCCGGCGACATCCAGACCACCGACATCCTGTTCAACCCGCCGGCCGAGTTGCAGGGGCGGATCAACATGCTGGACAGCCAGGGTGAGGTCATGGCCATGGCGGCGCTGCACATGGGCATCCCGCAGTGTTCCACCGACCGCGAACAGCTCAAGGCGCTGAACGCCATGTTGCAAGAGGCCAAGCAGCACTGGTCGTCCTTCAACTCGGACACCGCCAAAGAGGTTTTGGTCTCGGGCGACGCGGCGGTCGGCCAGATCTATGACGGGTTCTCGGCCAAAGCGCGCGAGGAAGGCGCAAATGTCGAATATGCGTACCCGACGCAGGGCTATATCGCGTGGATGGACAATGTCGTTCTGCTGAAAGACGCGCCGAACCGTGACAACGCGCTGAAATTCATGGACTTCCTGCTGGAGCCGGAAAACATCGCCGCTGTCACCAACTTTGCCCGCTATAACGCGGGGGTCGCAGGCGTCGAAGAGTTCCTGGACCCCGCGCTTGCGACGCAACCGGAAAAGAACCCGCACGACAAGGTCGGCCCCGGTGTCTTTATCGAGGTTTGTTCGCAGGAAGTTCAGGCCGTCTATGACCAGATCTGGACAAATCTGAAGAAGTAAACTCTCCCCGTGCAATAAGCACCAATTTACCGGGCGGCCAGGCCGCCCGGTCTTTTATTCCATCGGTACTGCGACGAGTTTGAGCAGCAGCAGGAAAAGCGCACGCTCGATGGTGATGTCCAGCTTGCGATAGGCGCTTTTTGACCGTGCGCGACGCTGCATCCATCGTGGTGCAGGTTTGGCGCTGCAGTTGGTGCGGCTGTTGTGCTGACGTCAAAAAAAACCGAAGATCACGTCTATCAGAACCTGATTGTGTGCGGGGACGAGTGGGAGGACGCAGGCGTCAAATCCGTCAGCCGGATCGGCGATTGCGAGGCCCCGTCGGTCTTTGCGGCAGCCGTCCATGCCGGGCACCGCTGGGCGCGGGACCTGGATAGCAGCGAGAGGCCGGTGCCGAAATTTCTGCCGATGCCACTGAGTTAAAAAAGGAGGAAAACATGACCAAACCTATCCGCTTGCTGGCCGATGGCCACCCCGAAACCGGCTTTGTCCCGTCTTCCCTAGTGGCTGACGGTGATTTCACCACCTCGGACAAGACCGAGACCATAAGCAGCTTTTTCGAAAGCCGGGATGAAAAGATTTCGGTAGGGGTATGGGAATGCGCGCCCTGTCGCGAGGATATCGAGGCTTATCCGGTGGATGAGATGATGACCGTGATCTCGGGTTCGGTCACGCTGACCGGATCGGACGGGGTGGCGCAGGTTTTTGGGGCCGGAGACACCTTTTTTGTACCCAAAGGCACGCCCTGTACGTGGGAAATCACGAAGACATTGCGCAAGTTTTACATGATTGCGGAATGACAGGCGCGCGGCGCGGGTTACCGTGCGCCGCGCAAGTTTCGCAAGACCGCCAGAACGGCGATGAAAATGAACATGACCTCGATCACGATTGCGCCCGGATTTGGCCGATGGATAAGGGAAATCATGACCAGTGATCCGCCCAGAATGTTCCAGGCATTGAAGGGTATCTTGTTTGCGGGAAGGACATTGCATGTCGCCAGATAGTAGACGCACACGATAATTGCCGACCCCAACAGGCCGATTCCGTCAACAAGAGTGAGGTCCTGCAGCAATTCCATATCCGGTCTCAGTGGCTGATATCGGCCAGGATACGGTCCATCATCGCGTCACAGGCGCTGAGTTGCCCGAGGTCCAGATATTCGTCCGGCTTGTGTCCTTGCCTTTCCATTGATCCCGGCCCGCAAACGACGGTGGGAATGCCCAGCTCGCTGAAAAACCCGGCCTCGGTGCCAAACGCGACCTTCGTGGTCGCGTTGCTTTGCGACAGCTTCAGGGCATAGCCGATGACGGCATCCGTGTCGGGCACGTCCAGACCGGGATAGGCGTTATATTGTTCGACCTCGACGCGCGCCTCGGGGCATAGGTTTTGATACGCCGCACCAACTCTGTGGGCCGCATCCTGTATCTGGTCGAGGATATCTTTGCCGCGGTCCGATGCCAGATGCCGGTATTCAAAGGTCAGCTCGGCGCGGTCCGCCACGATGTTCAAAGCCTTGCCGCCGGACATCATGCCGACGTGAAAGGTTGTGTAGGGAACGGAGTATTCCGGGTCGATGTTTCCACTTGCGGCATAGGTTTTTTGCAGGGCGCGCAACTCATTCACGAAATCAGTCGCCAGGTGCAGCGCGTTGACGAATTTCGGCGCCAACGCCGAATGACCACTTTGCCCGTGGCATACAGCCCGCAATGCGGCTTTTCCCTTGTGACCGACAGCGACCTGCATCTCGGTGGGCTCGCCCACAAAGCAGGCGCGGGGCTGACCCAGCATCGGCGCCAGCCGATCCAGCATGTGCTGAATGCCAACGCAGCCGACTTCTTCGTCATAAGACAATGCAATCCTGAGCGGCTCGCGCAGGTTCGAAGTGCCCGTGCGGTCGGCCAAAGCCATGACCGAGGCCACATAACCCTTCATGTCAGTTGTTCCGCGCCCGTAAAGCCGGTCACCTTCGCGGGTCAGCCGGAAGGGATCCCTGGTCCAGCTTTGCCCTTCGACCGGAACGACATCAGTGTGCGCGGACAGCAAAACGCCATCTCCGTCCGGTCCCTTTTCGGCATAAAGCCCGGTTTTTTCTCCGCCGGGGTCGGTGATGCGGTGAACAGCAAAACCGCGCGCCTCAAGAAACGCTTCGACATAGCTGGCCAGCTCAAGGTTCGAGTTCTTGCTGACCGTATCGAAGCTGACCAGCTTTTCCAGAATTTCCAGCGAGGACGTCATACTCTTTGTGCCTGTGATTTGGATGAAAATACCCGTGTTGTGCACAGCCTATACGACCTGCAAAAAACATAAATCCGGGATTGGCGAACCAGAGGTTAGGATAAAACGAAGCTGATATCAGCCCGCTTTCTGATTGCAGAGACCCGGGAGCGTGCCGGACTTCTCGGCTTGTTCACAATGCTCGACAAAGGCCTTCACCGTATTGGTCTCATTCTCGGCGCGCGCTGTGAGCAACCCAAGATGCATCGGTCTGAGATCCCCTGCCAAAGGAACGAAGATCAGCTTTTTGCCATCGGGCGACAGCACATTCAGGGGGCGGATATTTGCGATCGAAAATCCGAAGCCATTGGCCACCAGGGACCGCATCACGGACATGTCGGCAGTGCGTTCCCCGATATTCGGTTTGATATTGGCATCCCGGAAGAAAGACAGGAAATACTCACCACTGAACGGCAGGTCCAATAGCACCATCGGGCTGTCCTGAAGATCGGGGATCGTCAGTTCTGTCCGGTCGGCCAGCGGGTGGCCTTCACCCAGGACAACATAGGGCGGCAGCTTGTGAAGGGGCCGGAATTCCAGATCGGCAGGGATATCCAGATCATATGTCAGCGCGATATCCAGTTCTGCCCGGCGCAACTGGCTGAAGATTTCCGCCTGATTGAGTTCGCGCTGCTCGATGCGAACGTCGGGGTATGTGATCTCGAATTCCCGCCGCAATCCGGGCAGGACGATCTGCGCAAAGGTCATTAGACAACCCACAGAAAGGATGCCCTGAACCTTGCCGGTGATTTCACCTGCCAGCGTCGCCAGAAGTTCGGCCTCGCGCAGAACGAATTCGGTGCGTTCCATGAACTTGTGCCCGGCCTTGGTCAGTGACAGGCCCCGCGCGTGTTCGCGCACGAACAGATTGACACCGAACTCAAGCTCAAGCTGGGTGATCGCCGCCGAGATCGACGGCGACGAAACATTCAGTTTATCGCTGGCAGCAGCGATGCTGCCTGCCTTTCCAACGGCCACAAAGTATTCCAGCTGCCGCAGCGTGTATCTGAAAGGCAATGGCGCATCCCCGCGTGGTTGCGGATCAAGCCGTGTACTTGATCCACGTGGTCTTCAAAGCAGTATACTTTTCAAGCGAGTGCAATGACAAATCCCGTCCGAAGCCCGATTGTTTCATGCCGCCAAACGGCGTTTGGGCAGACAGGGCGTCAACGGTGTTGACCGAAACGGTGCCGACCATCAACTTGTCCGATACCCGGCAGGCACGGCTGAGGTTGTCGGTCCAGACCGAGGCCGCCAGACCGTAGATCGAGTCATTCGCCATGGCGACGACCTCATCCTCGCTGTCAAAAGGAATGACCGACAGGACGGGACCGAAGATTTCATCGCGGGCCAGAGGGTTGTCGTGGTTCACGTCGTCAAAGATGGTGGGCTGAACAAAGCAGCCCTTGCCGTCGACAGTGACACGCTCGCCACCTGTCACCAGATTGGCCGATTTCTTGCCTTCTTCGACGAAACGGATAATGCCTTGCGTCTGCTTTTCGTCGACGATGGCGCCCATTTTCGAGGCCGGGTCCAGCGGATCGCCCGGTTGGGTTGCCCGCGCCCGCGCAATCAGCTTTTCGACGAAGGCATCCTTGATCGAGCGTTCGACATAAAGCCGCGAGTTGGCCGAGCAGACCTCGCCCTGATTGAAGAATATTCCAAAGGCGGCCATGTCGGCGGCGGTGTCCAGATCCTCGCAATCGGCAAAGACAAGATTGGGGCTTTTGCCGCCGGTTTCCGGCCAGACCTGTTTCAGGTTCGACTGCCCCGAATACTGCATGAACATCTTTCCGATGGCGGTCGAGCCGGTAAAGGCCAGGCAATCCACATCCATATGCAGACCCAGCGCGCGACCGGCCGTCGCGCCAAAGCCCGGCACGACGTTGAAGACCCCGTCCGGGACGCCGGCCTCGGCGGCCAGTTCGGCCAGGCGCAATGCCGAAAGTGGCGATTGCTCGGCCGGTTTCAACACAACCGAGTTTCCTGCGGCCAGCGCGGCGGCGGCTTTCCACGTGGCCATGTCCAGTGGGAAGTTCCATGGGGTAACGGCGCCAACGACACCAAGGGGGATGCGGCGGACCAGTGCCAGATCGCCGGGACTGGTGGGGGCAACCTCGTCATAGACCTTGTCGATGGCCTCGGCATACCACTGGAAGAAATGCGCGGACCCCGGCGCGTCGATGGTGGCGGCATCAGTGACCAGCTTGCCCATGTCGAGGCTGTCCAGCAGCGCCATCTCTTCCAGATTGTCCCGGATCAGATCGGCCAGTTTCAGCATCACCGCCTTGCGGTCCCCCGGTGCCATGCGTGACCAGCGGCCATCTTCGAACGCAGCGCGTCCCGCGGCCACGGCCCGGTTGACGTCCTCTTCGTCACATTCCGCAACTTTGGTCAGAACCGCGCCGGTGGCCGGATTGACGCTGTCAAAGGTCTTGCCAGAGGCGGCATCGACGAACGAGCCATTGATGAAGGCCTGCCCCCGAAACGACAAACCGGCGGCACGGGCTTTCCAGTCTTCGTGTGAATAGTCCAACATTTTGTCTCTCCCTGATTACTGGTCGCCGGGCACGCCGTAGGAGGGCGCCTCGCGCGGGTCGAGTGCGCGCTGGATGTAGGCGTCCAGTTGTGGCTTGTAGATGTCCCAAGCGGTTGCAACAGCCTCGATGGGACAATCTTCGGTCCAGTCGCAACGCAGATCGGCCACCGGCCAGCTAACTTTGTCGACAATCTTCAGGCCTGCGGAATGCACCGGACCGGCCTCGCCACCCGCAGCAAGACCCGCGCGCATCGCGGCAATCAGGCGGTCGCCGATATGGCCCGAGGCGGAAAGGAATCCGTCGACGATGGCCTGCGGAATGCCGTCATTGTCCAGCAGGTTCCCGCCCGATGCGACGTTCTCGGCCTGCGCCTGTGTCCAGATTCCAAGGCTGTTTGGCCCAGAATGGATTGCGGTGCGCCCGGCCGTGTCCACAGCCAGAACCTGACGGTATTCGATGAATTTTGCGTCGGTCTTCATGGCCTCGATAGCCTCGGGTGCGGTCTTGCCCTGTTCCATCAGGTCCAGCGTCAGCGGACCAAGGCTGGGGTCGGTCACGTTCTGCGTTGCGACCGCCCCGACTCCGGCGCGGGCAAAGGAACAGCGGGCCGCCACGGCGGGCGACGAGGAGGAAATCGCTAAGCCGAACATTCCAGTTTCAGCGCAGCGGGCAACCAATGAAAAAGTCATTCAGGTCTCCTTGAAACACAGGAACCGGACCGCGCGTGAGAGCAAGAAAGGGACGCGGTCCGGTCTGTCGACTGATCGAAACGATCAGTCAGGGATAACGGCGGTGCCGTCGATTTCGACCAGCCATTCCGGACGTGCCAGCGCCTGAACCACCAGACCGGTCGAGACCGGATGAACGCCTTTGATGTATTCGCCCATGGTGCGATAGACGGCCTCGCGGTGGCGGACATCGGTGATGTAGACGACGACCTTGACCAGATGCTCCATCGAGCCGCCGCATTCCTCGATCAGCTGCTTGATGTTCTGCATCACCTTGTGGGTCTGCTCGACCGGGTCGTGACTGTCGATGTTGACCGCATCGTCCAGGTTCTGCGGGCACTGGCCACGCAGGTAGACGGTTTTGCCACCCTGAGTCACAACGGCCTGACACAGGTCGTTGTCGAGGTTTTGTTCAGGGTAGGTGTCAGAGGTATTGAATTTGCGGATACGTGTATGCGCCATGTCGGGATCCTGTCTTCTTACTCTGCTGCGGGGGCAATGATCGCTGCTTCGCCGTCATAATCGGCATAGGCCCGCTGGATCGCGATCTGATCGGCAATGTATTTCGCATCGTGCCAGACGCCCCACAGGAAGGTCGAGCCGCGGCGCGACTGCCAGGGCAGGCCAAGGAAATACACGTCCGGTTCAACCGAAACCCCGCGCTGATGGATCGGCGCGCCTTTGTTGTCGAAGGCATTGGCCTTGATCCAGCTGAAATCCTGACGGAAGCCCGTGGCCCAGATGATCGTGGTAATGCCTTCCTTGGTGAAATCGACCGAACCGAGCGGATTGGTCAGGCTGTCGGGATCGGCGAAGGCTTCTCGCGCCTCGGGTTCTTCCGGAAGATCAAGGCCGGTACGGTCCACATAGGCGTCCGCCAAATCCAGCATTTCGTGATAATTGGCATCGCCAGCGGCCACATTGCGCCGCAAATCGTCGGCGAAGCTCAGAATGCCGTTCTCGAAGCTTTTTGTCATGCCAACCAGGGTGACGCCTTCGTTGCCAAGACGACGGAAATCCATTGTGTGCCCGCCATAGGCGCCGCTGACCGAGATGGTCACGTGTTCGGTTCCCGGCTTCATCGCGGACACGTCCCACAGGCCCAGAACGCCCAACCACCAGACGAAATCCCGGCCTCGATAGCGGCGCGGCGGGCGGTCATGCGGTCCTACCGACAGAAACACCTTGCGGCCAGCCCGGTTCAGCTCATCCGCGATCTGTGCGCCGGATGATCCGGCACCGACGACCATCACGGCACCTTCGGCCAACTGGCCGGGGTTCTTGTAGAAAAACGAGTGAATCTGGTCGACACCTTCCGTTTTCGGCACAATCGGCGGGATCACCGGATGCTGGAAAGCGCCCGTAGCGGCAACAATGCGCTTGGCATGGATTTCACCGGCCGAAGTTTCGACACGGAAGCCGCCCTCGCCGGGCATACGCTCGGCCCTGAGCGCCTCGACACCTTCGCGGATGGGCGCGTTCACCATTTCGGCATATTCGACAAGATAGTTGGCCACCCGGTCTTTCGAGACAAAGGCATCCGGATCGTCGCCCTTGAACAGCAGGCTCGGGAAACGATCGTGCCAGGCCGGGCCGTTGGCGACCAGAGCATCCCAGCGACCGGTACGCCACGCCTCGGCAGTCCGGTTCTTTTCCAGAATGATATGCGGAACATTGTTGTTTCCCAGATGCTCGCTGAGCGCGATACCGGCTTGACCGCCACCAACAACCAGTGTGTCCGTTTTCTCGATGGGCATGTTTCGTTTCCCTTTGACTGTATCTCGGTCCGACACAAATGGCCGGGCAAACTCCTGGCTGAACTGGATAGGGTCTGACAGACGGTTCCAATTATGGAGGCCCCTGTAGTCACCGATTTCGGAGGACGGCGTGCAGTCGTCAAAGTGACCATTGTTCGGGCGACGGTCACTTCGCGATTACAGCTTTCCGTGCCGATCCAGCACGCCTTGCGCGTTTCGTGAGGAACGTCCCACAAGTTGGAATTGGGCGAAATTACTGTCTAGCTTACCCTTAGTTAGGTTTTGGCTAATCTGGAAGGATTTACGCTTGTTTTGATTGCAGTTGGCTGTGATCGGACAGGTACGGTGCGATCAGATAAAACAGCTCTCCCTGCGAAGAGATCTGGCATTTCCTGTATAGCTGCTTGCGTATGACTTTGACGGTTTGCGGGCTGATCCCAAGCGTGAGGCCGATGGAAACCGACGAATGCCCCTGCAGGATCAAAAGTGCGATCTCAGCTTGCCTTGCGCTCAAACTGATCTCGAGTTCCGAGGACAGTCGGTGACGCAAAAGATCGACGACATCTTCCGGCGTGTCTGAGCCCTGCGGTCTGAGGTCCGACCAGTTCTGCCTGACCAGCGCATTTACAACCGGGGCCAATTGCCTTGCCTGCTCAAGATCACGGGATGAAAACCGTGATGCGGTGGTCGCATCCCGCCCCAGACAGACGGTCATCGACACGCCCTGCGTCGGAGACGAGAAGAATGCGATCTCATCGGCGAGCGTGGTGCGTTGATAATAGGATTTGTAGTACTCGTTGCGATGAAACTGGTCCGGGGCAATGTCGCTTAGTCGGTACATCCCATCTGCCGCGTCTGCCGCGTGCAGGGAATAGAACGGGTCCAGCAGGTAAGCGCCTGTTACATAGTGGCTGTTCATACGTTCAAAAACGCGCTTCTCGCTGGCTTGGGTCAGAAAGACCTCTGGTTGTTGGCTTTTGAAGAAAGCGACGATGGTCATGTTATCGATACGCAGGCAGGCGCCGAGCCAGTTTTGCAATCGCTGGGCAAACCCGGTGGTACCTATGGACAGGATTGTGTCTGCCAGAAGCTCTGGCTTGGGCATGTGGTCCACGGCGCTATACCTCTTTGGGGGTATATACCCCCTCATGATCCATGACCTACCATGATTGTCGAAATAAGGGGGTATATCCAGCGCGAAATACGCTCTGACCATCAGAATTTCGGCCCGCCACAGGGCGATACCGCCAGATGCCTAAGGGAGATCCAGCAATGCGCGATCCACGCTATGATGTTCTGTTCGAACCGATGAAGATTGGCCCGCTAACCGCCAAGAACCGCTTCTATCAGGTGCCGCACTGCAATGGCGGCGGCTATCGTGATCCTTCGGCTGCTGCTGCGATGCGAGGTATCAAAGCCGAGGGCGGCTGGGGCGTGATCTTTACCGAACAGTGCGAGATGCACCATACCTCGGAGATCACGCCGTTCATCGAATTGCGTTTGTGGGAAGACAAGGACATTCCGCAACTGCGCAAGATGTCCGAGAAAATGAAAGAACATGGCGCGCTGGCCGGGATCCAATTGGCCTATTCGGGCATCAACGGGCCGAACCTTTACACGAAAGAGGTACCGCTGGCACCGACCGCATTGCCAATCCGTACGTTCACCAACGATCCGGTTCAGGCGCGCGCACTGGACAAGCAGGACATCCGGGACCTGCGCCGTTGGTTCGTGAATGCGGCCAAACGGTCGCAGGATGCCGGATTTGACCTGATCTGTCTGTATGGCGCACACGGGTTCGGGATTTTTCAGCACTTCCTGAGCCGGGCCACCAACCAGCGCAGCGATGAATATGGCGGGTCTCTGGAAAACCGGGCCCGGTTCAGTCAGGAAGTCATCGCTGACATGCGCGACGCTGTGGGCGACAAGATGGCGATCACGCTGCGGGTGTCGCTGGACGAAACCATCGGCGAACTTGGCTTCTCGAACGCCGAGGTGCGTGACTATGTCGAGATGAACAAGGATCTACCCGATCTCTGGGATCTGGCGCAGGGCACCTGGGAAGATTGCTCGGGCCCGTCGCGGTTCAAGGAAGAGGCGGCGCAGGAACATCTTGTGCGCGGCATTCATGAACTCACCGACAAGCCCATTGTCGGGGTAGGGCGGTTCACTTCACCGGATGTGATGGCCAGGATGATCAAGTCCGGAACGCTGGATTTCATCGGCTGCGCCCGCCCATCCATTGCCGACCCGTTCCTGCCGAAGAAGATCGAGGAAGGCCGGATCGACGACATTCGCGAATGCATCGGCTGCAATATCTGCATCACCGGCGACATGACCATGTCGATCAGCCGCTGCACCCAGAACCCGACCTTCATGGAGGAATGGCGCAAGGGCTGGCACCCCGAGAAGATGAACGAAAAGGGCGACAGCTCGAACGTGCTGATTGTCGGCTCTGGTCCTGCGGGACTTGAAGCGGCCTGGGCGCTGTGCCGCCGCGGCTACGATGTGGCCGTGGCCGAAGCGCGGGACGTGATCGGAGGACGTGTCACCCGCGAACGCGCGTTGCCGGGGCTCAGCGCCTGGGGGCGTGTCGTGGACTACCGGGAATATCAGTTGCAACAGCGGCCGAACGTGGAAATCTACCGCGAGAGTGAACTGGATGCCGACAGCATTCTTGAGTTCGGATTCGAAAACGTCTGTATCGCGACCGGATCCACATGGCGTCGCGACGGTGTTGCCCGTCAGCATGTCGTGCCAATGCCGATTGCAGATGGCGCCAAGGTCTATACGCCTGACGACCTGATGGATGGTACGATCCCTTCGGGCCGCGTGGTGGTGTATGACGACGACCACTACTACATGGGCGGCGTGCTGGCCGAGTTGCTGGCGAGAAACGGGGCGCAGGTGACGCTCGTCACGCCGTCAGCCTATGTCAGCGACTGGACGAACAACACGCTGGAACAGATCGCAATCCACCCGCGACTGGTCGAAGCCGGGGTCGAAATCGTGCTCAATCAGGGTGTAGCGGAAATCCACACCGATCATGTGGTATCGAACTGTGTGTATACGGACCGCACCTGGAAGATCGAAGCCGATGCCGTCGTAATGGTCGCATCCCGGCTTGAGAACAACGGCGTCTACAACGCCCTGAAGGCGAAAGAGACCGATTGGGCCGACGCAGGCATCAAGTCCGTCAAGCTGATCGGAGACGCCAATGCACCGGGGCCGATTGCATGGGCGACCTATGCCGGGCATCGATACGCCCGCGAGCTGGACGGGCCGGATATTGGGGACGCCTTGCCCTTCCGCCGCGAGATCACGGAACTGGCAACGGATTGAGATTGGCGTGGGCTTGTTTGCCGCCGCCAATCGGGCGATGGAGGACCGGAGGCAAAGCGACCTAAGCTGAGCCGATTGGCTTTCGTCGCCTTCCGCTTTTCCCGGGGCTTACCTAGTCCTGGCATCGCAGATGTGAAGCGACTCGGGCAACTGTGGTAGTCTGTGATCATCTGCGGGAAAACTCGGGAGGAGAAGATGTCAGTTCTGGACACCGTCAAAGCGCTCGATGCGGCAATCATTGAAGGGATCAACGCAAAGGATGCCGGCAAGGCAACCGCACCCTATGCCGAAGACGGCGCGATCATGCCGCCGGGCGCACCGACCATGTCAGGTCACACTGCGATCCGCGAGTACTGGCAGGCCGCAATCGACGGAGGTCTAAGCAACGTCGTGGCCAACCCGACCGGGGCGCATGTCAGCGGAGATTTTGCCGTCACCATGGGAACGTTGACGGGCTCGATGGGAGGGCAGGACCTCTCAGGGAAGTACATTCTCTACTTCCAGAAAGGCAAAGACGGCTGGGAGGTTCAGCGCGACATCTGGAACTTCGACGCCTGAACCAAGCAGAGCGGATATTGTTCGTCACTTGCATGAAGCTGTCGTGATGTTCGTCGGTCGGCTTTGATCACTGGTTCCAAGGCGGTCTGAATATCCGCGCAGAAAGCCGCCACCGGCGGGTTCGAAAACGTGAGAGACCGATGCAGAGTTTCCTGTCATCGGGCGGAATGGCGTGTTTCCTTCCAGGCATTTCGCACACGGAAATTGCCACTTGGTTTCATTTCTCTGCGGTGCCTTCCCTGCGGCCATGACTTTGTGAGATAACTCTTCCAAAAAACGGTATTAGCTCAGCTGATTTCAGTATTGTTTTGGGTTTCCGCACCGACTGTGGGAGGAAGACATAATGAAGAATTTTACACGCCGTGCCGCGCTGGTCGGTGCCGGTGGTTTGGCGGGATGGGGATTGGCAGGCCTGTTTCGGGCGGAGTTGCCCACCTATGCTGGTGCAAACCGCATCGTTGCGCCGACCGGGGAGAACTACCTGAACGATGCAAGCGGTCTGTCGGCGACGCCGATCCACAGGCATCTGCGGATTTCAGAGGGCGATCAGGAACTGGTTGCGGTGATCCGGCGAGAAATGTCACAGGCGCGTGCGGAAGGACGGCCCCTGAACGTCGGCGCAGCGCGTCATTCCATGGGGGGGCAAGCGATCCCGCGTGATGGTGCGGCCATGACTTTTGACAATGCGCGTGTCGAACTGGACACGGCCAATCAAAGCTATCAGGCCCATGCGGGCGCGCGGTGGTCGGATGTCATTGCGGCGCTCGACCCCCAGGGATGGTCGCCCAAAGTGATGCAATCCAACAATGACTTCGGCCTCGCTGCGACCTATTCGGTCAATGCGCATGGTTGGCCGGTGCCGTTCGGACCGATGGGATCCACTGTGCGGTCCCTGCGGATGGTGTTGCCGTCCGGCGATCTGGTGACCTGTTCACCAACCGAAAACACGGAGTTGTTCAACCTTGCGATGGGGGGATACGGCCTTATCGGGGTCATTGTGGACATGGAGATCGAGATGGTCAGGAATGCCCGGCTGTCTCCGGCATTTGAGGTGATGGAAACCGGCGAATTTGCCGACCGTTTCAAGGCGGCAATCATGGATCCGACAGTGACAATGGCCTATGGGCGGCTGAATGTGGAACGCGAGTCGTTCTTTCAAAAGGCGCTGTTGATCACCTATCGCGAGACAGAAGATCAAGACGATCTGCCGGCGGCCTCCGGTTCCGGATGGATGGCACATGCGGCCAGCCGGATCTATCGCGCCCAGCTTGGCAATGAGACATTCAAATCCTTCCGCTGGTGGAATGAAACCAGAGTTGGCCCGGCTCTGGGGTCGGGTGCGGTGACGCGCAACTCGCTGATCAATGAACCGGTGGTGACACTGGATGATCGCAACCCCGACCGGACGGACATTTTGCACGAGCATTTCGTCGGGTTTGACGCCTTCGACAGCTTTGTCGAGGCCTGCCGCGAGGTGATCCCGGCCTCGTATCAGGAGTTCCTGAATGTGACCCTTCGGTATGTGGCGCAGGACGATCAATCTGTGCTGTCCTTTGCCCGTGTACCGCGGATTGCTGCCGTCATGTCCTTCAGTCAGGAGCTGACCCAACGCGGTGAAGCGGATATGGCGCGCATGACCCGCGCGCTGATTGACCGGATCGTCGAGATCGGTGGAGCCTATTACCTGCCTTACCGCCCGCACGCCACAATCGAACAGTTGACCGGTGCCTACCCACGGGCAGAGGAATTTGCGAAAGCCAAGCGGGAACTGGACCCCGATCTGGTGCTGCGCAACAATCTTTGGGATCAGTATCTGGGGCAACTATGAGCAATCTGCAAAAACTGTGTTTGGGGTATTTCGTGGCGCTCATGATCGCGGCGTCGTTGAACTATGTCCCGGGCCTGACGGATGAAGATGGGCTGGTTTTTGGCATCTTTGCGCTGGATATCTACGACGATGCACTGCATGTGGCTTCGGCCCTGTGGGCGCTGATCGCGGGGCTACTTTCACATCGGGCGGCGCGGACATTCCTGATCCTGTTCGGGCTGGCCTATCTTGGGGATGGGATATTCGGCATCTTCACCGGCTACGGGTTCCTTGATCTTGGAATATTCACCAACGCATCGCTGGGCACCGATTGGTCGCTGCCGCGGTTCCTTGCGAACCTGCCGCATCTGGCATTGGGCGGAATCGGCGTCTGGGCCGGGTTTCGCGGCGGAGCCGAGCACGGGTGAGACGGCTGTGGCGATACTGCAAATGGCTGTTGCTGGTGGTGGTGATCTGCGTTGCGGGATTGCTGTCGCCGATTGCCTATGTGGAAATCATGTGCCGGGGGTCGGGCCAGCCTGCCGCCTATGAGGCGCTGATCGATCCCGCCTTTCAACGACCCGAAACCCGGACCCTGATGACCTATCCGGAATGGCACATCGTTCATGCTTACGAGGATTACGCCACGGTCATCCAATCCGGTGATCCGCATGAGTACGGATATTTTCGCGCTGTCGGAGGATTCTGGTCTTCGCTTTGCGCGCTGAGTGCTGCTGCAAGTTCCCATGGCGCGGTTGATGGCGCGACCAAGCAAATGGTCTATGTGATCGGGGTCAGTTTTACCGCCGAATTGCTGCTCAAAGCCGCCTATGAGGAAACCTTTGGCCGGGTTTTCGCGGCGCTGCGCGGACAGACACGGGCGCCTTTGGATGATCTCTCGGCCAGCCAAGCCGCCGGCTATGCCAGGTTTTTGCAGCAGGTTCCGTGGTACAAATGGCGGTTTCGCGAGGATCGGGCTGATTTGAACGAACAGGCCACGTACAATTTGCGGGACCGTGAGCGGCGGATCGCCCTGGGGATCGAATACGGGGTCAAGGCCGCCTATGCGGATGTGATCGCCGATGCGGTGGCGCAGGTGGGCCAGGATGAACCGACCCTGCGGATGATTGTTGAAAATGCGGACCGTTCCCTGCTGGACGCAGAGGAGGGTGTTTATGTTCTGGCGGAGCATCCGCAGGGGATCGAAGTGGAAACTCCCCGATACCGCGCGTTGACCCTTCTGCTGCAACGCTGGGCGCGTGAGGGAGTGGATTTCGTAGAGATCGCAGGGAATGACGGCATCCTGTTCACAGTTCTGTCCGGTGATCCGGACATGGACGGCGCGATCTACAGTCGGTCACGGCAAGGGTCTGGCGATTACCGGCATCTGATGGTGGTGAAGGTTTCCGAATTGGCCGACCGGATCCGTGCATTAGATTTAGGAGAGCAGAAGCTGGAGCATATCCATGACTACTAGGTCTGTCCTGATTGCAATCCCTTCAATGCTGATCGGCTGGCTGGTCGTCATGCTGGTGACGGCCCTGTTGACGGACGAGGCCCCGGCCTATGTCATCTTGTTCCCGACAGACGGGTTTCTGAAGTCCCTTCCGAACGAAATATCGATGATCTCAGCTTCAGCTGTCAGCGTTACACTCACGTCCGAGCAGGATGGCTTCGTGCCACTATTGTATCGGTCGGGGGCCTGGATGGTGCTGCCTGCGGGATTGACAGGCTGCTTGCCCATGCCGAAGGCAGATTGAGCAAGGCCCGCCTGGGATCACGAGGTCGTCTTGTCTTACTGGGCAAGAACCATTCAAACAGTTCGGGAAAAACGAGTGCTGGCAGTTGTTCCCCTGACAATGCATTCCAGTTCACAGCAGAGTCTGAAAGGCTCTGGTTCATCCGAGGTTATGTAGTCGGTGAACCTTTCACCGGCGAGCTTGCCGATGGTTTCGGCGGGGATTCGAATGGTGGTGAGCCCCGGTTCGACATCTGCGGATCCCTTGAAATCCCCGATACCGATGATCGAGAGGTCATCAGGAACCTTCAAACCTAGGCTCTGGGCCGCAAACAAAGCGCCCTGCGCGATGACGTCATTTCCGCAAAGCAGGGCCGTGGGACGAGAATGTTCCGTCAAAAGCGTCAGGGCGGCCTGTTTGGCCTGAGACACACTGTACGGAGCTTCCGACTCATGCTCGCTCGGGATGGATACGCCCATTTCCTCAAGTGCATCATGCACGGCGGACAGCCGGTTTTGCGCACGGTCATTGCCGGTCGTTTTGGGGAAGATCAATCCAATGTCCCGGTGCCCCAAGGCCAGCAGGTGCTCGGTCGCAAGACGTCCTGCCAGTCGATTGTCTGCCCCAACACAGGGAAGGGCGGAATCCTCGGAATAGTTCCAGATCGCAAGCGCCGGGATTTTCTGCTGTTCGATCAGTCGGGCGGTGGCATCGGAATGTTCCAACCCAACCAGTGCCACGCCGTCGACGCGATGTTCCAGCAGCTTGCGAACCATGGCGTATTCCCGATCCAGGTCATACCCGTGCGACGCCAGCAAGAGACTGAAGCCGGCCTTGTCGATTGAATCCGAAAAAGCCTGAATGACTTCGGCAAAAATGGCGTGGTTGATTGTTGGCACCACCAGGCCGATCGTGCCCGACCGTTTTCCATGCATCGTCTGAGCCGCGCGGTTGCGGATGTAGCCCAATCGCTGAACGGCCCGGTTGATCTTTTTCCGAGTCGCAGGGTTGACCAGACTGGGGTGGTTGAAGGTGCGGGAAACGGTCGAGGGTGAAACTTTTGCGGCCTTTGCAACGGCCACGATATCCACCTTATCTTTTTTAAATTTAGTCATAAAACCCTCTCTCACAGTCGATTTTATGAAAACATTTGCAATACTATTTTCATCGCCTAACCTGATTTGTCAACAAAAGTAAAAGTGTGAACCGACGGGTTGGGAGGCCCTGAATGGAATTCATTTACTACTTCGGAGATGTGTTCACGCCGCTCTCGTTCCTGTTGCTTTTGGGTGGCACGATAGGCGGGTTGATCCTTGGGGCGACGCCGGGCCTGTCACCCACGATGGCGGTTGCGTTGCTGATCCCGTTCACCTTCCAGCTTGAGGCCGCGCAGGGCCTGATCCTGCTGGGCGCTGCCTATACCTCGACTGTTGCGGGCGGCGCGGTCAGCGCCATTTTGCTGAAAATCCCCGGAGCGCCTGCCAATATCGCCACAACGCTGGACGGGCACACCATGGCGAAACAGGGACAGGGTGCGCGGGCGCTGCAATTGTCCTTTCTGGCCTCGGCCGTGGGCGGGATATTTGGCGTTTTGCTTCTGATCTTCCTGACCCCGGTTCTGGCGAAATGGGCGCTGGCCTTTGGTCCGTCACACCTGTTCTGGCTGGCCATTCTGGGTGTCACGGTGATCGGAACGCTGGATTCCGCGTCGGTTGTCAAAGGGTTGCTGTCGGGTTGCATCGGGCTGTGGCTTGCGACCATCGGCTTCGACGACATCATGGGCGCGCAGAGGTTCATTTTTCATCCCGCCTTGGGTGGCGGCATCAACATCATTGCCGCCCTGATCGGACTTTTCGCAATCCCGCAGGTTCTGACGATGTTCGCCAAAGGGCGCCACAATGCCGGAGCCGAGGTCATCGAGGTGCAGCGCCACTCGATAATGGCCGCCTTCCGGGAGCTGTTCAGCCGCACGCGGGCCCTAAGCATCGGAACCCTGACAGGTTCGATCATCGGCCTGATCCCGGGTGTCGGTGGGCAGATCGCGGGCCTTGTGGCCTATGACCAGACCAAGAAGTTCTCATCCGAAAAAGACAAGTTCGGCACCGGTCATTCCGAGGGCGTCATTGCCGCGGAATCCGCCAACAATGCCATGGTCGGCCCGTCTCTGGTGCCGCTGCTGACCCTTTCGATCCCCGGAAGCCCCACCGCTGCGGTTCTGCTGGGCGGATTGCTGATCCACGGCATCTTCCCGGGGTCGGACCTGTTCGACAACCACCCGGACGTGGCATGGACCTTCATCAACTCGATGCTGATCGGGCAGGTGCTGATGTGCATCTTTGGCCTTTACGTTGCCGGTCTTGCAGCCCGTGTCGCGCAGGTGCCGCAATCGGTGATGGCTGCAATCGTCCTGGCGCTGTCCGTTTTCGGAGCATACTCGGTTCAGGGTTCGATGGGTGACGTCTATGTCATGGCTTGCCTGGGGATAGGCATGTTCTTTCTGGAACGGTTTGGTTTTTCGGCGGCGCCACTGGTTTTGGGCCTGATCCTGGGACCCATCGCCGAAGCCAACTTCATTCAGGGCGGAATGATTGCTGACGCCACCGTGGGCAAGGCCGCATACTTCCTGAGTGGCGGTTTGAACCTGTTCCTGATCGCCATTGTGCTGGCGTCGGTCGCTTATTCGGTTTGGATGGAATTGCGCCACCGTCGCTACACCACCAAAGAGGAGGCACAGGCATGAACCGTTCGCAGCATGTATTCGGATCAGGTCTTGTCTTTTCGGTCGGCCTTTGGGTGACCTGGGTCAGCTACACCCAGCAACCGGCCGAGGCGTTCCTGTTCCCGCGTCTGATCGCAACCGTTTTTGTGGTTCTGGCCGGATGGACGTTTGGCAAGGCAGTCATGGGATTGTCCAAGGTTGGCAACGGCGTCACGCGCACGATGTTTGTCAACATGCTGCCGGGTCTGATCGTGACGCTGATCTATGTGTTCTGGGCGGCCAAGTCGCTGGGTTTTTACACCGCGACAACAATCGCCTTCTTCATCCTGCTGTCGATCTATGACCCGGCGCCGCATTCGGACGTCAAAAGCTGGATCCGGCGCGGGATCATCACGGGCGTCTTCGTGGCGGTGATGTACGGCCTCTTTTCCATGCTTCTGAACGTCCACACGCCAAGGGAAATTCTGTTCTGACCGCGCAAACAGCGGAAGAACCAAATCAGGGAGGAAACGCAAAATGAAACGATTGATTGCCGGGGCGGCTTTGGCCCTCATGAGCCTGACGGGTGCGGCGGCGGCCGAGGACTATCCCGAACGGCCGATCATGATGATGGTCAGCTACGGGGCTGGCGGCGCGACAGACTTTCAGGCGCGGATCGTGACCATGACCGCCGGAAACGAGGACGCGCTGGGAATGCCCATCGCCATCATCAACAAGCCCGGCGCGGGTGGCCGCGTGGGCTGGAACTGGTTCGCCACGCAGGCGGATGCAGACGGCTATACGCTGGCGGCCTACAATGTTCCGCATTTCATCGCCCAGTCGATCAAGGGTGGCGTGGAGTATTCGACCGACAGTTTCGAACCTATCGCGAACTGGGGTGCGGATCCGGCGGTATTTGTCGTGGGCGCCGACAGCCCGTTCAACTCGATGCAGGATGTCATTGCCTATGCCAAGGAAAACCCGGGCAAGCTGACGGTATCCGGTGCCGGATTGTTTGTGGGCCACCACATCGCGGCGCTGCAAATCGACAAGGCAGCCGGAACCAAGATGGCTTATATCCCGACCAAGGGTGGCGGCGCGGCGGCCATGAAGGCCGTGATTGCCGGTGAGGTCATGGGCGGCATCAACAACCTGTCCGATGCATTCCGCGCGCAGGAAGCGGGCAATGTCAAAATTCTGGGTGTCGCCGATCTTGAGCGCAACGCGTTTCTGTCGGATGTTCCAACGATGATGGAACAGGGGCTGGACGTGGACAACTCGTCGGTCAATTTCCGGGGTGTGATGGTGCCAAAAGGAACACCGCCCGAAGTGATTGAAAAGCTGGCCGCGACAGTACCTGAGATGTTTGCCAATTCGCGTGTCGCCAAGAAGATGGAGGCCGGCGGGTCGCCCATGCACATCATGACCCGTGACGAGGTGATCGAGATGTGGGGCCAGCGTCAACAAACACTGAACGAACTGCTGGCCGGTCTCTGACCCGGACATTCTAAAATGGGGCGGAACAGGTCCGCCCCGGTCAATCTATCGAGGACCAAGATGAACGCTCAGGACGGGATTGCCCCCGAAATTGCCGAAGTGGACCGGATCGTCGAACGGGCGCGTGCCGCTCAGTCTGCTTTCGAAGCCAGTGGTAGTCAGGCGCTATATGACAAAGCGGCACTTGCAGCGGGATGGGCGATCATGGAACCGGAACGCAACCGGGCCCTTGCCGAACTGGCCGTGGAAACCACCGGCCTGGGTAACGTGCCCGACAAGATCACCAAGAACCACCGCAAGACGCTCGGGTTGCTGCGCGATATAGCCGACGCCAATACGCACGGGATTATCAGCGATGATCCGGCAACAGGTATCACCGAGATCGCGCGCGCCATCGGCGTGATTGGTGCGGTTGTGCCGTCGACCAACCCTGCCGCGACGCCGGCCAACAACATCATCAACGCACTCAAGGGCGGCAATGCCATCGTGGTGGCGCCGTCCCCCAAAGGTGTTGCGTCCTGTGAATTGCTGCTTGGCTACATACATGCCGAATTCGACAAGCTTGGGCTTAATCGCGATCTGGTGCAGATGCTGCCTGCGCCCGGGTCAAAGGCCAAGACACAACGGTTGATGGAGGCTGTAGACCGGGTGATCTGCACCGGAAGCCAAAACAACGTTCATCGCGCACAATCCTGCGGTACGCCGGCGGTGGCCGTTGGGGCTGGCAATGTCACGGTGATTGTCGACGAGACTGCCGATCTGCAGGCCGCAGCGGCAAAAATTACCGCCTCAAAGTGTTTCGACAACGCGACCTCCTGTTCCTCCGAGAATGCGGTGGTCGTGGTGGATGCAGTCTACGACGCTTTCGTTGCGGCGATGGCCGCCGAGGGTGGTGCCCTGGTCCGTTCCTCGGAAGCAGGTGATATCATCGCCCGGCTCTGGCCCGATGGTCATCTCAGCCGTTCCGTCATCGCGCAGGACGCGGACAAGATGCTTGAAGCGCTGGGCATGGCGGGCAAGGTGCCCGAGGGAACCCGATATTTGGCAGTTGAGACTGCCGGGATCGGCCCGGATCATCCCCTTTCCGGAGAAAAGCTTAGCCGGGTACTCGCGCTCTATCGCGCGGCAGATTTCGAAGAGGCCCGGACAATCACCGCCCGCATTCTGGCACATCAGGGGGCAGGGCATTCGGTTGGCATTCATACAAAGGACGACGCGCGCGCGATCGGGTTGAGCCGGGATCTGCCGACCTGTCGTGTTATCGTAAACCAGGCGCATACCTTTGCCACCGGCGGTAGCTTTACCAACGGGATGCCTTTTTCCCTGTCGATGGGCTGTGGCAGCTGGGGGGGAAACTCCATCGACACAAACCTGCATTGGCGGCATTTCATCCAGACCACCAAAGTCGTGCGTGAAACTCCGCCGCGGGAGCCCGCGCTGGAAGAGATTTTCGGAAAGTACTGGTCGGAGGCCGGGCAATGATCGACCCGCCCAAAGGAACCGTCCGTGACTGGCTGGACAAACGGGCAGCCGAGGGCGGAACCGGTTTCGTTTTTCCGGATGGCGCGAGCGACCTGAGCTGGCCCGAGCTGCGCGAAACAGCGCAAAGAATTGCGGTCATGTTGACCGGATTGGGTGTCGAAAAAGGAGAGAGCGTCGCCATCCTTTATCCCAATTGCCGCGAAGCGCTGGAGGTCCTTTTCGGCGTCCTTTACGGCGGGTTCCGGGCGACGATGATAAACCTCGTCGCGGGGGACAGCGCGGTGGCCTATGCGCTGGACCATAGCGGTGCGCGCTATGGTTTTGTGCACCCCGAACAGGTGGATTTGTTTGAACGTACGGCCGACCCAGCGAAAATAACCGCGTTGAGAATTTCAGATGCGAAAGATGCCGATGGCGATCTGCACGACCTTTCGCCGGGCGATCACGCGCTTCTGATGTACACGTCCGGAACAACAGGGCGCCCAAAAGGCGTCGTTCACACCCATTCCAGCCTGTTGGCGGGCGGCTGGACCACGGTGGTTGCACATGAGCTGTCCGAAGCTGATCGCGGGTTTTGCGTTCTGCCAATCTACCACATCAACGGCCTGTGCGTGACGGTTATGGGAACGCTTGTCTCTGGCGGATCATTGGCCATGTGTGAACGATTTTCCGCCAGCCGGTTCTGGGAAAACCTTGGGAAGGCCGAGGCGACATGGTTTTCGGTGGTTCCGACCATCATTTCCCACCTGCTGCATTCCGATACAAAACCGGATGCGCCGACCCGCCATCGTGTGCGTTTTGGCCGTTCTGCATCTTCCGCTTTGGCGCCGGACGTGCAGCGTGCGTTTGAAAACCGTTTCGAAATCCCGATTGTCGAGACCATGGGGCTTACGGAAACCGCCGCGCAGATACTGTCCAATCCGTTGCCGCCCGGCATTCGCAAAATCGGATCACCGGGCATCCCCTTTGGAAATGAGGCGGATATCTTTGACAAGAACCTCCGGCCCGTTCCACGCGGAGCGGAGGGTGAACTGGTCATACGCGGTCCGAATGTCATGCTGGAATATCTCCAGAACCCTGACGCAACCGCAGGCACATTTACATCCGATGGCTGGCTGCGGACCGGAGACCTCGCCCGTATGGATGAGGATGGCTACGTCTATGTCACCGGCAGGCTGAAGGAACTTATCATCAAAGGGGGCGAAAACATTGCGCCGCGCGAGATTGACGAGGTGCTTTATTCTCATCCCGATGTCGTCGAAGCCGCCGCCTTCGCCCGACCTTGTGCCAGTTATGGTGAGACTGTCGAGGCGGCGGTGAAAATTCGCGAAGGCTCCTCTTTGACGCCACTGGAATTGTCCAGGCTTTGCAATGCTCAACTGGGCCATTTCAAGTCGCCCGATGAAGTTCATGTTTTGCAGGACCTGCCAAAGGGGCCATCCGGAAAAATCCAGCGAAACAAGATCCTCGAAATGATCAATGAAGAGACCAGCAAAAGGTCTGTTTGACATGCAGGTCGGGTGGTCGAGTTTCATGCCGCTATCGGCCAACTCTGTTCCCAGATCGTGCTGCCGGCGCGTGGGCGCCAGAAGATCGGCAAATTCGAGCTCTGAAAAGTAAAACTAGCGCCAGCTCGTAGGCGCACTTTCGACGTAATCTGCGCGGTCACGGCCTGTGAAGCGTTGTCATACCGTTCGCTTTCGGTAATGAGTTGTCCGACCCGGCTAATATGGGGATCGGCTTCGGGTGAAAAGAGCGCCGGATCTTACGCGTCAAAGGCGCGTGGAGCTTGCGACGGTGCGGGCGTTGTTTTCACCCCATTTTCTACGCAAGCCGTTTCAGCCTGTTGGAAAGAGGCCTGTGCAATCCCCAAAAACCCACACAGTTATCGGGAAAACAAACAAAATCAGTACTTTTTTCTTGTGTTGGAGAGAATTTGTGGGTTTATTGTGGAGATTGATCGCGAAATGTGGGATTTTGATGCCGCAAATAGGCTATAGTCATAACCTTCAGGAACGGAGGGTTAGCTTGCCCGGATCACTGCAAAGCCATGATTTCTTCGAAGGGTCTGGCGTTGTGCGTGGCACAAGATGGTGCGTCGAACAACAGGACCCTTTCAGCAATCGGGAAAAGACTGCGGGTCCGGTAGCGAGAAACGTTCCAAGTAGCGTGGGATGGGGCCTTCGGCGGGTTCTTTCGCAGTTGTTGTTTCACTGAGCCAAGACTCCAAAAGTAAACAGGACAGAAACGGATGCTGAATCCAAAGAACTCTCAAACGTTCGAAACGGCCGAATTGGTGTCACACGCGGTGAAGATTGCCGAATTGGCCAACAAGGCGGCACGGGGGTACTTTCGCGGCAGACTTGGTGTTGAGTTCAAGTCCGACGAGAGCCCGGTGACGCAGGCCGACAAGGGTGTCGAGGCGCAGGTTCGGGCCTACCTGGAACAACACTTTCCGGATCACGGCATCTTTGGAGAAGAACATGGGTTTGAAGGGCAGAACCGCCGCGAAGTCTGGATAATCGATCCGATCGACGGCACCCGGTCTTTCCTTTCGGGGCATCCGCTTTTTGGCTTTCTGCTTGGGCATCTGATCGATGGTAAGCCGGATATCGGAGTGATCGGCATGCCTGCGATAGATGAGGTTTTCATTGGTGTATCCGGTCAGGGCGCGACAATGAACGGCAAGGAGATCGCAACTTCGAACCAGACGCGGTTGGATCAGTCCATCCTGTTTGTGAATGAAGGGGATAAGATCTATCGTGATCATCCGGCGTTATTCGCCAAGCTGATGCAGTCCGGTCAGACCAGACGGTTTGCCTATGACTGCTACCCGCACGCGCTTCTTGCGGCGGGGCATGTGGACGCAGTGATAGACTATGATCTGCAACCTTATGATTTTCTGCCGGTGCTGGCCGTGATCGAGGCCGCAGGTGGGGTGATGACGGACTGGGATGGCAAACCACTCGACCTGAATTCGGATGGTTGTGTGATTTCGGCGGCGACGCCCGAGCTGCATGCGGAAATGCTGGAAATGGTGAACGGATAGGATCATGGCGATTGTAAGCTTCCTCATCAGTCTGGCCGGAGCCACGATGTTGCTGCTTTATGCGGTGCGAATGGTGCGCACCGGGATCGAGCGCAGCTACGGAGCCTCTTTCCAGCGGGTCATGACGGGCCAGCGCAGTTATGTGCAGGCATCAATGGTCGGTCTCGCAATGGCGGTGGTCCTGCAAAGTTCGGCCGCGGTCGCATTGCTGACATCCGGTTTTGCAGCTGGTGGTTTTCTGGTTTTTCCAACCGGTCTCGCGATTGTTCTGGGGGCCGATCTTGGGTCTGCGCTCATTATCCAGGTCCTGTCCTTCAAGTTGGACTGGCTGGTGCCGCTGCTGCTGGCGATTGGCGGGTATCTCTTCGTCAAGACCGAGTCCAAAAAGCCCCGGCAACTGGGTCGCATCCTGATGGGTGTTGCGTTCATTCTGATCTCATTGCGCTTTCTGCGCGAGGCGATGGATCCGATCCGGGACAGTGCTTTTCTGCCCGCCGTCGCAGAATATCTGGCCCGAGATTACATAACCGCATTCTTGGTCGGCGGAGCGCTGGCATTTGTCATGCATTCATCGGTCGCGGCGATCCTGATGTGTGTGACACTGGTTCAGATTGGCGCAATTCCGTTTGCCGCCGGACTGTCGCTGGTGTTGGGGGCCAATTTCGGCTCGGCCTTCATACCGGTTTGGCTGACGCGAGGGATGGAATTGCCAGCTAGGCGCATTCCGTTCGCCAATCTCGCGTTGCGTGGCAGTTGGGCCGTGGTCACCCTGTTTGCAGCTACTGCGGCTTTGCGTGCGGGTGTTTTGGGGGATCTGCAAGGCGGGCAGATGCTGGTCAATGCGCATCTGGCGTTCAACGCCTCGTTGCTGGTGTTGGCTTTGCCGTTCTGCGGACGTTTGCGTGCTCCGTTCGAGCGGCTTTTTCCGGAACCGAAATCAGCCGAGGCAATGGTCCAGCCGGGCCGTCCGACCAGCGCGCTGGATATGCGCAATAGCGGCAGCCCCAGTCAGGCGCTTTCCAGTCTCAAGCGCGAGCTGTTGCGGATGAGCGATCTGGTCGAGTCGATGTTCAGGCCGTCGCTGGAGTTGTACCGCAGCGGTGACAAGGAGCAGATACGTGCTGTTCGGCTGGTGGATGAAGACGTGAACGACTGCCTGTCGGGTATCCGGAAATACGTGGCCGCCATTTCAGCCGAAGAGTTCGGCAGGCAAAACGCCAAGGTGGCCCGGGATCTGATGGAATACGCAATCCGTCTGGAAACCGCCGGCGATGTGGTTGCCAAGCGGTTGACTGTTCTGGCCGCCGACATGCGCAAAAAGGGGGCCTCATTCTCGAAAGAGGGATGGTCGGAACTGGTCGAAATGCACGAAGGCATCCTGGCCAATCTGAAATTGGCCTCAAATGTGTTGATCTCGGACGACCTGGAAAGCGCCCGCCTGTTGAGCCTTGAAAAAACCGAGATCAAGCGGGCTGAGCGTGACAGCCGCAAACGCCACCTCAGACGTTTGCAGCATGGCAGCACGGAAAGCTTTGAGACCAGCGACATCCATCTGGAGACATTGCGCGCGTTCCGGGAGTTCAACAGTCACATCGCGGCCGTGGCTTATCCGATCCTGTATCGGAACGGGCAATTGCTTGAAACGCGCCTGATCGAAGAAATGCCGCGGATGGAAAAGGATGCGGACACAGAGGCCGATGGATGACGGCACCGGTCGATGGCGGCTTCCGCGCCTTTTTACAGGATCTCAACAGCAGCCTCGGCATCCGGCGCAAGCTCTCCGAGCTGGGTATCACCGAAGTAGCAATCCCCGACCTCGGCCAGGGCGCCCTCATCGACCCCCACTGCAGCGGAAACGCCATCGAACACACGTAAGAGAACCTCGCAAACCTCTTCAACACCGCGTTGTGATCTGAAACGGACCCCGCACTTTGTTTCGGATTCATAGGCGCGTAACAGCGAAACAGAGCCGAACCAAAGGTCGGTCATGCTGACACTCGACTTGTAGCTAAAGAACAAAGCCCGGCCCAGTGAACGAATTTGTCGGTAAATGAGGGTGCCCGACCCAAAAGGCGGAAACTGTCACAGAACAATTGCCTGCGACGTGGAACTTTAGGCGAAACTATGGTGAAATTTGATGATGGCTGACGACAGCGAAAACATCCCCCATCGCGGCCGAGAGTTGCTTGATGTGCTAGCGCGACTGGGAGGTTCGGCGCGCAATACACAGATTGCGCAGGTCATGGACGTATCGGAAGAAACTGTTCGTCGACTGGTCAAAGGCCTGGCAAAGAAAAACATGGTTGAAAGGGTGCACGGCGGGACCTTTCTGTCGCGTGCGCAGGATACACCAATGTTTTCCGGGGCGCTGGAACTCAACGCGGAAGAAAAGACGCTTATCGCGAAAAAAATCAGTCAGATTGTTGAGGACGGCATGGTGCTGTTCCTTACTGTGGGGTCAACCATGACGCATGTCGCCGAGCAATTGCGCGACCGGAAAAATTTGACCGTGGTCAGCAATTCGCTGTCAGTTGTCGCATCGCTGGCTGATCACAACGGAACGCGCGCGGTTCTGGCCGGGGGAGAAGTCATTCGATCCGAACGCGGCAGTTTTGGCCGTGCCGCCGAGCAGCTTGCCTGCCAGTACAGCTATGACGCGGTAATATGTGGCGCGGATGCCCTGTCGCTTTCCGGAGGGGTTCTTGCGCTAAACCCGCTGGAGGCTGAACTGACGCGCGCGTTGCATAACAACACCCGGCGCATGATCGTTGCGGTGGATCACACGAAGTTCGGAGAGAGAGCGGCCAATGTGGCCTGCCGGTTCGACCAGGTCACCGATCTGGTGACCGATGCTGCACCGCCCGAACCTTTTGCTGCGGCTTTGAAGGATGCAGGGGTCAAAATTCACATCACATCTCGCCGGGGTGGCAAGAAGAAAAAGAAGGGCAGCGGTGGCGCGATCACCTGACCTGTTTCGCGATCAAAGGAAAACAAAAGCGCGCTTGCCCGTGGGAGACAATAACAGATACTCCTGATGTCAGGTGTGGCCGTTGTCGAAAGCGTCGACAGAGATTTGGCATGCACCGGATATGGGCCGGGCTGGAGACCTGCATGCTTGACAACCTGCCGGTCATCGGGTCGGCCGCGCGCCTTTCACGCTTTCGGGATTTCAGCGCATGGATTACAGATGGCTCCTGTCGTAGGGCAGGTTCTGGCGGATTTGGTGACTGGCGGATCAAGTCGTTTCATTCTATCGCCCTTCGGCATTGACCGATTTGACCGCAAGGTCCCTTGATGGAGAGATCCGACATGACAATCACCCGTATCGAAACCGGCCAACGCATGAGCAAGATCGTCAAGCACAATGGAGTTGCCTATCTGTGTGGGCAGACTTCGGATGCGGCCACTGTGGCGGATCAGACCCGCGATATCCTGGCCAAGGTCGAGGATCTGCTGGCCAAAGCGGGCAGTGACAAGACGCGAGTTCTACAATGCACGATCTGGCTGGCGGACATGGCAGACTTTGCCGAGATGAACGAAGTCTGGGATGCCTGGGTGCCGGCGGGCCACGCTCCGGCCCGCGCGTGCGGCGAAGCCAAACTGGCGCGCGATGTTCTAAAGGTCGAGATGATCGTCACCGCTGCCTGCGACTGATTTATCAATCAAACCGTCTTGCCCAGACCATAAGGCATGAAGCGGTCGGTTGCGTTTGTCGTTCTTCGAAGAAGTTCACCGCATTGGGTTTGGTGAAATGCGTTGGCCGTCAACGGAATAGGCGCCGGTGGGTGAGTGGCTGTTTAATTAAAGATCAATTCGACTCGGTTCTCTGAAGCCTGTATTTCGCCAAATGCGGGCAAAAACAGATCGTGGTCTTATGCAGCCAACCTTTCAAAGAATGTTGGAAAACTGAACCACTCTGCAGTGTATTTTCTTGTGTGTCGGCTAAATTACTCTGATTGACCAGTCAGGCGTGACTGAAACGCGACGCGCCATCCGAATAGGGTACCCTGAGATCATTCAGGTCGAAGTTCGTTTTGAGAATTTATTCACAAATGGCCTGGTTCCAAAATCTGAGTGACAAAAGGCAAGCATTCGAACCTCACGTTCAAGTTTAGAATGCCAAGGGAAGCGGCTGCACCGTGTCTCAAGTCGTCGATCATCCTTTGATCCGTCTCGCAATACATGCAGTACCGCGGTCCGCGTCAAACCCGGAACTTTCGGTGCAATAACTGACGCTGTGATGGCACCTGAATGCCAATGGCTTTCATTCGTTGAACCCGAGGTTCAAGCCATCGACGAAGGCGTGAAATAGTTGAGATTGAGTGCTGATCCCAAGCTTTGCATACGCATTTCGACGATGTGATTTCACGGTCGGCATCGCTATGCTCAGTGTCTTGCTGATCGAAAGACTTGAATGGCCTTTCAGGATCATCTGGACAACTTCAGCCTCTCGCGCGGTCAGAACGTCACGGCCAAAAGACTCCGTTGAAGGTGATGGCCGACCCGGCGCTTGCGTCTGCTCTCTGGACAGCCGTAGAAATGCCAGCCGGATCAATGGCAGGACGGATCGCAAAACTTCCAGATCCTGTTGAGGGATACCGTCCGGCGTGGCTTTGCGGGCCAGGCTTACCTCACCCATGATCCTCTGGGGCATGTCGACCAGGACTGAAACTTCCTGCAGACCGAAGGGCCAGCCGGGCGTCCTGAATTTGATCTCTTCGCTCTCATCTGAGATGACATCCGGCGTTGTCGCGACCCAGTTATCCGGTGCGAGATCGGCCATCCGGTATACCCCTGCGGCGATACCTGCCCGGATCGCATTGTGCACCGGGTTGAGCAGGTAGGTTCTGGAGACATACAGCTGAACCGCGGCCTTGGACGCTGGATTTGGGTAGCTATCCGCCAGATAAACCGGAGGCCCTGAGGGTCGGTTGAGCACTGCAAATGCCGCCTCGCACGGAAATAGGTATTCGACGGCCCGGATCAGGGCATCGCTTTTTGCCTGCCCGTCGATCACTTCAGAAATGGATTGGCTGAACTCCTTTAACTGCAAATCCGGCCTTCTTCCTACCGTTGTCTCATCCCTTGGGACGATGGTTTTACCATAATGTTGCTGATACCGAACTCCGCAAAGGAGTATCAATATGCCGAACCCGCCGATTGTCCTTGATAATACAACGGTTTCAGAACACCTGGGCAAGCTGGATGTGGTCCAAGCGATGCGCACGCTGTTCACCGATCTTGGTGAAGCCCGTGCGGTACAACCACCGCAGACCGTGACCGAGTTTCCGGGGGGCGGCGATTTCATAACCTATCTCGGTGCGCTTGAGGGGGCCGGTGTGTTCGGGGCGAAGTTGTCGCCTTACCTGCCGCGCGCCAATGGACCCATCATCACCGCCTGGACTGTTCTGATGTCCATCGAAGATGGTCGGCCATTGGCGTTGATCGACGCAGGCGTGCTGACCACCGAGCGCACGGCCGCCACGACCGCATTGGCGGTGGATGAGCTGGCTCCGACCGGCCGCCCGCTGACGCTGGCCATCATCGGAACAGGTCAGGTCGCACAGGCGCACATGCGCCATGTGGCCGGTCTGCGCGACTGGGCAGAGGTGCGCATCTACTCGCCGGGTTTGGGTGAAAACGCGGATACTCAGGCGACATGGAATACGCTGTGCCCTGACGCTAAGCTGGCCACGAGTTCCAGGCAGGCTATTGCGCAGGCCAATGTTGTCATGCTGTGCACGTCATCGGGTAGTCCGGTCATTTCCACGGAAGATATAGCGGTCGATGCGCTGGTGACATCGATCAGCACCAATGTTGCCCGCGCGCATGAAGTTGATCCGGCCTTTTTGGCATCCGCGCAGGTCTATTGCGACTACCGGGAAACAACCCCTGATGCGGCCGGCGAGATGCTGATTGCCGTGGAACGACACAACTGGAGCAAGACCGCGATCCTTGGCGATCTTGCGGAACTTTGCACCGGCAGATGCCAGCGACCTATTGCAGGAACTCCGGTCTTCTTCCGCTCTGTCGGGTTGGGGCTGGAGGACATCGCTGTGGCAAAAGCCGTTTTTGACCAGACTTCAGCCTGAGGAGAGCGCACATGTTCATCGAACCGTTCAAAGTCGAAATCTGGATGAATGAGTGGGAAACCCGCTGTACCTACAATCTTGCCGAAACCTGCGTGGCCAGCATCACGATCGATCAACTGTTGCAACTGTCCGGACTTAATCAAAACGACTTGTCCGAACTGCTGCCAATGAAAATGACCTACGGTGCGATCGAAGGGTCAATCCGCCTGCGTCAGGCTATTTCAAATCTCTATGACGATCGCAACGTCGAAGATATCACCATTACCCACGGCACGATTGCGGCCAATATGCTAGTGCATAAGGCAGTGGTTACGCGCGGGGACCGGGTGGTTTCGATTGTGCCGACCTATCAGCAACACTATTCGATCCCCGCCAGTATCGGAGCCGATGTTCAGATTCTGCCACTGCGCGCGGAAGACGCGTTCCTGCCTGATCTGGACCGGTTACGTGAACAGGTGACACCGGAAACCAGACTGATTGTCCTGACAAACCCCAACAATCCGACGGGTGCGCTGATCGAACGGCCGATGCTGCAGGGCATCGCCGAGATTGCCCGTTCTGTCGGCGCATATGTCCTGTGTGACGAAGTCTATCGCGGCACCGGGCAGGAGGGCGACGGCATGTCGCCTTCAATTGTGGACATCTACGAAAAGGGGATCAGTACGGCGAGTACATCGAAAGCGTTTTCGCTGGCCGGGTTGCGCGTCGGTTGGGTGGTGGCCCCGAAAGAGGTGACCGAACAGATCCTGATCCATCGTGATTTCGATACGATCTCGGTCGGTATGATCAACGATCATTTTGCTGCCATCGCATTGGAGAACCAGCATAAGGTTCTGGCCCGCAGTCACCGGATCACGCGGGGGAATCTTGCTGTGCTGGACGCTTGGATTGCCAAGCAGCCGCGCGTTGATTGGGTCAAACCCCGCGCCGGGACAACCGCGATGTTGAAACTCGACATACCGATCAGCTCACGCGAATTCTGTGTCGACTTGGTGCAGACAACCGGAGTGATGCTGACCCCGGGCGACGCCTTTGACATGGAAGGTTATGTCCGTATCGGTTTTGCCAATGACCCCGATGTGCTGCGGGAGGGTTTGGAAAAACTGTCAGAGTATTTGATAAGCCGCTTTGGTCGCGCCGATGGTGGTTTCGTCGCAGACGTCTGGGAAGAATAAAGCCGGGCTTGGTGGTGCTGGTTTGACTATTGTTGTCCGGATGCAGCCTTTCGCACGATTGGCAACGCACCGGGTCAAAACGCCGATCAGAAACGGCACGCCGCTTTTGCGGTTTATTCCGAGTAGCGCATCTCCATCTCGTCGTAATGTGCTTTCTGAACTGCGTTCTGACGGATTTCGAAACTTGCGACGGGCCCGCTTTCGTCCATGCGGCCGTTGGCCTGAAGCATCAACAGCGCGTCGTTCATGCCCTTCAGTGCGCCCTGCAACGCGACATTGGCATATAGGACCAGGCCAAACCCCATTTCGTCCAGATCAGAGAATTCGATGATTGGAGTTTTGCCGCCTACAACCAGATTGATCAGCTGTGGCGTGCCTGCAAGCCGCTTGGGAATGCTGCGAATATCGTCAAGGCTGCGCGGTGCCTCGATAAATGTGATGTCAGCCCCGTCTTCGATGAAGGCTTCCGCGCGTTCAATGGCGGCGTCGAACCCTTGGGTCGCACAGGCATCGGTGCGCGCGACAATAAGGAAGTTTGGGTCGTGGCGGGCGTCTGCTGCGGCCTTGATACGGCTGCGCGCCTCTGTCAGATCGACCACATCCTTGCCGGAGAAGTGACCGCAGCGTTTGGGATTAACCTGATCCTCAAGTTGAATGGCGCTGGCGCCGGCGCGTTCCAGCGTGCGCACGGTATGGTGGACGTTCAGGGCATTGCCGAAGCCGGTATCCGCATCAACCACAATGGGCAGTTCGGTGCTGTTGCGGATGGCCGATGTGTGCTGGGCGATCTCGGGCAGCGAGATGAAGCCCAGATCGGGCATGCCCAGATAGGTGTTGGTCAGCCCCGCGCCCGAGATATAGACGGCCTCAAACCCCAACTGGTCGATCACGCGTGCCGCAAGAGCATTGGCTGCGCCGGGCATCAGAACGGCTTTGCCCGTGTTCAGGCGTTCACGGAATGCTTTGTTGATCTCATGGTTCATCATCGGCGCGCCCTCCGGTTCAATGGTCTGCCTGCCTGCCTAGCGAAGCCTGCGGTACGAGGCAAGTTGCTGTGAGTTGCGTTCTGTCAGGCGAAACAGTGCCGTCAGCTCGTGGTCAGACTGCGCGCAAGACTCTCCAGCAGCGGGACCGTATTTGCCCGCGCCTCGGCATCGAACCTGTTGGCCAGACCGGACACTGTCAGGGCGCCGATGAGATCGCCGTTTGCATCAAAAACAGGGGTCGCGACAGAGGAGATGTTGGGATTTGTCTGACCGACTGAACTGACCGTGCCGTTTTTGTTGAACTTGGCCAGGTCACCGACATCCTCGCCCGAGAAATGCCTCAAGACCAGCCCGGAAGCCCCGGTGGACAATTGCAGGCGCATACCTTCCTCAACATGGAATCGCAGCAGGTTAGGGGAATTTTCCCTGTATAAACAGATACGTTCATTGCCCGAGCGGACATAGAACGAGGCGGTTTCCCCAGTTGCTTCAGCCAGGATTTTTAGCGATGGCGCGACGTGTTCGCGCTTGGTGAAATCGCGCCGGAATATCAACCCCAGCCGCCATACGCTGGGGCCGACACTGAACATACCGTCACTATCGCGCTGGATGAAGCCATAAATCATCATCGAGTTGGTCAGCCGTAGGATCGTGCTTTTGTGCAGGCCTGTCTCTTCGGCCAACTCTGCAAGAGACATGATTGGGCGCTGTGTCGAAAAGGCACTGAGGATGGACATGGCACGTTCGACGGCTTCGGTTCTGTTCGCGGGCATAGCATTCTGTCAGGTGAAATGGAGTCGGTTCGATCTTGCTGATATCCGGCGCCGGTGTCTAGCTTGTCAGCAAATCAGGAGGCAACCGTGACAATCGCAACCTACAAACCGATCGCCAACACATCTTTGCGGGCCGTGGACTATTGCGCCCTATTGGGCCCCGAATTTCGAAAGCTTCCATACTCTCTAAGGGTTCTGGCGGAAAATGCTGCGCGTCATTCCGAAGGAGGCGCGGCGGCGCTGGATGTGCTCCGGCGCTCTGGCGACGCTGTGCCGTTCCGTCCTGCACGGCTGTTGTTGCACGACATGCTGGGAATTCCGGCGCTGATCGACATCATGGCCATGCGCAACCGGCTGGAGGAGGTGGGCGGAAATCCGGACGTAGTTGATATGAGCCTGCCGGTCGACCTGGTGATCGACCATTCCATGTCGATCAACCATTGGGCGGACAAGTTTGCGCTGGCCAAGAACATGGACCGAGAGTTTGAGGTCAACCGCGAACGTTTCGCTTTTCTTAAAGCCTGTGAAGCACGGTTCCCACGGCTACGGGTCATTCCGCCGGGGGGTGGGATTTGCCATCAGGTCAATCTGGAATATCTCGGTCAGACTGTTTTGCCGTCCAACGAGAACCCTGATGTTCTGATCCCGGACTCCAGCCTTGGCACTGACAGCCACACGCCGATGATCAACGCGTTGGGGATCATGGGCTGGGGCATTGGGGGGCTAGAGGCCGAAGCGCTGCTGTTCGGTGAGACCACCCCGGTCAATGTGCCCCGCGTCATCGGGTTTGAGGTAACGGGCAACCCGTCCGACGATGTCACCGCCACTGACATTGCGCTGGTCATCGCCGAGAAACTGCGCGCCATCGGCGTGGTCGACACCTTTGTTGAGCTGTTTGGCACCGGTTATTCCGCGCTGAGCGTCGCCGACCGCGCCACCATTGCAAACATGGCGCCGGAATATGGTTCCACTATGGTGTTCTGCCCGGTTGACGAGCGCACCATCGGGTATCTGCGCCAGACCGGCCGCAGTGATAGTGCCACACTGGCCGAGAGCTACTGCAAGGCGCAAAACCTGTGGGTCGATGGTACGGATGCGGCCATTGAATACGAGCAGGTGATTGAATTGAACCTCGATAAGGTTGGCCGGTCCGTTTCGGGCCCGTCCCGGCCGGAACAGCGGATTGACCTGTCCGCCGCTGCTGAGCGTCTGACTTTTGAGGGCGAAACGGACCGTCGGGTTCCGGTCCCGAATGCCGATCACGACATCGGTGACGGCGATGTGATCATCGCTGCGATCACCAGCTGCACCAACACCGCCAACCCGCGCAACATGGTTCTAGCCGGGCTGGTGGCCCGAAACGCCGTGGCGCGCGGCCTGACTGTCAAGCCACATGTCAAAACTTCGCTGGCTCCGGGTTCGCGGGTCGTGGCTAAATACCTGGCGGAAAGCGGCCTGCAGGCGCCCTTGGACGCCCTCGGGTTCGAAGTTGCGGCATTTTCCTGTTCGACCTGCAACGGCATGTCGGGACCTCTGCATCCAGATCACGAAAAGGCGATCAAGGACAATGATGTCAAAGGGATCGCGGTCCTTTCCGGGAACCGGAACTTTGCCGGGCGCATTCACCCGCTGGCTTCGCGCAACATGATTGCCTCGCCGCCGCTGGTCGTGGCCTATGCGCTGATGGGTACGATCCATAAGGACATTACGACCGAGCCCCTGGGGGTGGACCGGGACGGCAAGCCGGTGATGCTGAATGATCTGTGGCCCTCGGCGGATGAGGTGGCGCGGATTGTCGAGACTTATGTCACACCTGACGAGTTTCGCGACAACTACGCTGCAATCGGAGATGTGAATTACCAGTGGAACGCGATGGAGGTTGGCACCGGAACATATGAATGGGTGCCTTCGACCTATGTCTCATTTCCACCCTTTGTGAAAGGCATTCGCCCCGAGAACGCCGGGATCGAACCGCTGCGCGGCCTGCGTCCGCTGGCCATTCTGGGCGACAGTGTCACGACCGACCATATATCGCCGTCTGGTATCATCACCACCGATTCTGAGGCCGGGCAGTTCCTTCAGGCAAAGGGTGTCACCCAACGCGACTTCAACTCGTTCGGGACCCGCCGGGGATGTTCGGATGTGGTTATTCGTTCGACCTTTGCAAATTACCGTCTGCGCAACGAGATGACCCCGGACAAAGAAGGCTCGTGGACCCGGATCGAGCCTGAAGGTGAGGTTACATCGGTCTTCAAGGCGATTGAGACCTATCTGGACCGGGATCAGAAACTGGTGGTGATCGGCGGCAAAGAATATGGCTGCGGTTCTTCCCGGGACACGGCGGCAAAGGCCCCCTGGCTTGCCGGAATACGCGCCGTGATCTGTGAGAGCTTTGAGCGGATCCACCGCTCGAATCTTGTAAACATGGGGATTGCGCCGCTGTGTTTCCCGGAGGGCGTGAACCGCAGGACGCTGCAACTTGACGGGTCCGAGACTTTTGACATCGACTTCAGCGATGATCTGACCGAGGCCAAGCTGACCATCCACAGAAAGGATGGTCGCACGGATACCACGCCGCTGGATTTGCGTCTGTACAATGACGGTGAGCGTGCGACCTTTGCCGAGGGCGGTCTGCTGCCGCGTGCGTTCCGCGGATTTCTGGCGGGGGCGGCGTGATGGCGGAACGTTTACGGGCCGCGTTTTATCGCGGCGGTACATCCAAGGCTGTAGTGTTCAACGGTGCAGATCTGCCCAGGGACCGGGCCGCGCGCGATCGCATTTTCCTGCATGTCCTGGGAAGCCCCGACCCCAACGGGCGCCAGCTGAACGGGATGGGCGGCGGGTTGTCGTCCTTGTCCAAGGTGGTCATCGTCCAGCCTTCGGATCGTGACGATGCGGACGTGGATTATACCTTCGTGCAGATCGCCGTGGACGAACCGGTCGCCGATTACGGCTCGGCCTGCGGAAACATGTCCTCCTGCGTCGGCCCTTTCGCGGTTGAGGAAGGCATGGTGCAGGTTGCAGCGGATCAAAGTGAGGCGCTGGTCCGCATATTCAGCACCAATACCAATGGCGTTTATCACGCGCGCTTTCCGGTGCGGGACGGTCAGCCCGTCGAACAGGGCACGCTTGAAATTCCCGGTGTGGCGGGAACCGGGGCGAAAGTGACGATAGATTTCCTTGCACCCGGTGGGGCCGGAACCGGCAAGCTGCTGCCGACGGGCAATGCGCTGGATACGCTACAGATCCGTGGGGTCGGAGCGCTGGAGGTCTCACTGATCGACGCGGCCAATCCGGTGGTGTTTTTCCGCGCTGCTGATCTGCAAAAAACCGCCACCGAACGCCCCCAGGATCTGGATGGTGATCCGGACTTTATGGCTCTGGTCGAAGAAATTCGCGTTGCTGGTGCTGTTGCAATGGGAATGGCTCCGTCGCGCAAGGGCGTAAAACGATCCAGCCCTAAAGTGGCGATGCTCGGTGCGCCCGCTGAGTTCACGGCGCTGGATGGCAGCCTGCACAAAAAGGACAGCCATGACATCAATGTTCGGCTCGTGTCGATGGGCAACTTTCATCGCGCGATTACTCTGACGGGGGCCATGTGCACCGCCGTTGCAGCCCAGATACCGGGCAGCCTGGTGCAAAGGATCGCGCAACCTGAGGGTCAGGAATTACGCATTGGAAACCCATCGGGTGACTTGCCAACCATCGCGGATGTCCGGCCAGGCCCGTCGGGACCCGAGGCAATATCGGCCGGTACTTTCCGCACGCAGAGGCGAATTATGGAAGGGGCCGTCCTTTACCCATCCGAATTGATGGAGGAAGCGCATTGACCAGTTTCCAGACCAGCCGACCTACGACGGATCTGAGTGATGCCCATCCGGACAAGGTGCGCCCTGTACTGCAACGGTTCAACGATTACGGTGCAAAACGCAGCTTTTCGGGGCGTATTCATACTGCTGTGACAGCGGAAGATACCCGTCTGATTCAAGAGAAACTCTTTACTTTACAGGGAAATGGCGGTGTCATCGTAGTTGATGGCGGTGGGTCACTCCGAACAGCTATGTTGGGGGACATGATGGCGGAGAGGTTGATCGCCAACGGGTGGGCCGGGATCGTCATCAATGGTGCTGTCCGAGACAGCAAGCGTCTGGCGCAGCTCGACCTTGGCATCAAAGCGCTGGGCGTAACTCCGGTTCGGTCCGCCAAGACAGGGATCGGCGCAATAGACGTTCCGGTTGCCTTTGGCAGCGTGCTCTTCGAGCCCGGAAGTTACATCTACTGCGATGAAGACGGTATCCTGATTGCGAAGGAACCACTTTAAACAAAACAAGGAAATGCCAGCCAATGGGAGGAAATCATGGCAAAATTCAATCTAACCCGCAGGACATTTGCGGCTGCCGCCGTGGCGGCGGTTTCACTTGGCGCGCCAACGCTGGCGCACGCGGAACAAGTCGTTGAAAGTATCCACTTTCTGATCCCCGGCGGTGCCGGCGGCGGTTGGGATGGCACCGCGCGTGGTACTGGCGAGGCACTGACGGAATCTGGGCTGGTCGGATCGGCCAGCTACGAGAACATGTCAGGCGGCGGCGGTGGCAAGGCCATCGGTTATCTGATCGAAAACGCCGACAGCAACCACGGCACGCTTATGGTCAACTCGACCCCAATCGTGATTCGGTCGTTAACGGGCATCTTCCCGCAGAACTTCCGCGATCTGACCCTTGTGGCCGGGACCATCGGGGATTACGCGGCGCTTGTGGTCGCGGCAGATGGCCCGATTCAGGACCTGAACGGGTTGATCGAGGCCTTCAACGCCGACCCGAACGGCGTTGCCGTGGGTGGTGGTTCGGTACCTGGCGGTATGGATCATCTGGTCGCCGCCATGGTTTTTCAGGCGGCCGGTGCTGACCCAGTGGCCATGAAATACGTCCCCTATGACGGCGGCGGTGCAACCATGGCCGGTTTGCTGTCGGGTGAGGTACAGGCCGTTTCGACGGGCTTCTCGGAAGCGGTGGAGTTGGCCAAGGCCGGTGAGGTGCGCATAATCGGCGTGACCTCTGACGAGCGTGTGGACGCTTATCCCGATGCTCCGACCATGAAAGAGCAGGGCAATGACACCACGTTCGTCAACTGGCGCGGGTTCTTTGCCGCACCCGGACTGCCGGAAGACAAGCTGGCGATGTATCAGGATGCGTTGACCAAAATGTACGACACGCCGGAATGGGTGGAAGTCCGAGATCGTAACGGTTGGGTCGATATCCACAACAACGGTGATGATTTCCGTACGTTCCTGGAGCAGCAGGAACAGGAAATCGGCGACCTGATGAAGAAGCTGGGCTTCCTCTGACGCGGTCTGCGATATCCTGAAAAACGGGTGCCCGGCTGTGTGCCGGACACCTCAAACAAAAAAAGGGGAGGGGATGGAAATGGCACTGGATCGCTGGATTGCACTTGTCATTCTTCTGATCTGTCTGGCCTATGGCTATACCGCCTATTTCACCATGGACGACCTGTTGCCGCCAATCATGCGGCGCAGCCCAATCTGGCCGTCGAGCTTTCCCAAGGTGTTGGCCATAGGTGCTATTCTGATGTCGGTGTCCATTATTCTGGGGTTGGAAAAAGCACCTGAGAAACAAGATGCGGCGGACATCAATCTGGCGAAGCTGCATGAATACAAGTTGGGTCAGGCGTTGCTGCTGGTGGCCTTGATGGTCGGTTATGCGCTGCTGCTGCGTCCGCTTGGATTTCTGGTCTCGACCTTCCTCTTTCTCACGGTGGGAAGCTTCAGTCTCGGCGAGCGCCGGTACGTGCTGATGGTCATTGTCAGTGCCATTGCCGCCGGGGTGGTCTGGTATCTGGTGGAAGTGATACTTGGCATTTTCCTCAGCCCGTTTCCCGGATTTCTGAACGCGATGGCAAACGGAGGCTGACATGCTTGAAGGACTCATGATGGGCCTCGCGACGGCCTTTACGTTCACAAACATTCTTATGGTGATCGGCGGTTGTCTGATCGGTACCTTCATTGGCATGCTGCCGGGTCTGGGGCCGATGTCGATCATTGCGATCATGATCCCGATCGCGATTACCATCGGCGACCCGTCGGCCGCATTGATCCTGCTGGCTGGCGTCTACTACGGTGCTGTCTTCGGAGGATCGACATCATCGATCCTGATCAACGCGCCAGGGGTGGCCTCGACAGTTGCAACCAGTTTCGACGGCTACCCGCTGGCCCGTTCAGGGCAGGCTGGCAAGGCGCTGACCGTGGCCGCAATCTCGTCCTTTGCCGGGGGCACGATCGGGGCGGTGCTGCTGATGGTTTTTGCGCCGGCTCTGGCCTCGGTGGCACTGCTGTTTCATTCCTCGGAGTATTTCGCGCTGATGGTCGTCGGTCTTTCGGCCATTGCCGCCTTTGCCGGAACGGGGCAGGTCAGCAAAGCGCTGTTGATGACCTTCCTGGGTCTGATCATGGCGACAGTGGGCGAAGGTGTGTTGTTCAACGCGCCGCGCTTCACCATGGGCATCATGGACCTGCAGTCGGGCTTTGGTTTCATCACGCTGGCCATGGCAATGTTTGCTTTGCCGGAAGCGATCTACCTTGTTCTGGACCCCAACCGGTCGAAAACCGGGGATGGCGATAGTGGTGAAATCACGAACCTGAGAATTGACCGCAGCGAGGCGAGAAAGATAGCCCCGGTCATCGGACGCCAGTCCATTCAAGGGTTCTTCATCGGCGTTCTCCCGGGGGCGGGGGCGACGATTGCCTCTTTCCTTGGCTATGCGGTGGAACGCAACATCGCGCCGAAGGAAGAACAGGAGCGTTTTGGCAAAGGCGAGATCAAGGGTATCGCCGCGCCGGAAAGCGCAAACAACGCCGCCTGTACCGGGTCGTTTGTACCGCTTCTGACGCTGGGCATTCCCGGGTCGGGTACCACAGCGATCCTTCTTGGGGCACTGATCGCGCTGAATGTCAGCCCCGGACCGCGCCTGATGATCGATGAGCCGCAGATTTTCTGGGCCGTCATTATTTCGATGTATCTTGGAAATCTGGTGCTGCTGATCCTGAACCTGCCGCTGATCCCTTATATCGCCAAGGTACTGGCCGTTCCGCGCAACTTCCTGATCCCGTTCATTTTGTTCTTCACGCTCATGGGGGCATATATCGGGCAGAACAATGCGACCGAATTGCTGATCCTGGTCGGCTTTGGAGTTTGCGCGACGATCCTGCGCTTTGCCGATTATCCTCTGGCACCTCTGTTGATCGGGTTCATTCTTGGACCCTTGCTTGAGAACAACTTTTCGCGCGCGATGCAACTTTATGATGGCATGAGTTTTATCTGGCAGCGGCCGATGACTTTGGGTCTTCTGGTTCTTGCCGTGCTTCTGGTGTTGCTGCCTAGCTTCCGCCGCCGCCGCGCGCGTGCCCGGGCCGAAGGGGTCGCGGATGGTGACTGAGTTTCAAGCGTTAGTTTGGCCCGCGGGCCAAACAATCCGTCGTTTCTAGTTTGGATCACCGGCAGTGGACGACCGCATCTGGATGGTTTGATTGAAGCGTTGCCGCGCCCGTGCGATCAGGACCAGGCCCGTGTCAGCATCTCGACTGTAGTATTGCCACTGCGTCATCAAAGGTTTGCAGGCTTTCCTCGGCCCGCGCGGCCAGATGGGCGCCTTCCAGCAAGGCCAATGCGGCACGCGCTTCCGCCCCTGGTTCACCAACGCCCGAGATCGACCCATCTGCCTTGCCCAACGTAAAGACCCCTTCGATCCACGAAACCATCATGATGCGGAATTCACGAATTTTATCAGTGACTTCATGTGAAAGGCTTTCCCGGCTGCTGATCAACGAGACACACAGGCACAGGGTTTTTCCGCCATTCAATGCTGTGCGATAGAGCGCGATCAACGCGCTTATCCGCTCGCCCGCCGTGTCATACAGCCGTTCAATCTCGGCACAGCGGCCGGACAGGTCGCTGTGGTAGCGGACCATCAACGAAATCGTCAGCGCGTCTTTGGTAGGGAAATGGTAATGGACCGAGGCTTTGCGGATGCCCACCTCTTTGGCAAGGTCAGCGTAGCTGAACCCGTCAAACCCTTTGCTGCGGGCGGCACGCTCGGCAGAATTCAGCAGAGCCGTCTTTGTATCTGATTCCATGGCGTCTAAACCCTTTCCCTACGCACCAAAGCCGCTGCGGTTTCTGCCGCTTCCAGCGCGCCTTCAAGATATCCCCCGAATTGCGCGGCTGTTTCCGTGCCGCTGAAAATGATTCGATCCCTCCAGACGCCCCGCATGGCTTGCGGCAATCCGTATCGCGGATGCGTGTACAGAGGTTGCAAGTCCAGGTCGGTAGAGGTGAAGGGGTCGAATGCCCAATCTTTGATGTAAAGCGCATTTGGATTTGCCGCCGTTGAGCCAAACAGGCGCACCAGTTGTGCAAGAACCTGCTGGCGCAACGTCTGTTCATCCGCGCGCATGTGTGGTGGAACGCCAATAAAACCAAACAGCGCATAAATACGGCCTCCGGCGGGCGAAGCGTCGTGGATTTCCACCATCGGCCCGCGCCTGCTCATGGCGTCGCCCGACAGTCCCGCCTCGCGCCAAAAGGGTGTGTCGTGCACGGCAATCGCCTTTGCCTGTCCAGCCATCCAGGTCGCGACCTCGCGCATGGCGGAGCGAGTTTGCTTGGGTAAAGGTGGATAATAAGTCAGCTCAACCGCGACGCGCGGGGGCAACGCAAGAACCGCACGCTGTGCGCTGATCTGCTGACCCGATTGCGTGGTGGCCAGCACTCCGTTTTCGGTTTGCGTCAGCGCGGTGATCCGGGTGGACAGGTGGATCAGTCCGGCAGGCACTCGGGCTGCCAGTGCATCGATCAAGGCGGCAAGGCCGCCTTTCAGGCGAAATGACCCTTCCATCGATGAAAATCCCCGGCCGCGCTCGACACGGCCGTGCTCATCCTCGAAACTCAGCGCGCCGGTGCTGAACTGTTCGAACCGATCCAATCCAAGCTGGTCGATCAGCGCGGCAATCCGGGGCTGACCCGGCCAGAACCAGGACGGGCCCAGGTCGAAATAACCGTCGCCCTGCGCTTCGGTCAGGATGCGCCCGCCCAGACGGGCGCGTGCCTCGGCCACCAGAACGTCCTGCCCCTGATCCATCAGTTGCGTCGCCAGGCTGAGACCCGAAAGCCCTGCACCAATGATAAGCGTATCCGTGCGCATGCCTCAGAACGCCTCACTCAAGGGGCGCAGGTCCAGCTCATGGGTCCAGGTCGAACGCGGCTGCTGCGCCAGTTGCCAATAGGCCTGCGCGATGTCTTCAGGCTTCATCATCTTGGTAGGATCCAGACTGTGGCGATCGCGCGACCGGGCTGTATCAATGATGCCGTCCAGAAGGACATGCGCGACGTGAACACCCGCCGGCTGGTATTCGCGCGCCAGCGATTGTGTCAGTCCGCGCAGGGCAAACTTGGCCGAGGCAAAGGCCGAAAAACGGGCCCCGCCGCGCCGCGAGGCGGTTGCCCCCGATACGATCAGGGCACCGCCGCCACCACGGACCATCGGCTGCATCACCGATTGCGCCACCACGACCAGGGTTTGTACCATCGAGGTCCATGTGCGCTGAAAGTCATCCAGAGACGTTTCTGTGAAAGGCGCGACTACAAGCTCTGCGGTGTTGTGCACGACAATCTTTGGCGGCCCGTGTTCCGCGATCAGGTCTGCAATGATTGGTGCGGTCAGGTCCGGGTCGGACAGATCGACCTCGTGAAACGCGCCGACGGGGTTTTCCGGACGGCTACGGCCAAGACCAACCGCCTCCATGCCTTCGGCCTGAAAACGCGACACCAGAGATTGGCCAAGGCCAGCTCCCGCTCCGGCGACAAGTGCCAAGGGTTTTTGCCGGGTCATCGGTTACACCGCTGGTGGCCGGGCAAACGGCAGATGACCGGTCTTCATCCAGATTTTGGCACCACTAGGCCCTGCAACGGCTGACAGGCTTTGACCTTCGGGCAGGCGCAGCCAGTCGTTCCTGACCAGTTCATCCCCGCTTTCTGTGACCGAGCCGTCGATGATCAGAACCTCGATGCCTCCTGTGGCATCCGAGGTCAGCGTCGCGCCCGAATCCAGATGGCTATAAGTGACAACCTCGCGCTTGTCTTTGTGCAGGACCGCCGTGGCGACGCCGTTTTCCGGCGCGGCCAGCTCATCCGCCATTGTCTTGCGGAACTGGTTGCGGTCCTCCATGTCGAATTGCCAGAGTTTGACAAAGATGGTGCACCCGGGCTCCGACCCCGGCGTATGTTGCGTGGTCGGGGGGTTGCGAACGTAGGTGCCTTCGGGAAAGTCGCCGTGTTCGTCCTGAAACACGCCATCAAGAACGATGAACTCCTCGCCCCCTGTATGAGTGTGGGCGGAAAAATGACTGCCCGGCGCATAGCGCACGATTGTGGTGGCGCGTGCCACCTCGTCTCCGATCCGGTCCAGCATCCTGCGCTCTACACCCTTCATGGGCGAGGCTTGCCACGCAAGCTGGTCGGAGTGAACTACAACGCGATCTGAGAAGTCCGAGTTTATTTCCATTGGTCCGATTCCTTCTGCGATGTGTGATGCCGACGACCCGGGGATTAACCCGCTACAGGTGGGCAGTTCGAAAGTTTGGCGCGCCAAGACTGCAGGTTTTCAATCTTTCGGAAATGTCAACCTTTGCAAAATCGGCCAAGGCCGCGCCGATAAATTCGGTGATCGCATGGCATTGCGAGATGTATGTGCCACCCGCCAGTTCCGGGCAGGGTACCACGGCCTCGGGGTTCCTGGCCTTGAACGCCTTCGTGTAATGCTCGCCGCCCATCATATCCACGGGGACGAATTCAACCCTGTCCTTGGCCCGTTTATCAGCAAGCGCGATACAGGCACAGGCAGGATTTGGGAAACCTTCAACGTCATAGAATTTCATGAGGCATGTCCCTTTGGGCGGATCAATCAACAAGCAACTACCTATCAGTAGGTAGAGAGAAGTCAAGGCACGACCTCACGCAGGCAGCTGTTACCGAGGAGACGGAGCAGGCTTCGAGATTAAACAAAGGGCGACCCATCGGCCGCCCTTGAGATTGAACTTTTGCGCATCAAAGCTTGATACGGAACGCTGCGAAACCGTCGGCACCGTCGCCGGCGTCTTCAATGCTTACACCTTTGACATCGTTCATATAATCACGAGCCTTGGGCCCGGTTTCGAACAGGACGGTGGTCCCCTCAAGCGGGGCAAACGACCAGTTGGCGTCCGCCTTGGGGTCGATTGTTCCCTGCTCGACGATATAGCGAACGATCACATCGCGGTTTGTATCAGGGGCCTCGAAAACAACCGTGTCCCCCAAGGCGCCCGGGAAGGATCCACCGCCCGAGGCGCGGTAGTTGTTGGTGGCGATGACGAACTCCATGTCGTCTGTCACTGGCTCGCCGTTGAACTGAAGGTTCACAATCCGCGCAGCGTCGGGATTGACCTCTTCCCCCTTGGGGCCAAAGCGTGAGGGTTGAGACAGGTCGATCTGATACGTCACACCGTCCATGACGTCGAAGTTGTAGGACGGGAAGCTTGGGTCCAGCAGGATCGCGTCCTTGGAACCGGGCACGATCTGATTGAACATGCCTGCCGACCGTTCCAGCCAACCGCGCACCTGCGCCCCGTTGACCCGCACGGCCCGCACGGTGTTGGGGTACAGATACAGGTCTGCCACGTTCTTGATTGCGACATCACCAACCGGGACATCGGTGTAGTAATCTGGTCCACCCCGACCCCCGGCCTTGAAAGGTGCCGCTGCCGACAGGATCGGCAGCCCTTCGTGCTCGGTCCCCCTCAACATCTGATCAATATACCATTTCTGCGCGATCGAGACGATCTGGACCGAAGGGTCATCCGCCACAAGCGCAAAATAACTGTGCAGCGGAGCTGAGGTTTTGCCCACCGCGCGGCGGACATAGGCCAGCGTCTCTTCATGTTCTACGGCAACCGAATCCAGCACTTTCTGATCGTCACCGACAAGAGCCGTAATCGAGCGGTCTTCGTTCCGCTTCGAGATCGGGCGCGCTTCGGAGGTGGTGGTGACGACACGCCATTCGGATCCGTCGCGTTCCAGCAGCAGGTCCAAAATGCCCAGATGCGAGCCCCAAAATCCGCCCATGACGGCTGGTTTCCCCATCAGCGTCCCTTTCTCGACATCGATACCGGGGCGATCCGCAAAGGTCGGTGACGGGAAGACCAGGTGATTGTGCCCGGTCACAAGTGCGTCGATCCCGTCAACCCCTGCGAGTGCGACCGAGGCGTTTTCCATACCGTCTGTATGGTCGGCTTCGCCAATCCCCGAATGCGATAGGGCGATAATCAGATCGCAGCCCTGTTCCTGCATTTCGGGGACGTAGGCTTTGGCGGTTTCAACGATGTCGCGCGTCTCGACATTGCCATCCAGATGCTTGCGGTCCCAGTTCATGATCTGCGGCGGGGTAAAGCCGATGACGCCGATCTTGATCGGGTGTTTGGTGCCGTCGCCCATCTCAATCTCGCGGTCGAGGATGGTGTACGGCTGAACCAACGTCTTGTCCCCGAGCGGGCCGGCACCCTTTTCCTTGGCCACGTTGGCCAGAACAACCGGGAATTCCGCGCCTGCAAGTGCTTTCTCTAAAAAGCTCAAGCCGTAGTTGAATTCGTGGTTGCCTAAGGTGGCCGCGTCATAGCCGACGGTGTTGAACGCCGTTATGATCGGATGGCTGTCGCCCTCGTTCATTCCACGCTCATAGGCGATGTAGTCGCCCATGGGGTTGCCTTGGAGAAAATCGCCGTTGTCGACCAGGAGGGAGTTCGTGGCTTCTGACCGAATCTGATTGATGATCGAAGCGGTGCGCGACAGACCCACCGTGTCGCGGGGCTTATCGGCATAGTAATCATATGGGAACACGTGGACGTGAATATCCGTGGTTTCCATAATCCGCAGGTGCGCCTGATTTCCACTTGCCGCTGCCGAGTAGGGATGCAGCACGACAAGCGCTGCGCCAGCCGTGGTCGTGGCAAGAAACTGACGGCGAGAAAGGGCCGTTGTGTTTTTCATAGTCATGGGACACCTGTTGGGTTCGTGTTTCGAAGGTCTTCTGCAAGGTATTGGCTACAGTCTTGTGACAGCGGCCCGGGTCAGTCGAAAATAGTCAGAGCTAATGGCCGGAGACCTCCAGACAGCTTAATGCAAAAAATTACGCTTGTGTGATGTAGAATCGACTGCCACCGATCCGTGCTCAACTTTTTCTCTTCGGCAATCTGACCTGGACCCAGAAACTCCGATGCGAACGCACCATGCGACGTGTTGCCTGTTGATTTTCGTTGAGAGGGAGAACTGGCAAGTCAGCCGTGAGAACCATCCGTCCGTTTCCCGAGCGAAGTCGCGCCTGAGGTTTCAAAGACGGGCGCGGTAGCAGAACTGAAGTCGCCCCAATGGTTAGGCTTCTGGAGCGCATTTCTGTGTGCTACGACGATCTCGAAATATGGTGCATGCCGTCAAAGTTCCCTGAGACAGAAAACCAGTTTCTGCTGAAAAAACTCCAACTCATCAGTTCTGGATCGAGGAACCTTCGAATTCGACCAGATACCCTCGCGCGGTCGAGACATGCCGGGCATCATCCCATTTGATCCCTGGTTGGTCTGAAAACTGGCGAAACCTTCCGAAATGCTCGTTTCCGTCATAGTTGTCGGGCTGGTGCCAGAACCAGTTTGTAAAGGCAATGGGTTCTCGGTAACTCAGTTGGGACATTGCCTTTCGCGGCTGATTGCACTGCACCCAGGCATTAGGCGACAGTCTTGATTGCTGCACTTCTGCAAAAGCGGAGGGAGCGCATGTTGACGGTCAGAGCTTTGAAACAGTTCCGCTGCATCACGAGTTATAGCGGCGGTTTCTCTGCAAGGATGCTGACACGGGCGGAGCCACCGTTGTTTGCATAGAAACCGTCAAAGGGCCAGATGATCGCGTCGTTCACGTACAGAAACAGCGGTCCGCTTCTCTCTGCCCGGATACGCGCCGTCATCGCCTTGGGTGCATCAATCGGATCGCATTTGTGTCCGTCTTCGGCGGCCATGTCATCAAAGCACGAAATGAACGCCGTGGTTTTGTCTGTGTAGTCAAAAAGCGGTAAAATCGATTGGCCCTTCGCCCCGATTTGCGCGACCGGTTGAAACCAGTTTGCGCTCGAACGTCGTATCAGGCTGCCCAGTACATACACCCGTTTGTTGGTCTGGAACCCGGTCATCGGAACGCGTGCGCCTCTGTCGGTGAATGGCTCTGTTTCCTCGAGCCTTATCCAGTATGTTTGCCCTTCGACAAGATCGACACCAGTCGGCCAGCAAACAGATTGGGTCGAGAACTCATCTTGCAGAACAAAAGTGCTTCCCGGTTCGATCACATGTCCGGGGTCAGTGTCTGGGCACAGACTGCCGCTGACGGTGGTGAACATCAGGCTGACGACATGCAAAAGCTTGAACACGCCGAGCAAGATCAACACAGCCAAGACGCCCTGCACCAGCTTGGTACCCAGAAATGCATAAGCCGCATTCAACGTTCGGCTGGATTGCAGCAAATTGCCCGTTCGAACCAGAAACCGGTCTGCCGGTTTTTGCAAATTGGTTTTGCGATCCGAGGTCCAGGCCTGACGGGCGGTATCCTTTATCCGGTCCCGAAGCGCCGCGCCGGACAGAAACAGCGCCACAATTGCCACGATGAGCGGTATCGAAAGCACTGGATGCTTCCACAGAGACTGTATCCAGGGCTGAACGATGCCGGGTGCGACGGACGATATAGCGTCGGGCAGCACGACGCCATCTGACCCGACCGGCGGTCGGCCGGGCTGCAACATGGCCCGGACGGGCTCGCCCGCCCATGGCAGGACCAATGCGAACAAAAGCAGGCTGATGAACGAGATATTTGCGATCCTGCGCCACAAGACCAGTGCCTTGACCTGCTCGGCAACTTCCGCGTTGTGGTGCAGTGAAACCTGTTGTGGTTGATCGTGCGGCTGGAAATCGTCGTTCATCATCACTGGCGCATAGCCATCGCGGCCAGTCAGGATTTTTTGGACGACCGAGCTGTGCACGACAGGCTTGCCACCAAATGCCTCACCACTTTCAACGGGTCGGGGCGTGTAGCGGTAGGCCGATTTCAATCCGCTGCGTGAATCGTGAATCAACGCATTTTTCGAGCGCCGGCTGTCAAGTTCGTGGACCTTTTCGTCAATGAAGATCAGGCCATCCTTTCTGGCTTCCTCAATCATCCAGATCAGCGGCTCAAGCGAAGCTTCATCGTCGGGATATCCGCCACCAATGTCGGCGTGGACACCGGCAAACCAAACCTCCTTGATCCTTGGCCCGTCCTTCTGATTGCCTGAGCCCTTGAGATCGAGTTGTGGAGTCTGATCAAATCGCAGCGGGTGATAGGTGCGTCTCTCATCATCAAGGGACAGGGCGTGGCAGACATGTTCTACAACCTGGCTGCAGACGCGGTTGCGAAAACTGATGGGCCATATCCAGAAATCGAACACCGCGCGCAGCTCTTCCAGCGGCACTCCATAAGCTTCGACCGTATCAAACAGGCCCAGGAACCTGATTTTGATCTGGCCGGCGCAACGTTCTGGTTGCTTGCTTTGCAGAATCTCTGTCACCTGGACATGTTTCTTCTGTCTGCTGATGGTCCGTTTTGCCCATACGCAAGCATCCCGGATGAAGCGCCCGATCGAGACGGTCGGGCTCATGCGAACCTTGCCTGTGCGCGGGTCGCGAAATGGCGCGGTCTGCCGTCTGTAGGCACGCCACGCGCCTTTCGAGTTTCGATGCATTTCCGCGACGGAAACGGTGGTCCCGTCGACTTCCCGGGGCATCAACCCTTGGGAGCTGATAAGTCCAGCCAGCGTACGCACAGTAAAGGCTCCACGGCTGAAGCCGAACATCCAGATTTCGTCACCGGGTTCCCAGTTCCAGCACAGGAATCGATACAGCTTTTGCACGTTGCCCGGCACGCCCAGCCCCGTGGCACCGTCAAACAAGCGCACCAGTCCAATCGATGACGTTCCGACACCCGGGATATAACGCGCCAGTTGCGGGCTGGACTTCAGGGGACTAAGCCCGCGTTTGTCGATGGCTTCATAAAGTCGCCAGATGTTCGATGCCTGACCACCGAATGCGTTGCCTGTACCGTCAGCGAACACAATGAGCCGCTTGTTCGGTCGTGTGCGCGGTTTGCGCCCTTCAGGAAGGCCCGCTGCCGTCTTTGTGTCTTTATGGTCATCCATAACGCACCTTCGGACTAATCAATTCCCTCGCGCACCGGTGGCCAGAAGGAGGCAGTAGGCTCATCGGTGAAAAACTATCATGTCATTACGACTTTGAAATAAAACAATAAAAGCCTCATCCGGTTTACTGGTCAGACGACCGGAGCACACCGTCATACGGTCCCACAAACTGGTCGCCAAAACGCGTCAGCCGCAAAAACCAACCCTTTGATCCAGGCGCAAATACCCGGCTTTCCCTTCATGGTTGCAATAAATTCGATTCGGACCAACACTGATATGACAGTACCAACTGAGAGGTTGATGCCAATTTCTAGCTGAAGATTGGAGTTTGCCTGATGTTTTGTCGCATTATTTCGCTGACTTTTCCGGTCGCACTTCTGCCCGTTGCCGCCCTGGCGCAGCTTTTTTCAGGCCCGCTTGACGAGGCAATGCTGGTCGGGCGAGACGAAACGACTTTTCCACCCGCGGACGAGGACTATTTCGCCAAGATCGACAACGGCATTCCGCTTGGCCCGGATGAAATCAAGGGTCGCAACATGTGGATGGTCTGGACCGGCGGCAACGATTTGCTTTGGGATCGCCTGACGCGCGACACGTTCGGTCAATTTGATCTTCTCAAGACCCTGTCTTCGCATCCTGATCTGCCAGCGCAACGCGCCAATCGGTTCGAATATCTGGGTCTGATAAACGAACCGTGTTTCGATCAGGCGACTGGCCCGGATCCCGAACGCTATGGGCTCTGGCTGGACAAACGGCGTGACGATTGCGCCGCCGACCCATTTGACAACGCCGAAAAATATCCGGGCGTTGAAATCGGTGCGCGGGGCCGCAACATGCCTGTCGGCTCATATTACGGTGAACCAACCGGCGTTCTGGGTCTTCGGTTATTCCCCAACCCGGATTTCGACGAACGCGCTGAGCGGCGTTGGGATCCCGAGCGTTTCTACAACGACCCCGATTACTATTTCGACAAGGATCTGGTCCGGCCTTATCGCGTTGGCATGTCTTGCGCTTTCTGCCATGTCGGTCCAAGCCCGATCGACCCGCCGGAGGACCCCGAAAACCCCGAGATGCGCAATCTCAATGCGACGGTGGGCGCCCAGTATTTCTGGTTCGACAGGGTGTTCGCGTGGAAGCCGGACGACCGGCAATACATGGTCCAGTTGATTCACACAGCGCGGCCCGGATCGCTTGATACGTCGCTGGTGTCGCCTGACTACATCAACAACCCGCGCACAATGAACGCGATCTATCTGCTGGAGGAACGTCTGCGCATAGCCGAAAGGTTGGGCGAGGAACGCCTGACCGGGGGCGAGCGCGACAACATGCAGTTTCAGGATTTCGTGGATCAGGGTCCGCTGACCCAGCTTTTTGAGCCGCCCGATATCAGCTTCAGCCCGCGCGTCCTGAAGGACGGCGCGGATTCGGTTGGCGCGCTTGGGGCGCTAAACCGGGTTTATCTCAATATCGGTCTTTTCAGTGAAGAATGGACGCGGCACTTCAACCCGATTGTCGGAGGCCGCACGATCACGCCCATCGAGATTGAAACCGCGCAGAAGAATTCGGCCTATTGGCGCGCGACGGAACTGCAGTCCCCGCTGACTGCGCTCTATTTCCTCAAGGCCGGACGTCCGGATTACTTGGCTGACGCGCCGGGCGGGGCAGAGCACCTGACCGAAGATGACGAGACGGTGAACCGGGGCAAGATGCTGTTTGCCGAAAACTGCGCCCGCTGCCATTCCTCCAAGTTGCCCGAAACGGCCTTTGCGGCCATGCCAGGCGGATGTTCGGGGCCGGGATACCTGCAGTGCTGGTCGAACTACTGGGAGCTGACCAAGACGGATCAATTCAAGGCAGAGATAACCGAAATCGTCAACGCCGACGATTTTCTGGAAAATAACTATCTGTCGAATGAGATGCGGATTCCGGTCACGCTACTTGAGACAAACGCCTGCAGCCCGCTGGCGACAAACGCCATCGAGGGTAACATCTGGGACAATTTTTCGTCCTCGACTTACAAGGCGCTGCCGTCGGTCGGCGAGATCGAGGTGCACCATCCGGTGACCGGCGAACCCTTCAAGTACGAAATGCCTGCAGGCGGTCGTGGTTACACGCGTGTACCTTCGCTGATCAGTCTCTGGTCGACGGCGCCGTATCTGTTGAACAACACGGTGGGCTATTATGAACCCGACCCGTCGGTCGCAGCCAGGATGCGCACCTTCGACGATGGTATTCGCAAGATGCTGTGGCCAGAACGCCGGCTGCGTGACAGCGAACTGGGCGACAAGGTGCCCGGACTAATCGATCGCACGACCGAGCAAAGCTACCTGATGATCCCGCGTGGTTTCCAGCCCGACTTCCTGGTGCGCCTGTTCGAACCCTTCCGGGACGAACTGCCCTGGCTTTTCAGCGAAAACGGCGACATCGAACTGGGCCCGATCCCCGCGGGGACACCGATCAACCTGCTTGCCAATCTCAACATACGGCTCGACAACGCCGACTTGTTGGAACGGATCGAGCACGATTTCAGGCTCGCCCGGCTTGTCATCATGATCAAGCGGAACCTGAAGGATTTGCCCGACAATGCCAGCAATACTCAAGTGCGGGCCATGTTCGCTGATCTGGTCGAACCGCTTCTCGAACTCAGCAAATGCCCCGACTTCGTCGTCAATCGTGGTCATTATTTCGGAACCCGGCTGACGGATCCGCAGAAGGAGGATCTGATCGCCTACCTCAAACGTTTCTGAGGTATGAGCGTGGACGCGCCCATTTATGACTATGTCGTCGTCGGCTCGGGCGCGGGCGGCGGCACGGTTGCGGCCCGACTGGCCGAAGCGGGAATGCGCGTGCTGCTTCTGGAGGCCGGTAGCGATCCCCGTTCGGCGCAAGGTGGAGTACGAGGAATGAGCGCGGAAAACCGGTTGCCCGATGACTACGACGTGCCGGCATTTCATCCCTTCGCCACCGAGAATGAAGCACTGCGCTGGGACTTTCATGTCAGCCACTATGCCGACCCGGCCCTGCAGGCGCGCGATCCAAAGGCGGGGCCGGATGGCGTACTGTACCCACGGGCGGGTACGCTGGGTGGCTGCACGGCACACAACGCAATGATATTCGTATACCCGCATCACGAAGACTGGCGCCACATCGAGAAGATTACCGGCGACGCCGGTTGGTCGCCGAAGGCGATGCATCAGATTTTCCGCCGGATCGAAAACTGCCGCCATCGCCCGATGCAAAAGGCGCTGAATGCAATTGGCATCGACCGGACCGGCCACGGCTATCGCGGTTGGCTTTCGACGGAAAAGGCGATCCCGCGGGCGGCCTTTCGCGACGACGACCTCATGGACATGGTGCGCACGTCCGTTCGCGAAATGCTGGGTGATGCAGGCGAGGTGCGACGGCGCCTGCGCTGGCAGCTCAAGAGTGCCGCAGATCCAAATGACCTTGACCGGATCGACGACAATGCCGAGGGCCTGGTTTACACGCCGCTTACCACGCAAAACGGACGGCGTATCGGCACACGAGAGCGGGTGCTCGAAACCGCACGGCGTTATCCGGATTGTCTGACGGTCGAGCTGGACGCACTGGCGACCCGGGTTCTGTTTGATGATCAGAACCGCGCGACCGGGGTCGAATACCTCAAGGGAGAGCGGCTTTATCGTGCGCATGCAACCCCAAGCGACAGTCAGGGAATTCGACGGCGCGTGCAGGCTAAACACGAAGTAATTCTTGCGGGTGGCGCCTTCAACACTCCGCAATTGCTGATGCTGTCGGGAATTGGTCCGGCCGACGAACTGGCTCGGGCGGGTATTCCGCAACGCATCGCGCTGGACGGCGTTGGTCGCAACCTGCAGGATCGCTACGAAGTTGCCGTCGTAAACCGCATGGCGGTGGATTGCTGGGAAAGCTTGACCGACTGCCGTTATGAATCCGGCGATCCGCTATGGCGGGAATGGCAGGACACCGGTAAGGGTCTGTATTCAACCAACGGCGCAGCGCTGGGCGTTATTCGGCGTTCGAGCCCGGACAAGAAGCTGCCTGATTTGTTTTGCATGGCATTGTTAGGGCGGTTCGCTGGCTACTACCCCGGCTATGCTGCTGATCTGGCGCGCAGCCGCAACCATCTGAGCTGGGCCGTCCTGAAGGCCCATACAGCAAATGCGACGGGGCGCGTGCGGCTGGCCTCGGCTGATCCGCGCGACCGGCCCCTCATCGAGTTCAACTACTTTAAGCAAGGCGGCGACGACGACCTGCAAGCGGTTGTCGAAGGGGTGAAATTTGTTCGCAACCTGACCGAGCCGCTGCGCCGCAACGGCCAGATCGAGGCCGAGGAAATTCCCGGCCCGGATGTCAAAACGGATACGGAAATCGCCCAGTTTGTAAGTGACGAGTGTTGGGGGCATCACGCGTCGTGCAGTTGCGCCATCGGGCCGCCCGACAGCGGCGTGTTGGACAGCCGCCTGCGCGTACACGGTACAAAGGGGCTACGGGTAGCCGACGCCTCGGTCTTTCCGCGAATTCCGGGATTTTTCATCGCATCCTCTGTTTACATGGTCGGCGAAAAAGCCGCCCAGGACATTCTGGAGGATGCAAAACACGTCACTGTCTAGAAAGGGGGCCATTATGGCACATAGCATCGAGTCGCTCATGGATATGAGTCAGGAAGAACTGGACGAACTGTTTTCCAGCGTACCGGCCGGGGACATTCCCGACGGCGAAGCCGAAGGAACCGCCATCGTGGCCCCGGGCACGAAATTCACACCGCTGATCTCGCGCTTTATCAACAGTTTTGCCTGGCAGGGCAAAGTCTTCGACCAGTCGAAAGGGGTGCTGCGCAATCGTATCTTGCCGTTTGGGCTTAACGCCATTCTGGCCAAGGTTTACAAGGACAAGAGCTGGCTCGATGGAAAGGAATGCATCGTGCTGGACTATTCCGACACATCGCTTCTCGCACAATGGATCCGCGACGAAATCCGGGCCATCGGTCCTGGCCTCTATCTGGGCAAGGTCTATTGGGACGACAATCGCCTGATCGACTTCGCGCTGGATTTCAATGCCGACGCGATATCGTCCTAAATCTGGTAGACTGGCCCCGCCATGACACAGCAGAGCACCTTTCTGATTTTGGCCCCCATTGCGGAGGGACGCATCGAGGATTTGCGCGCGCTGCTGTCCGAGATGGTGCTTAAACCGGGGCTTGCGGATCCCAAGAACCCGATCGTGCCCTTCGCTGATTTCGATCGTTTGCACGTCGCGCGGTTATTTCTTCCGCAAGTCGACACATGGCGGGACATTGAAGCTTATGGCGTCGAAGCGCGCGCCTTCCCGCCGCATCTGGCGTTTCTGGGCGATATGGACGGAGACCGGGACAGCTTTCTGGTTGAGATGGCAAATCACGCGGGCGAAGGGTTGCGTCGCATCTTTTCGCATTGCGAGGACTTCCGTGAAGGTACGGACCTGCGTGATTGGATGGCCCGGCACAATGTGGTCGAGGCCGCCAATTACGTAAACAGGCGCGGTCGCACGGTGCAGCAGATTCACGAGGAAGCCGCGCTTGCGCACGCTCTGAAATTGGAATTGCACGCGCTTATTGAGGCCCACGGGGCAAAAGATGCCATCCTGCTGCACGAGCGGTTGCAGGAATTTGTCTCGGCCGAACGGCGCGAAGGACGCCTGCGCCTGACGCCGAGGCGGTCACCTTCGTTACGGCGGGTTTTCATCGACTGGACCGAAAAATTCGGTGTGCCGTTGGTGCTCTTGGCGATATCGCCGCTCGTTCTGCTGGCCTCGCCGCTATTGATCTGGCGCCTGCGCCGGCTTGAGCGTTCGGATCCCGAAATCCTGCCGCGCCCGGATGACACGCATATCGCTGCGATGGGCACTTATGAAGACCATGACGTCACCAACCCCTTTTCGGCGGTTGGCGATCTCAAGCCCGGTGGATTCCGGCGCGCGGTGACGACGGTTGCGCTGTATCTGTTGAATTACGCAGCAAGGCACATCTTCTCGCGTGGCTACCTCACCCGCGTTCAGACAATCCATTTCGCGCGTTGGGTCTATTTCGATGACAAGCGCCGTGTGATGTTCTGCAGCAATTACGATGGTGCATTGGAAAGCTACATGGACGATTTCGTCAACAAAGTTGCCTGGGGGCTCAACCTCGTGTTTTCGAACGGCGTGGGTTATCCCAGTACGCGGTTTCTGATCAAGGATGGGGCCGAGCAGGAGCACAAGTTCAAACGCTTCCTGCGGAACCGCCAGCAAGCCACCCTTGTCTGGTACAAGGCCTACCCCGGTCTTACTGCGGTCGATCTCTACAGGCACTCGCAAATACGCGCCGGGCTGGAACGGCGGCCGCCCGGGCTTCGCGCGCTGCGCAAATGGCTGGCCAAGATATGAGCAAAAACAGGGATATCCAGACCACACCGGTCGATTTCGCGGACATGCAGGGCTTGATCCGGTTTGGTTATGGCAAGCTGCCCGAGGCCGAGTTTCTGCTGCTGACCGTTTCGGATGCTCGGACCGCTCGGGATTGGCTGGCATCCGCACCCATAACGTCGGCCGAGTGGTTGGATACCCCGCCCGAGGTCGCGCTTCAGGTTGCGTTCACGGCTGGCGGATTGCGCACACTTGGTTTGCCGGACGAGATTCTGGCGCAGTTTTCGCAACCATTTCTGGCCGGAATGGCGGGCGAAGACAGCCGCATCCGAAGGCTTGGTGATTCCGGTGGAAACGCGCCGGAAAACTGGATGTGGGAAGGCGGTAAAGTCCATGTGCTGCTGATGCTCTATGCGCGCGAGCGCGGGCTCGGCCCTTTCAAGTCGACAATTCTTGAACGCGCATTTCACGATGCATTCGACATCATCCAAGAACTGCCGACGCGCCTGAATGACGGCATCGAGCCTTTCGGTTTTGCCGATGGTATCAGCGAGCCGAAAGTGGATTGGGACCGAAAAAGCCCCCCACCCAAGCATGGTCGAGAGACGTATTCCAATCTTATCGCACCCGGCGAGGTCGTTCTGGGCCATGTCAATGAATACAAGGAAGTCTCCTCCGGTCCGCTGATCACCGCCGAAGATGGATCAACGGCGCATGCCGGCGCGGCCTCGGGGGACAACGGCTTTGGGCACAATGGCAGCTATCTGGTCATGCGCCAGCTTGAACAGGACGTGCCGGGGTTCTGGCGACATCTCGACTCGGTGGCGCATGGCGACGCCGCGCACCGCGAAGCGCTGGCAACGGCGATGGTGGGTCGCGCGCGGGACGGCACACCGCTGATAAAGGGCAGGCGCGAGATCGAGGGCGGGCGTGAGGGAAACAATTTCACCTACGAGGATGACATCGATGGCGTGGTCTGCCCGGTCGGCGCCCATATCAGGCGGGCCAATCCGAGAACCGGTGATCAGCCACCCGGTGTCACCAGTCGATTGGCCTGGATCACCAGCACGCTTGGGTTCCGCCGCAGGCGGGACAAGCTGCCGGGACGGCATGATCTGGTTGCGTCGACCCGCTTTCACCGGCTTGTCCGTCGCGGGCGCGCCTACGGGCCGCCACTGTCGCCTGAACAGGCGCTGTCAGACGAAGGGGTCGATCAAGAGGCAAGGGGGCTGCATTTTGTCTGCCTTTGCGCCGATATCACGCGCCAGTTCGAATTTGTGCAGAACGCCTGGATGTCTTCGCCTTCCTTCGATGGTTTGCACGGTGAGGCGGATCCGATCGTCGGAAGCCGCGAGCCCGTCGGCGGCGCGGCATCAGACAGTTTCAGTATCCAGCGTGCGACCGGTATCGCCGAGCGGTTGGACCACCTGCCGCAATTCGTGACCGTCAGGGGCGGCGGCTATTTCTTCCTGCCCGGCTTGCGCGCGTTACGCTTGCTCGCAGAACAGAAGGAATAGGAGATCCTCATGCGCGCTATCCTTCTTTTCATCCGCCGTTTTCTGCATTCACTGCTTCAGATCGGGCTGCACTTCGAACGCAGGTTGGAGCCATTTTACCGCCCGCAGCTAAACCGCCTGGTGCGTGCACCTGCGGCGCGCTTTCTTCAGCGTCTCAAGAACCGCAAGCGTCCGAACCTTGGGCTTGGCCTGGCCGAGGAGAAGATATTCGACTGGGAAGAGGAGGCGCTGCAGACAATCATCGATGAGATGCGTGAGCAGATGAACCTGCATTTTCAACCCGGTGCCTACGAACGCGGTGGCAATACCAAAACACACGGGCTGGTACGCGCAACCTTTTCGGTGAATCCCGATTTGCCCGAAAACCTGCGTAAAGGCGTATTTGCAACCGAACGAAGCTATCCGGCCTATATTCGCTTTGCCGGGCCCGGCCCGGATGTGCCTGAAGACATTCGGGATGTCGGGTTCGGGTCGATGTCCGTCAAGCTGATGGACGTGCCGGGGCCGAAGCTGATGGAGGAGGAGAAATTCACTCAGGACTGGCCCGCCGTCGTCACGCCGACATTCGTGACGCCGGACGTGCGCGAGAATGCCAAGCTGCAATACTGGAGCACAATTGACGAGCCGATCTGGTATTTCCTGAACCCAAAGGATTCACACCTGATCGACTTCCTCATGCAGGGTCTGTGGAACGAGACCCAGTACAATCCGCTGGGCCAGCGCTACTTCAGTTGCGTGCCGTACCTTTTGGGCGAAGGGCAGGCAATGCTGTACTCTTACAAACCATTGACCGATGTGCCGATGACCATCCCCGGCGTTCCGTTCGGGCGCGTGCCGCCGAACTACTTACGGGACAACATGTCCCGCGCGCTGCGCGCGGGCCCGGCCGAATTTGAGATGCTGGTGCAGGTCCAGACCGACCCGCACCTGATGCCGGTCGAGGATGCTTCGGTGCTGTGGCCCGAGGACAAATCGCCCTGGATACCCGTCGCGCGTATTCATATCCCGCAGCAGGAATTTGATACTCCGGCCCAGATGTCTTTTGCGCGGAACTTGCGGATCAATCCCTGGCATTCGCTGGCCGACCACCGCCCGCTAGGCAACCAGAGCCGGGCGCGGCGGCGAATGTATCAGGAACTGGCAGTCTTTCGTCAGCAAATGAACAAGGCCGCTCACATCGAACCGGACGGATCGGAGACGTTTGAATGAAGGTCGTCTGTTAGCGGCACTGTCGATGAGCGCCTAATCGAACAAGCTTTGGCCGGGTGTTTGCCTTGGAGACCAGGTTGGTTGGAACCCTGATGTCGGACGAGGAATGCGTTCTTTGCTTTCCTTACTCAGGCGGTCCGAGCCGTGACCACCTTCCGAAAGGTCATCATTTCCGCAACCTGACCATGTCGTCGCCAATTGCAGCATGATCTAGGCTGAGTTTGCCTTCTGGCGGGCGAGGTCCAGGAAGATCTTTGCAACCGCCGACAAAGGCTCGTTTTTGGACCAGAACAGGATGGCCTGAAAGCTAAGCGGCGCCGCAAAGGGCAGGGCAATGCACCCGGGCATCGATTTTAGGTAATCTCTGGACGATCCGACAATGGATACGCCCAGGCCGCGCGCGACCAGACGGCAGATCCCGTCCGTTGTCCGGGCTTCGTATTTCATTCGTCGCGTAACAGAATTAGCCTCAAAAAACCGATCCACTTCAAAGCGAAAGCGGGACAGGCCCATGTATGAGATAAAGCTTTCGTCCTGCAGATCGCGGGCTTTGATGATTTCCTTGGCCGCAAGCGGATGACCTTTGGGCAGCACGCAATAGGCATCGTCGTCATACAGCTTCAGGCTTTCAAAGGACGGGTTTGATGGCGGGCTTGTCTTGATGCCGAAATCATAGTTCTGCGACACCTGCCACTCGACAGTGTCGTCATTGGCTTCGAATTCCATGCGCGCCATCGCTTCGGGGCAGGTTTCCGAAAATTCCTTGATAAGATCCGGTGCCAATTGTGACGCAAATGACGGGGTGGTAACCAGGCTGAGGCGTGCGTGGCCGAAATGACGGATCGCCGTCGCAGATTGCTTGATATGTTCCATGCCGCTAACGGCCTGGCGGACTTCGTTTACCAGTAGCCGCGCCTCTTCCGTCGGAACAAGCGCCCTGCCAGAGCGCTGAAAAAGGCTAAATCCAACTTCGGATTCCAGATCCGAGACAAGCCGGCTGACCGCAGGCTGCGAAATCCCCAACACCTCGGCGGCTTCGGTCACAGTTCCGGTTGAAATCACTGTCCGGAACGCATCGATTTGTTTGAACGTTATTTTCATATCCTACGTGTGCCACCATCAGATCTGTTTTCGCAAGGATATTCAAAACGATGATATCGACGTTGCGATGACGCAGGTTCCGCAATCGAACATCGCCCGCGAAACACGAGTAACGCAAACGGGATTTGTGCGGTCTGGCAAGGTTTTGATCCGCACCTATTGGTGGGGGCAGGCCTGACGCAGATTGGACAGCGGATAGTCGTTGAACATCGCCGGAGCCATCCAGGTCAGAAAAGTGTCATCGTCAATCAGATCGGCAAATGCGGCCGTCATGACGCCAAGCTGCCTGACAAAGCCCGCTTCACGCTCGGGGTTGGCCTCGCCATGGGCGAAATCGCCCGGGTTCTCGATCAACCGGTTCGCCATCGACCGGATGCGTTCCGCTGAAACCGGATGGGTGTTTTCGCGCCTTCCACGGTCACTGGCCGGGTCGTGCCACCATGCGGCCTGATAGTACCAGAATATTCCCATGGGGTTTCCACCCAACCGTGCGAAATGATCCAGTGCGAAACTGTCGGCTTCGGCTTCCTGTTGACGGCTTTCTGCGCCTTCAACACCGGCCTGATGATCCAGCAGAACATGCCCCAGTTCATGAACCAGAATGAACTGAATTGCCGAAGAATAAATTTTGCCGCTCAGGTCATAGGTGTAGTTGTCGGCAAAGAGCCGGTCACGATCCAGACCAAAAGCGACAAACGGGGCCGGCAGATCCTCGCCCGCCCGTAGAAGTCCTGCGAGGTAGGTCTGAATGTATTCCGTCGGGCAGTCCTGGGATTCAAACCAGGCATGAAGAGTCGTGATATCATCGAAAAACCGTAACGAGGTCAATGGCATGTAGATTTCGCCATTTGCGGGTGACGCATAGAATGACATGGGCCCCGGACCGCGTTCCGGGAAAAACAGCTGCACGTCACTGGCGCGGTCTCGAAACGGATCAGGCAGGCGTGGCACGATGTCCTGCCACATGACGGATTGAATCGTGGGAATTGCGCGGTCTCGAACGCGCTGAAGATCGGCGGGACTGTAGACGACTTCGGCCGCAAGACTGCCGGTCATCAGGACGTAGATGAGAATAACCAGCCTCAACATCCCGTGTGCCTGCCTTCAAATACCTCAAGCGCCGAATCGGAAGGGCGAACGCCTTCTGATGGATTTTGCGCCCAGCGTTCGAATTGCACCGGATTGCCCCAATCGTCCTGCCAGACCTGTTTCATCAACGCCAGCTTGATGCTGATCAGGTCGCTCTGTGCCGAAGGGCGAACGGTTGTCGAATCCGCAAGGCAGTTCAGGGTCCAGATCTGATGGCGGGCCTGCTGGCGCGCATAGGCGTCGATCTCGGACGCCGCGACTTGATGGGACTGCTGGCTCAGAGATCCTGTGAAACTGCTGGGGGCGCTGCCTGATGCTTCGGCAACTTGTTCTTCCGCAGCGCTCTGCGGTGCCGCGTCGGAATAGGAAATGGGATGCGAAAGACTGACCCACGCATACAGTATCACCGCCAACAGCGCGAAAACCGGGGTGGACAGGGCCATTGACCCGGCAACACCCAGCGGGCCACTGTCAGTCACCGTAATTTTTTGAACGGTTTTCCAGAATCCGACAAGAACAACCAGAGCGACGACAATGACTATTGCGGTCAGCAGCAATCGTTCGGACATTCGGAAGGCAATTATGGGGTTTAAACCTTCAAACATGTCTAAATCCTTTGTCTTATTGTGAAATCATACCACAGCTCCCGCCCTTCTCAAAAACGCTCATGTTCCCCGGCTACTGCGAACCGTGCCGAAACACAGGTCGAACATCAGCGAACGCAGTTTCTGGCGCTAAGATCTGCAGATCGGAATGGAACCAAGCATCTTGACGACGCATGTGCGATTGCCCGCTTCTTGTGTTCGAGCACTCGATTTAGAATACTCGGGAGGTCAAGCCTCCTAACCGACTTCTCTGAATTTTGACCCGAAAACGAAAAACAATGTCGCGGAATGACATGTGTTGGTCTTAGATTCGATGAGTATGGCCAAGCGGAACGCCAGACGGCGTTCCAAACGAGAACGAGGCAAAGCATGCGATATTCCGGCTTTCGGGTCATCAAAGAGGCTCTGACCGGGCACAAGGGCTGGGAACCGGCGTGGCGCGACCCTGAACCTCAGGGCCAATACGATATTGTTGTCGTAGGCGGCGGCGGCCACGGTCTGGCCACAGCCTACTATCTGGCTAAAGAGTTCGGCGAGGCGCGGATTGCAGTTCTGGAAAAGGGCTGGATCGGCGGTGGAAATGTCGGGCGGAACACGACGATCATTCGTTCGAACTACCTGCTGGACGGGAACGAGCCGTTCTACGAGTTTTCCCTGAAGCTTTGGGAAGGGCTGGAGCAGGATTTCAATTTCAACGCCATGGTCAGCCAGCGCGGCATTCTTAATCTTGTGCATACGGATGCGCAGCGCGATGCGGCACGGCGCCGGGGCAACGCGATGATTCTGAACGGCTCGGACGCTGAACTGCTGGATACAGCGGGTGTCAGGGCGATGTATCCATTTCTGAACTTCGACAACGGCCGCTTTCCGATCAAGGGCGGCCTTCTGCACCGGCGCGGCGGCACGGTGCGCCACGACGCGGTGGCCTGGGGCTATGCGCGTGGCGCGGATCAGCGTGGCGTGGACATCATCCAGAACTGCGAGGTCACTGGCTTTCGCATCGAGAACGGCAAGGTTCTGGGGGTCGAGACCTCGCGTGGGTTCATCGGGGCCAAGAAAGTTGGCGTGGCTGTGGCCGGGTCTTCAGGCCGCGTGATGGAAAAGGCGGGGATGCGCCTGCCAATCGAAAGCCATGTGTTGCAGGCGTTTGTGTCCGAAGGGCTGAAGCCGGTGATTGACGGTGTGATCACCTTTGGCGCGGGCCACTTCTATTGCAGCCAGTCCGACAAAGGTGGACTGGTCTTTGGTGGCGATATCGACATGTACAACACTTATGCCCAGCGGGGGAACCTGCCGGTGATCGAGGATGTTGTGGAAAGCGGCGTGGCGCTGATACCGGCGCTAGGCCGGGTGCGTCTGCTGCGCGCCTGGGGCGGTGTTATGGACATGTCGATGGATGGGTCTCCGTTCATCGACCGGACACATATTGATGGGCTCTATTTCAACGGCGGCTGGTGTTACGGCGGGTTCAAGGCGACCCCGGCCTCGGGCTGGTGCTTTGCGCATCTGCTGTCCACAGACCGGCCGCATGATGTCGCGACCGCCTATCGCCTGGACCGGTTCCGCACCGGCCACATGATCGATGAGAAGGGGGTGGGCGCGCAGCCCAACCTGCACTGAAGAAGACATGAGCATTTTCTGCAAAACCGGTAACCGGTTCCGCGGTTCGAAAATGCGACAGGAGCCAATGCCTTGATTATCAACCATCCGCTTCTTGGGCCCCGCGATGCGCAGGAGTTTGTCTATCTCGGCGACGCTGCCCTGATCGACCGCCCCGACTGGCAGGCCGAAAATGCTGCTGACGCCTTTCACGACTATCTCTATCTGCGCGACAACCCGGCCGGAGAGCATCGTGAGTTGTGGTATCACGAGCAAGGCGACCGGTCCTGGTTGGTGGTGACGCGCAACACCTTGACGCATGAGATCACATCCGTCGAACTGGCCCGTGATGTGGCCCGGGCAAGGGGGCGCAGCAAATGAGTGTACAGACCAACCGGTTGAATGGTGGGCTTGTCGATCAGACCCAACCCCTGAGCTTCAGCTTTGACGGTAAAAGATATCAGGGTCACCCTGGCGACACACTGGCCTCGGCCCTGCTGGCCAATGGCGTGCAGCTGATGAGTCGGTCGTTCAAGTATCACCGTCCACGCGGGCCGTTGACGTCCGGATCAGAAGAGCCCAACGCGCTGGTCGAACTCCGCTCGGGCGCGCGGCAGGAGCCCAACACCCGTGCCACCGTGGCCGAGCTTTTTGACGGGCTCGAGGCAAAATCGCAAAACCGCTGGCCGTCGCTGAAGCGGGATGTGTTGTCGGTCAATGACATGTTCAGCAACTTCCTGACCGCAGGCTTTTATTACAAGACATTCATGTGGCCGAAGGCGTTCTGGGAAAAGCTCTATGAACCGGCGATCCGGCGCGCGGCCGGTTTGGGCAGCGTGTCCGGACAGGACGACCCTGATTTATACGACAAGGGCTTTCTGCATTGCGATCTGCTGGTGATCGGGGCCGGTCCGGCGGGCCTGATGGCCGCGCTGACAGCTGGCCGAGCAGGTGCTCGGGTCATTCTGGCGGACGAGGATTTTGTTCTGGGCGGGCGCCTTAACGCCGAAAGTTACGAGGTCGGCCGAATGGCCGGATCGGACTGGGCAGCGCAGGCCGTGGCAGAGTTGTCGGCAATGGACAATGTACGCCTGCTGTCGCGCACCACCGTGATCGGGGCTTTCGATCATGGCACCTATGGCGCTGTCGAGCGGGTGGCCGATCACGTACTGACGCCCGGTGTCGGGCAGCCCCGGCAGATCATGTGGCGGATTTATTCGAAACGGGCGCTGTTATGTGCCGGCGCAACCGAGCGGCCCATCGCATTTGCCAACAATGATCGCCCCGGCGTGATGCTGGCCGGGGCAACCCGGGCCTATGCCAATCGCTGGGCAGTGACACCGCACGAACACATGGCGGTGTTTACCAACAACGATGACGGTCATCGCACGGCTGCCGACCTGATATCCAAAGGTGTACATGTCACCGCCGTGATCGACACGCGGGCCGACGCACCCGCCATCGAAGGGACGGAACTGTTCGCCGGTGCGCAGGTGATCAACAGCAAGGGCAGACTGGGTCTGGGGTCGGTGACGGTCCGTACAGCGAAAGGGTTCACCCGCGATATCATATGCGGCGGTCTGGCTGTCTCAGGCGGTTGGAACCCCAATGTGCACCTGACATGCCATCAGCGCGGGCGCCCGCAATGGAACGAGGGTCTTGCAGCGTTTGTTCCGGGTGACGTGTTACCGGTCGGAATGTCGGTCGCCGGGGCCGCGGCTGGCTTGATGTCGACCCACGGCGCGCTGAAATCCGGCGCAGAAGGGGCGGCGGCAGCACTGTCGGGCCTCGGGATTGCGGCGCAGGTCGGGGATATACCGCAGGCCGAGGACGCACCGGTGAACCTGCAACCCTTCTGGTATGTGAAAGAGGGCAAGGGCCGCGCCTGGATCGACCAGCAGAACGACGTGACCGTCAAGGATGTCAAACTGGCGCATCAGGAGAACTATGTCTCGGTCGAACATCTGAAACGCTATACCACGCTGGGTATGGCCACCGACCAGGGCAAGACGTCGAATATGGGTGGCCTGGCGGTGATGGCCGAGATGACAGGCAAGTCGATCCCGGAAACCGGCACCACCATCTTCCGCCCGCCCTATACGCCGGTTGCCATGGGTGCTCTGGCTGGCCGGTCGGTCGGCAAACATTTCCATCCGACCCGAGAGACGCCCAGCCACAAATGGGCAACGGAACAGGGCGCGGTGTTCACCGAAGTCGGCGATTGGCTGCGGGCACAATGGTTCCCGCAAAAGGGTGAGACGCACTGGCGGCAATCGGTGGATCGCGAGGTTCTGCAGACCCGCAAATCGGTTGGTGTCTGCGATGTTACCACCCTGGGCAAGATCGACGTGCAGGGAACGGACGCGGCGGAGTTCCTGAACAGAATCTATGCCAACGGGTTCGCAAAACTGCCGGTTGGCAAGGTACGCTATGGCCTGATGCTGCGTGAAGACGGCATCGCCTATGACGACGGCACCGCTGCGCGACTGGCCGACGACCACTTAGTGGTCACGACAACCACCGCCAACGCCGTTCTGGTTTACCGCCAGATGGAGTTTGCGCGGCAATGTCTGTGGCCCGATCTGGACGTGCAGTTGATCTCGACCACCGAGGCCTGGGCCCAGTATGCAGTGGCCGGACCGAATTCCCGCAAGTTGCTGGAAAAGATTGTCGATCCGGGTTTCGATCTATCGAACAAAGCGTTCCCGTTCATGGCCTGCGCCGAGGTCACCGTTTGCGGCGGTTGCCGGGCGCGTTTGTTCCGTATCTCTTTCAGCGGCGAGCTGGCCTATGAAATCGCCGTGCCCACACGCTATGGCGATGCGATGATCCGCGCGCTGATGGAGGCGGGAGAGGAATTCGGTGTGGTTCCCTATGGCACAGAAGCCTTGGGCGTCATGCGGATCGAAAAGGGGCATGCCACCGGCAATGAGCTGAACGGCACTACCACGGCGCTGAACCTTGGTATGGGCCGGATGGTCAGTAAAAAGAAGGACTGCATCGGCAACACCCTGAGCGAGCGCGCTGGGCTGAACGAGGAAGACGCTCTGCGTCTGGTGGGCTTCAAACCGGTGGATGCCGACGACCCCGTGGTCGCAGGGGGCCATTTGATGACCAGTGATGGTCCGGTCGATGCGGCCCACGACCAGGGCTATGTCACTTCGGCCGCCTATTCACCGGTCCTGCACAGTTCGATCGGCATCGGGTTCCTGAAGAACGGTGCAGATCGGATGGGCGAGGTTCTGCGTCTGGTCAACCCGCTGGAGGGCAGCGAAGTGAAGGTCGAGGTGGTCAGCGCCCATTTTGTCGATCCCGATGGAGGACGTCAGCGTGCATAAACTGAAACCGCTCACACCGCTTGGAGGTGCCGAGCCCCGATCAGACGGCTTTCCCGGCTTGACGATCACGGAAAACACCTCGCGGGCGCTGGCGTCACTGACCGCACGTCAAGGGCATGAGGCAGCGTGTGTCACCAAGGCAAATGAGTTGATCGGTGCGGCTCTGCCTGCGCCCGGCCAATCGGTGGCGACATCGGCCTTTTCGGCATTCTGGATTGGTCCGGACAGTTGGATGATCGATGCCGATCACGCAAGCCAAGAGATGCTGGCAGCTGAGGTCAAGGCCGCTGTCGGAAACACTGCTTCCGTTGTCGAACAAACCGACGGCTGGTGCCGGTTTGACATTACCGGCCCGGCCGCCTGCGATCTGTTCGAACGGCTTTGCAATGTTGATATCCGAACCATGCAATCCGGTGCCGCAACACGATGCTCGATCCACCACATCGGTTGCTACCTGTGGTGCCACGAGACCGGAACGTCCTTCTCGGCCCTTGGCCCTCGGTCCTCGGCCAAATCACTCCATCATGCCATTACTGAAATAGCTCAGGCCGTGTGCCGGGGCTGAGGCGATTTCGTTGTCCGTGTTGGCGCGTGTCAGCACGCGCAACCTAATACCTTTCCTACTGTCCCTGTCGGAATAAGAAGGGTTTTGCACGGCCCCCGGCCAATGGGGCTGCGGCTTGAGTCAGTAGAAGTGCGGCAGGTTTTTGGCCCGCGCAGCGCGTACCCAGTTCGGTACAAACGGGACGATCTTGTCCTGCGACGGAACCATGATTTCGATGAAGTTCGCTCCGGGGTTGGCGATCGCCTCAGACAGAACAGCCTCTATTTCTGACTCACTTGTGATTTTCGCGGTACGGAAACCAAACCCCTCGGCAACCTTGCAGTAATCCACACGGCCGAAGTCGGTGGACCACGGTTCATCTATTTCGTCCAGAAGGATAGCTTCGCCCCGGATCCAGCCGAATGTGTCGTTGCGGGTCAGGATGATCGTAACGTTTTTGCCGGAACGCTTGATCGACTCCATGTCGCCAATGACAAATCCGAACGACCCGTCACCGGTAAAGGAAATCACCGGACCGTCATTGGCATAGGACGCCCCCAGACAGGCAGGCACCGAATATCCCAGCGCCCCCATGGAGTAGTTGGTGATGTAACGGCGGCCCGGCTTTTTGAACGTCAGAAGGGCAGACGGGTAGATCGCGCTGACGCCCGGCTCCGACGTGATCACGGCGTCGTCCGGCATGATTTTGTCCAGCGCTTGGCTGAGCTTGACCGGCGAGATCGTCCCTTCGGGCATCGGGATGTTCGAGTTGAAGACATTGTCGAGCGCGGTTTTCTTCACCGGGTTCAGATCGATCCTGTCGCGCTTCAGGTTCGGGTGCTCGGCCCTGATGATCTCGACCATGTATTCAATGCTGGCCCGTGCGTCGCCGACCATGCCCACTTTGACGGGAAAGTTGTTGCCGACATGCGCCTCGGCAATATCCAGATGCAGAAAGGTCTTGGATTTCGGGTCCCCGTACAGCTTCCAGTGGTCGGTCGCAGCGCTGTCGGTGTTTGACCCGACAAAGAAGATCGTGTCAGCTTCGAACACGTACTGGTTGGAATATTCCATTCCGCCGCGCCCCCCGATGACGCGCAGCGCCAGTGGGTGATCTTCTGGAATGGTGCCTTTGCCGGGCGTTGTTGTGCCGACGGGGATTTGCAGAAGTTCCGCCAGTTCCAGAATTGCGTCAGAGGCCTTTGAGATCAGCCCGCCCTGACCGCAGACAATGGCCGGTTTTTTGGCAGCCAGAAGAATGTCGATTGCAGAGCGAATTTTGCCGTGGTCGGCAACTGGCCGGTGCGCCGGGTATTGGCTGTATTCCGCCTCGGCATAGAGATCGTCAATCTCCGCCTCTTCTCCGAAGATGTTGATCGGCACCCGGATATGCACCGGTGCCGGGCGACCGGAGGTTGCGACACGAAAGGCCCGGCGAAGCAGGAACGGGATTTCCCTTGCGTTGGTCAGCACAAAGCTTTCCTTGCAGATACTGTCGTAGAGTTTGGTCTGATCGATCCCGGTCAGGCCGTGTTTTTTGTCCTGATTGATCGGAATGTCCGAACTGAAAAAGATCACCGGAACCGAGCTGAGGAATGCTTCGGTGATGCCGGGCGAACAATGGGTGACACCGGGGCTGGGCGCTTCGAGAACGCATGGGCGCCCAGTGATCTTCGCATAGGCCTCGGCGGCGTAGGATGCGGTTCGTTCATCGCGGGTCAGGACGAACTCGATATTGCTGTGTTCACGCCATTCCTTGTACCAGCCGATGGTGGTTTCCCCCGGCAGGCCGAAAACATGGCGGACGCCGAGCAATTCGAGCATCTTCAGGATGATCTGGGCGCCGTTCATGCGCTTTGTGTCTTGGTGTTCCATGGGTAGGTTCCCTTTCCCGATCAACCACCGCACACAGTGCTGTATGCAGCCGGTCCGAAGTTTTTGAGATTACGTCAAAGGTTCTGCGACAGCGTATTTTGTCAGCATGTCAGGATTGACCTGAACGCCCAGACCCGGCCCGGTCGGAACGTGTACCCGCCCGTTTTTGACAGGGAAGGGTTCGGTCAGAATGTCTTCCGCGGCGTAGTAGGTCGCCATGTAGAATTCGCATTGCAGGACCAGGTCCGGTACGGCGGCCATCAGATGGGCACCGGCGGCATGGGCCAGTCCCGTTTCGAACATGCAGCCGCCATAGATCTCGATTCCGGCAGCACGGGCGATTGCCGCCACCTCCAGCGCCCGCCGAATACCACCGGATTTCATGATCTTGAGCGAGAAAATGTCCGCGATCCGGATCTGCGCCCCGTAAAGCGCGCCTTTGGGGTCAAACACGCCCTCGTCCGCCATGATCGGGGTATCGATTACATGCGCAATGTGGGCCAGGGCTTCACGTTCGTGCATCTTGACGGGCTGTTCGACAAATGTCGGGCGAAACGCCTCGAGATCCCGGATGCAGCGCACGGCGTCATAGGCCGGAAGACCCTGATTGTAGTCAATGCGGATGTCCGCCTCGTCGCCATAGATATCACGCAGTTTTTCACAGCGTATAAGGTCGAACCTATGGTCGGCAAAACCGGTCTTGAACTTGAAGATGCGCACGCCGTCTTCCCACATCGCGGCGATGTCATCGAGGTCAGCGTCGAAATCTGGGTTGGCGACCGAAAAGCTCATCCCCATGCTGCCACGCATTTTACCGCCGACCAGTTCGCAGACCGAAAGGCCGGTGATCTGGCCGGTGATGTCCAGCAGCGCCATTTCCAGCGCGGCCTTGGCCTCGGGGTGGCCGATCAGCACCTTCTCCGCCATGTTCATGTGCTTTTCGACCTGGACCGGGTCCTGACCGATCAGATGCGGGCGCAGGTGCACGTGCAAGGCGGCGGCGTTCGCCTCGGCGGTTCCGGTGAAGACAGGCCAGGGTGAGGCTTCGCCCCAGCCTGTAAGGCCGGTATCCGTTACCATTTCCAATATCGCAACGTTAATACCTGCTACGTCGCCGCTGCCATGCGAATGGACAGCTTTGGCGGGGATCGAAATGCGATGAACGCGCAGAGTTTCGATTTTATGGTCGCTCACGTATGTCTCCGAAAGTGAGAGTTGGCAGATGGTCAGTTCGGCCGCACGACCAGCACGCTGCAACGGGCGTATCGCGACACCCGGGCAGCGTTTGGTCCGATCAGAAAATCCCGGACCGATGGTTTGCTGGCACCGATCACGACGAAACTTGCTGACTGATCGTCGGCGTGGTTGATCAATTGCTCGTAAACGACACCGCGCAGCACCCTGGTTTTGTGTGCGACGCCGTGCCAATTGAAGTCGGCGCAATACGCGGCCAGATCATTCTCTGCCTCGATCAGTACCTGCTGGTGCATTTCTGCCGGGATGTAACCCTGAACATAGCTGAGCTCCTGATCCGGTATGACAAAGATCACCTCGACCGTGCTGTCATGGGATCGGGCCAGCGAAATTGCTTCGTGAACGACGTGGGCGTCGCTGTCTTTGTGCACAAGGTCAACGGCTGCGAGTATTTTGGATCGGGTCATGACGTGGGTCCCCCCCCCTGCTGTGACAGGTGAATATAAAGTGTGGAAGGGGCCGGCCGATTACCGGCCTGCCGAGTTCCGCATATTGTCAGGCAGCCAGGTGGCCAGTTCCGGGAAAGCGATCATCACGAAGACCATCACCACCATGATCAGGAACAGCGGCAGGGCGGTCTTTGCGATATATCCCATCTCGTGCCGAGTGATCCCCTGCATGACAAACAGGTTGAAACCGATCGGGGGTGTAATCTGCGCCATTTCCACAACCACCACGATGAAGATTCCGAACCAGATAAGATCTATGCCCGCGCCCTCGACCATCGGTTGTACAATCGCCATGGTCAGGACGACCGACGAGATGCCGTCAAGAAACATGCCGAGAATGATATAGAACAGCATCAGCGCCAGCAGCAGAGAGAAGCGCGACAGTTGCAACCCTTCGATATATTCCGCCAGCGCGCGCGGCAGTCCGGTAAAGCCCATCGCCAGTGTCAGGGCGATGGCACCCATGAGGATAAAGGCGATCATGGCCGAGGTTCGGGTGGCACCCAAAAGGCTTTCTATGAAGGCCTCCTTCGTCAGCGATCCCTGCATGGCCGCCAGTATGAACGATCCGATGACCCCAATGGCGGCAGCCTCTGTTGCCGTGGCAAAGCCGCCATACATCGAGCCGATGACCACCAGGATCAGCAGGATGATCGGGATGAGAAACCGGCTTTCGTTCAGTTTCTGCCCAAAGGTCATACGGTCGGAGATTTCCGGTACTTCATCACGGCGCAGAAAGGACCAGCCAGCGACATAGGCCATGAACATGCTGGCCAGCACGATACCGGGCAGGATGCCTGCCATGAACAGTTTCGAAATCGATTGCTCGACGGCGACCCCGTACACAATCAGGGTCAGAGATGGCGGAATCATCAGGCCCAGCGTCGCCGCGCCGGTCAGGGTCCCGATGATCATATATTCAGGGTATTCCCGTTTGCGCAGTTCCGGGATCGACATTTTGCCGACGGTGGTGAGCGTAGCCGCTGAAGAACCGGACACGGCAGCAAATATTGTGCAGCCGACGATATTCACATGGACCAGGCCACCCGGCAAACGCTGCATCCACGGGCTCAGACCCCGAAACATGTCCTGCGATAATCGACTTCGGAACAGGATTTCGCCCATCCAGATGAACAGCGGCAGCGCCGTCAGTGTCCAGCTTGAGGATCCGGTCCAGATACGGGTCAGCATCGCGTCGCCAGCCGGGCGTGATGTGAACATCTCAAGTCCAAGGTAAGCCACGCCAAACAGCGCGAGGGCGACCCAGACGCCTGTGCCCAAAAGCACAAACAGCGCGAACAGAAAGATGGAGACGAGGTAGAATTGTTCCACTGGGCTTACTCCGCGTGCACATCGACCCCGGCGGATCGAATGTTGTCCTTACCCGTGAACAGGGTACTGATCAGGTTGTCGAAGGCGCAGATCGCCAGCAGGACCGTGCCGATGACCATCGACATCTGCGGGATCCAGATGGGCCACGCGTCCTGCCCCTGGCTGATGTCGTTGAAACGATAGCTTTCATAGGTCAGCTTGATGGCGTAGCGCGCGAACAGATATGTCAGGTAACTGGCAACTGCCCAGCACCAGATTTCCCCAAATCGCCGGAACCGTCCAAGCGCGTTCAAAAGCAGGTTTACCCGAATATGGCTGCCGCTGTTCAGCGCATAGGGCAGCGCCAGAAACGACGCGGCGGCCATGCAATAGCCGGTGAAATCTGGTCCGCCCACGACAACCTCACCCACCCATCGAGAGATCATCTGCATCGAGACGAAACACAGGATCAGGATCAGAAAGACAGCGGCGACATATCCGGCCCAACGGTACAGAGCATCCAGAACAACGCGCAACAGACTGAACAGCGCCACGGCAATTCTCCTCTTGTGCGCCCCGACGCCGGATCGGCATCGGGACATGTTTCAGTCAAGGATTATTGGGCAGCCTTGAAGGCATCGACGATTTGCTGACCTTGTTCGCCGGCAGCTTCCAGCCATTCGGCGGTCATGGTCTCGCCGATGGCGCGCAGTTCAGCGGCCAGTTCATCGCTTGCGGGGCCGGTGGTCATGCCGTTCTTGCCCAGCTCGTTCACGGTGAACTCGGTGTACTGGATCGAACGCCAGTCGCCTGCATATTCCGCGGCAAGGGCGCAGCCGTTCACAACGTTCTTGGTCGCGTCATCCAGGCCGTTCCAGGCATCCATGTTCACCAGAACATAGTTGCGCGGCATCCAGGCATCCACGCCGTAGTAATGCGACAGGCTTTCCCAGACTTTGCGGTCGTAACCGGTGGACCCGGACGAGACCATGCCCTGTGCCACACCCGTCGCAAATGCCTGGCTGATTTCTGCGGCTTCGATCTGCACCGGCAGCATCCCGGCAAGCTCGGCCATGCGGGCCGAGGCAGAGTTATAGGCGCGGAACTTCAGACCTTCGGCATCGGCCAGTTTGTTGACCTCGCGGTCGAAATACAGACCCTGACCCGGCCACGGCACCGAATAGAGCAGATGAAGGTTCTGTTCCGCCAGCAGTTCGGACAGCGGGCCCTTGGCCACATCCCACAGCTTTTCGGAATCCTCGAACGAGGTCGCAAGGAATGGAACAGAGTCAAAGCCGAACAGCGCGTTTTCGTTCTGGTGACCGGACAACAGACGCTCACCGATGTTGACCTGCCCGGTCTGGATTGCGCGTTTTATTTCCGCACCCGCATAGAGCGAGCCGCCCGGATGGGTTTGAATGGTCAACTCACCCGCCGTTCCCGTGGTCACGCATTCAGCAAACATCGCACCGGTGGCCGAGTGGAAGTTGGTGGCCGAATAGGCCATCGGCATATCCCAGGTTTCAGCATTGGCCGATACCGCTGATACGGTGGCTACCGCGACACCAGCGGCAATTTTGGTGATTGTATTTGGCATTTCAAACTCCCTTGTTGCCTATTTTCGGCCCCTGATTTCCGGGGCGTTTATGGTCGTTTCTTCAGAACCGCTGCGGATCGTAGACGGTCAGATCAATATTGCTGCGCTCTCCCGTCACCAGCCCAGCCAGAATGCGTCCGGTTTTGGGCCCGGCGGTCAGGCCAACATGATGATGCCCGAACCCGGCCAGTACGCCGCTATGGCCAATCTCTCCGATCAACGGCAGGCTGTCGGTCGGGGCAGGGCGATGGCCCAGCCAACTGTTCATGTTTTCGAACCTGAGGTGCGGAAAGCTTTCCTCGACCTTGCGCCTGAGCAAATCAAGCGGCGCCTTTGAAGGCCCGGCTTTCAGCCCGCCAAATTCGACGACACCGGCACAGCGTAGCCCATTTGCCATCGGGGTGGCGACAAATTTGCCGGTGGTGATCATCAATGGGGTCGATGGCCCGTTTTCCGCCCCCGCGAATTCAATGTGATAACCGCGCTCGGTTTCGAGCGGCACGGACAGTCCAAGCTTTTTCGCCAACGGTCCGGACCAGACACCGGTCGCCAGAACAACATTGGAGCAGGGCAGCGTGCCGCTGTCCGTTATCACGGCCGTTGCCTTACCTTCAGTGAACTCGAAATCTGTAACCTCGGCCCGACGGATCGAAGCCCCCAGTTTTTCGGCTTCGGTTGCAAGCGCGGCCACGTATGATCCGGGGCTGCGTGAAAATCCGTGATCATGCATCACGGCCAGAAGTTTCAGATTTCCCGTCAGGTTCGGCTCGAACTCGCGAACGGCGTCCCCTTCCAAAACCTCGGGTTCAAAGCCTGCGGTTTGACGCAGCATCCACGTGTAGCTGTCCGCTTCGAAGGTGGCGCGGTCGGGATAGGCGAAACTGTAGTCCGAGGTTTGGACCCATTGCGCGGCTTCTGTTCCCTTAGTCAGGGCAAAGTGCTGCTCGACCGAGTCCGAGGTCAGCGGAGCAAGCCCGGCAGCAATTCTACGGGTGTCCTTGTCGTTGGCATGTGACAGGTATTTTGTCAGCCATGGCACAAGCCGTGGCAAATAGGACCAGCGCAGAAAAAGCGGGAAGTTCGGGTCCAAGGCCATTCGGGGACCTTTGAGAACCAGTCCCGGCGCCGTGACAGGGGCGACTGAGCATGCCGCCAGCACCCCGGCATTGCCATATGACGTCGCCCTGTCATCCCCTGGCGCGTTGCGGTCCACAATGGTGACGTCGACGCCCTTGCGACGCAACCAGATAGCGGTCGAGACACCGACGATTCCGGCGCCAATTACGACGACTTGTTGAGCCTCAGACGTCATATCATCCCATTGTGGCGAGAATCATCGCCCCTTGCATCGTATTCCAGCCTGTATACAGTACTGTCGCAATCTGTGAAGACAAATGTTTCTTTTCCCGTGCGCTTTGATAGAACGGGCAAAATCCGAACTGTTGGGTATGAGATGTCCAAATCCGAAGGAAGCGTAGAACGCGCCTACGAGGCGTTACGCAAGAAGGCGATCAGTTTCGAGTTCATGCCCGGTGAGCGCCTGAATGAGACCGCGTTGACAAAAACCCTTGATGTCAGCCGCACCCCACTGCGCGAGGCATTGAACCGGCTTGCCGCCGAAGGGTTCCTGACTTTCGAACTTGGCAAAGGGTTTTTTTGCCGCCCACTCAGCCCCGACAAGATTCTGGAACTTTACCAGCTACGATGCGCGCTTGAGACCGAGGCGCTAATCCGTACCATTGAAGGAGCGGATGACAACGCAATCGCCGAGGTTGTCGCCTATCTGGACGAGGCCGAGAAATCCTATTCTGTTTGCAGCGATCTGAATGTTCTTTTGCGCATGGACGAAGAGTTTCATGTCAAGCTCGCGACACTGTCGGGCAACAATGAACTGGTCCGGCTGCTGTACAACGTGAACGAACGCATCCGGTATGTAAGGATGATAAACTTGCGGCTGCTGCGTGATCGCCGGGATACGCCTGACTATGATCACTCTTCCTTGTCACAGCATCGCATCATCCTGAATGCGGTAAAGGCACGGGACAAAGACGCCGCGATCGTAGCTTTACGGCGTCACATTGAACGCCGCAGTGAACAGACGGTCGAATTGGTGCGCGTGGCGTTTTCCCAACTCTACGTTCCGGGGAACTTGTAGACCCACAGTCCTGCCCAACTGTGTCACGCAGCTGGGTCAGGATGTGCGATGTCTACCTCGCCAACCCCAGCAGTGGATCATCCAGTTCCGGGGAAAACCGATCCGGTACAAGCGATTCATGAAACCATTTCAGGAAAGTGTAGATCGAGAACACTGGCAGTCCGGTCAGTTTGCGGACGTCCGCCGCGTAAGGCGTCATATTGGTGCATTCCAGCAAGATTGCGCCGACATCCGGATGTTCTGTCACCAGTTGCCGCGCCGCATCAAGCATATCCAGCCGGCATGCCGCAAAATCGATTTCGGGGGCATCTCCCAGTATATCACGGGTAAACGCCCGACCACCCTCGGTGCCCACGACCGGAGTATCAGCCGGTACATTCGCGGCAGCCAGATGGGCCGGCGTCAGCGTTTCTTTCGAGATCGTCAGAATGCCCACGCGTTTTTCGGGGGGAAGCATTGCCTGAATCATGGGGGCCTGCATCAGAGAGGATGTGGCAACAGGAACCCGTACCGCCTCGGCCAGCCTGTCCTGAACAATCGACAGAAAACCGCAATTTGTCGTGATACCGTCGCAGCCTGAGGCAACCAGGTCTTTTGCGGCTTCGATGAAAAGGTCAACCAGTTCCCGTGCATCATTGCGCACCACCAACTCGGGCGTGGCGCTGCGCACGACGCGGTACTGTACCGGGAAAGGCCAGGTAAGCGCATTTCCGATGTCGCCGGGAATGCGCGGAAACTGCGTTTCAAGCATAAGAATGCCAAGGTTGGCTCCGTATACCGTTTTTCCACCGTAACAGGTCTGCATGGCGTGGCCCCACTGGATGCAATTGTACGCATAGCTGTATACAATTTTGGGAAAGTCAATCCCGATCTTTCCCGTTCGATGGAAATCAAACGGGATGGAACCGGGGTTCTCTCTTTTCCAGAAACGCGTTCATGCCTTCCTGTTGCGCCGGCAATCCATAAAGGGCGTGGTACATCTGCCGCTCATAGCGAAGACCGGAATCCAGCGCGCGATGTTCGGCCATGTTTACACAGGCACGAGCCATTTCTGCGATGTCAGGTGCATAGCCGGAAATGGTTCGTCCTACATCCTGTGCGGTTTGTTCAAGTTCTTCGGAAGGTACTACGCGACTGATCAGACCCATCTGAAGCGCCTCCTGCGCATCCACCATGCGACCGGTCAGGATCATGTCCATCGCCCTGGCACGTCCAACCAGCCGGGTAAGGCGCTGCGTGCCGCCGATACCGGGAATACAGCCGATCTTGATTTCAGGCTGGCCAAATTTTGCGGTGTCCGACGCCAGGATGACGTCGCACATCAGGGCAATCTCGCACCCGCCGCCCAACGCGTAGCCGCCAACAGCTGCAATCTTTGGCAGTTTCAGTGCGGCGAACCGGTCCCAGCCGCCAAAGAAGTCACTGGCCTGCATGCTGGCATAGGTCTGAACCGCCAACTCGCTGATGTCAGCCCCGGCCGCAAAGGCGCGCTCGTTTCCGGTCAGGATCAGGCAGCCGATTGCCGGATCGGCCTCAAAGTTGGTTGCCGCGTCCAGCGCCTCATGCATGACCCGCGAATTCAGGGCGTTCAGTCGATCCGGCCGGTTGAAGCGGATTGTGGCGACACGCCCGTGAGTTTCCGTCTGAATTGTCTCATACATGATCAACTGTCCCAGATTGCGCCATAGGCGGGGATGCCCAGGCTTTCCATGTCGTGCACGACTTTTCGCGTAAGCTTCTGGTTCGAAATCACGATGACAGCCTCGGCGTCGCTGTCACGAACCGACTGCAAAGCCAATGCGGAAAGGTTCGGTTTACCCCGTTTATCAGTGTCCCAGATCAGAGGGGTATCAGTATGCGCTTCGATCTCGTCAACCAACGCGTTCCCATAGGTCTTTCGGGGGCTTCGGGTCGACCAAATCAGCCTGTTCGGCACGTCACCGGCCAGAAGATGAGGCAGGATCGGACCAATTCCGGACCCGGTGCCGACATAAACGACCTTTTTGAACAAAACCTCAATTCGGGCCACGCCAGATGTCGTGATGCCTTTGACCCAGACCCTGTCAGGCGGGTTGTCGATGAATCGTTCTGTCCAGTCTCCGGCCCGGCTGATTGCCAGCCGGTAGCTTTTCTGGTTCGGGGCCGGGATATTGGCGAAAGAGTGATACTCTCCAAACGGTGTGTGACTGATGGCGTTGGAACTGCCGGGGAACGGCGTGTCGCCGTATTCGAACCGGGCAATCACCGCATGGTTCGACGGTTTGACAATATCAACCTTCACCCGTTTCAGCGTCAGCCACGGAGACAGGATCGACAGCGTGATCAGGCAAAGCATCCAGAACGCAGCGCTGCGCAACAATGCATCGCCAGTGTCAGAACTTATTGATACCGTCTGTGCCCAGAACAGCGCCAGGACGGTCCATCCGATGAAGCGATGGATTTTCTCGAACATATTATGGAAGCGGGCTCGGATCGGTCCCAGCGCCGAAACCACCATGATGGTCATCAACACGACCATGGCGGCGCTTAGCGTCAGTGTCAGGCCCGAGGGCGAAGCCGCCCCTGCACCCCTGTTCGCGATCATTCCAAACAGCAAGAACCCGAACCAGATCGTGCCCGCAACGGTACATCCTGAATGCAGTCCGCCAAAATGAAAGACCTTGCCGGCACCCCAGCGAATCCACAAAGGCCAGGATGTCGGAACCCGGGTCGCCAGCCAGAACAATGCGTTGACCACCCTTTGCTGCCGGATCAGGATACCGATGCTCAGGTTGATCAACGCCATGTCCGCGATGAGGTGCAGCGCGTACTCACCATCATGAAACCACCTGCCCTGGTGCAGCCCCTTCACGAAAACACCCAGATTGACGACGGCAACCAGCGCCGCCAGTCGCCAGTATTCCATCACCGCCGGGTGCCGTGTGACCCGCCGCCAGTTCAGGCCCCGGGATTGCAGATTTGTGGTTTGAGTTGTCATCACTTCAGCTCCGTCCCGGTTTGCGCGATGTGGTCACGGGCGAGTTGCTTCAGCATGCGCTTGTCCAGTTTGCCGCGTGGTGTCCGTGGCAGCGCGTCCATCGGCGTCACCACAGCCGGACAGCAATAATAGGGCAGACGGTCCGCAACCGATCGCGCCGCACGCTTGGGGCAGGCGGAAGCAGGCGAGATGAAACTTACCAGATTTCGGCTGTCATATTGCAGCGTCACGGCCTGTTGGCAGCAGGGCGACTGTTCAAGCGCGCCTGAGACGCTGTCCAGTTCCACCCGAAAGCCGCGTACCTTGACCAGATCATCAACGCGGCCGAAATGTTCGAGCTCTCCATCGGCCCAGATCGCGGGTGCGAAACATCATATGGCCAGGGCGAAACGGATCAGGGCGGTAACGCTCATCCGTCAGCTCAGGGTTGGCGAGGTATCCGGTTGTCACGCAATCCCCACCGGCCCACATCTCACCCTTCTGGCCGATTGGGAGGGCGCGCAGGTTTTCGTCCAGAATGTAGACCGTGTTGTTGGGTGTCGGACGACCGATGGACAGGATCTGTTTGTCGGGGTGATGCGGCTCGGCCGTGTTGATGATTGTCGTCTCTGTCGGACCACAGGAATTGTAGAATGTGCAGAATGCCGACCACCTGTCGGCAAGGGGGCGAGGGCAGGGTTCTCCGGCCACGGCGGCGACTTTGACCTGTTGGCATAGTGTATGATCTAGCGCGTTCAGGATTGACGGCGTGGCGATCAGAACATCCACTTGTTCAGCCGTTTCCTGAATGGACTTGCCACGAATGACCAGAGTTGCCCCATTTGACAGCGCCCCCAGTGTTTCCCAGGCGGCCATGTCGAAAGCGATGGATAGAACCTGTCCAACCTTCATGCCCGGGCGCATTCCCAGATCACCGGGCGCGGTCAGCAGGATATTCGCCAGATTGGCATGGCTGACCTGAACGCCGTTGGGCACACCTGTCGTACCTGATGTAAACAGGATCATCGCAAGATCTTCCGGTCGCGCCCGGTATCGGGTATCCGGGGCTGGAGGTGAAAGCGCTTGGGATAATTCCGGGGCCTGGGCGCCATATGAACTGATACACACAAATTACACACGGCCTTTGCCGCCCGGCAGCGGGTTCTTCCTTTCAAGCTCCAACGGCTTGGCGTCAGGAAACAACTTTGCCGAAGCCGCCTGCCACGCCTTGTGCGAAGTAATTGAACGCGACGCCATAGCGCTATGGTCGCAATTGCCCTGGACAGATCGTGACGCGCGGCGCATCGACCAAGATACGAATTGCGACGGCTCACTTCTTGCGATTCTGGAAAAATTTAAAGACGCGGATATTGATGTGGCGATCTGGGACGTCACTTCCGACATTGGTGTGCCTGCATATCTGGTCTGGACATGCGAGAAAGGAAACCTGCCGGTTCTGCTGCCGCGGCCCTCGGTCGGTGCGGGGTGTCACCCTTGCCGCGAAATCGCATTGTCCCGCGCGCTGACAGAAGCCGCACAGGAACGGCTGACGCTGATCACCGGTTCCCGCGATGACCTTTCAAAAGAGTTCTATCGCGAAATGGAATTTCACGTGACAATCGAAAGGCCCGGAAAGCTTGAGTTCGGGTCAAGAAAATCGCAGGACACAGCAACCCCGGATGGTGATCTGGATCAGATATTAGCGGGCTTGCAGAATGCTGGACTTCGCGACGCATACATCATCGATTTAACCGCGGACTATGTGGCCAAACATATTTCGGTGGTCCGTGTGCTTGTTCCGGGACTGGAAGGTCCAAGCGACGACCCGCGCTACTCAATGGGGGTGCGGGCGCAAAGACAGCTGGAACCGGCCCAATGACCATATTTGTGTTTTGCGGCCCCACGATCCGGAAAAGTGAAGCATTGCGTATTCTTGACGCTGAATACCTGCCACTTGCTGCACAGGGGGATGTCATGGCCATGATAGCGCGCAACCCCCATGCCATCGGTATCATTGACGGGTACTTTCAGCTGACACCTTCGGTCTTGCACAAGGAAATCCTCTGGGCGCTTGACCAAGGTGTTCACGTTTTCGGCAGCGCCAGCATGGGAGCGCTAAGAGCCGCTGAGCTTTGCGATTTCGGCATGAAGGGGATCGGGCGCGTTTTCGAGGATTACCGCACTGGCCGGATTACACGGGACGACGAAGTCGCCCTGAACCACGGGCCCGCCGAACTGGGTTATCCCGCATTGTCTGAACCATTGGTGAACATCAAGGCCACGCTGGCGGCTGCGTTGGAAAACGGGGTCATTTCACAAGAAACCGCAGCAGCTTTTGAAGCGCATATGAGCCGGACATATTTCTCACACCGTTCCTATTGCAACATGATCGAATACGGTCGTCAAAAAGGGTTTGATCTTAAGGAACTCGCCCGTTTTGAAGACTGGCTGGACCATGGGAAAGTCGATGTAAAGAAAGCTGATGCGGTCGAAATGCTAACCTTCATGAAGGACTTCCTGAAGCAGAATCCGGGCAGATTTTCGTCGCAGTTCTATCTGGAACGCACTTCGGTTTTCGACCAGGTCGGCCAATGAGCGCCATACTTCGTCAGTTTCAAGGGAACGCGCGCGGGGTCATCTTGTTTGCGCTGGGCGTGTTTTTCATGTCCGCGCTGGATGCGGTCGCAAAAATGCTGGCCCAGACATATTCTGAGCTCCAGGTCATATTCTTCGAAAGCGTGTTCGGGCTGCTGTTTTTCTTCGGGATCATCGCCCCGTCGACCTGGCGTTCGATGGTGTCGCCACGGTGGCCGCTGATGATTGGCCGAGGCTTGCTGAGCTTGGGAACGATGTATTTTTCATCGCAGGTCTGAAGGTACTGCCTCTGGCTGAGGTGACGATCATCTTCATGGTTTCCCCGATCATTTCAATGTGTCTGTCTTCCCTGTTCTTTCGGGAACACGCGAGCGTCCTGCAGGTCTTAGCGGTGGTTGCCGGAGCTTTGGGTGCATGTCTCATTATTCGCCCGCCGGGCGTCGGCATGAACATGGCCGCTTTGCTGCCGCTGGCCGCGGCTTTTTGCAGTGCTTTCGGTCTTGCGGCGGCGCGCGCCCTGTCCCGCCGCGACACGCCAGAAGCAATCACGGGCTATGAATATCTGACGATTTTTCTGGTCGCTGTCCTTCTGGTTCCGGCTGGGGACCACCTGCCCGAGACGCCGGATTTGTGGCTTGTTGTTCTACTCGGGCTGTTCGGCGCCTTATGCGTGTATTGTCGAACGAAAGCGTGCTCGGTTTCGCCGCTCAGCTTGATGGCACCGGTAGAGTACTCCGGGATGATCTGGGCCATCATCTTTGGCTATGCGATCTGGAACAACCTGCCGGATTTCTGGGGATGGGTCGGGGCAGGGCTGATCGCAATTGGCGGCTTGCTGCCAGCGCTTCCAATTGGTCAGTCCGCCAGGAAGGAGAACCGACTCTGATGCAAAACTTGTCGCCTGTCTTTCCGGTTCGGACGGGTATCGGTTTTTCGGTTTTGGTCGCTCAGCAACCTCGAAAGTTCAGTATGAAGTTCCGGCGTCGCGGCGGAAGTTACTCCGCCGTCTGAAGCCAGTATCGGCGCTTGGCCGTTCCCTTCTGTTGTTACGTTACCGGTACCACAAGGTCTTAACCTTCCGGTATCGTCGCTTTTATGCTTTGACACGTTCCATTTTCGGATCGTACAGCGGCTGCAAAGTGACTTCGCAGGGAACGCGTTGGGTAGCGACCTCCAGCTCGTACCTGCCGGATGTTACAAATCCCGGGTCGACCCCCTCGGGGTTGCGGACATAGCCGTAACCGATGGATTTGCCCACGGTGAAGCCATGGCCACCCGAGGTCAGCCAGCCGACGCGCTTGCCGTCGCGATAGATCGTCTCGCGGCCCAGCAGAATAACATCCGGGTCGACGGTGAAACAGGCCAGCATCTTTTTGACGCCTTCGGCCCTTTGTTTTTCCGACGCAGACCGGCCTTTGAAGTCGACGTTCTTGCGCAGCTTCACCGCCCAGCCCAGCCCGCTTTCGAATGGCGTGTGGTCAGCGCCGATTTCCGCACCCCAGGCGCGATACCCTTTTTCGAGCCGCAGCGATTCTATCGCCCGATAGCCCGCGTTCACCAAACCGTTCGGCTGGCCCGCAGCCATCAGGGCGGAATAAACCGTCTGGGCATATTCCACCGGCAGGTGCAGTTCCCAGCCAAGCTCTCCCACATAGGTCACGCGCAGTGCCTTAACCGGGCACCCGGCGATGCCGATTGTGCGGATCGTGCCGAACTTGAAGCGGTCGTTCGAAACGTCATCGCGCGTGACCTTCGCCAGAATATCGCGCGCTTTCGGGCCCATCAGCGACAGCACGGCATTGGATGAGGTGATATCAAAAAGCTGACAGTTGAGACCTTCGGGGATATTGCGGCTGATCCAGTCGAAATCATGGGTGGCAAAGCCGGTGCCGGTGACGATGTAAAACTCATCATGCGCGACGCGGCCCACGGTCAGGTCGCACTCGATCCCGCCCTTGTCGTTCAACATCTGCGTATAGGTCAGCGCGCCCACGGGCTTGTCCACGTCATTGGCGCAGATCCAGTTCATAGCGGCCAGCGCATCCGGACCCTTAAGGGCGAATTTGGCGAAAGAGGTCTGGTCGAACAGCACTGCCGCCTCGCGCGCGGCTTTGTGTTCGCGGCCCACGGCACTGAACCAGTTCTGACGGCCGAAGCTGTATTCATCCTTCGGTGTTTCACCCAGCGAGGCATCGGCGTACCAGTTCGGGCGTTCCCAGCCCAGTTTCTCACCAAAGCACGCGCCCTGATCTTTCAGTGTTTCATAGAGCGGAGATTTGCGGCAGGGCCGCCCCGAGTCGTGTTCTTCATGCGGCCAGCCCATCGTGTAGTGCTTGCCGTATGCCTCGATCGTGCGGGTGCGCACCCAGTCGGTGTCGAAATGCGGGCGGCCAAAGCGGCGGATGTCGGCGGACCACAAATCGAAAGGCGGCTCGCCCTTGTGGACCCATTCCGCCAGCGCCATGCCCGCTCCACCGCCAGCGGCGATGCCGAAGGCGTTGAAACCCGCGCCGACGAAGAAGTTGCGCAACTCTGGCGCTTCACCGATGATGAAATTGCCGTCGGGCGTGAAGCTTTCCGGCCCGTTGGTCAGCGTTTTGACACCCGCATTCTCCAAAGCGGGAACACGGCCAAGGGCCAGCTCCATCAGTTGTTCGAAATGATCGAAGTTGCTGTCGAGCAGCGTGTAGTGGAAGCCCTGCGGGATGCCTTTGGTTGCCCAGGGGATCGGGTTTGGCTCGTACCCTCCCATGACCAGCCCGCCGACCTCTTCCTTGTAGTATGTCAGCCGGTCCGGGTCGCGCAGGGTCGGCAGGTTGGAAGGCACGTCAAAGGGTTCCGTTACCATATATTGATGCTCCATCGGCACCAGTGGCACGTTGACGCCAAAACGTCCGGCAAATGTGCGGGTCCACTGACCGGCACAGCAGATCACCTTTTCGCATTCGATCCGGCCATGTTCGGTGATCACCGCACGGATCTTGCCATCTTCGATTTCGATATCGGTGACCTTGGTGTCCTCGAATATCTTCGCCCCGGCCATGCGTGCGCCCTTGGCCAGCGCCTGAGTGATGTCCGAGGGGTTCGCCTGACCATCCGTCGGCAGATACGCCGCGCCGATCACATCAGAGACGTCCATAAGCGGCCACAGGTCCTGCGCTTCGGAAGGGGTCAGAAGCTGCATGTCCAGACCGAAGGAATGCGCCGTTGTGGCCTGGCGTTTTACCTCGGTCCAACGTTCTTCGTTACAGGCCAGCCGCAGGCCGCCGTTCATCTTCCAACCGGTGCCGAGCCCGGTTTCCTCTTCGATCTTGTTGTACAGATCGACCGAGTAGCCCAGCAACTGCGTGATATTGGCGTTCGATCGAAGCTGGCCCACCAAACCGGCCGCGTGAAATGTCGTACCCGAGGTCAGTTTCTTGCGCTCCAGCAGTACCGTATCTGTCCAGCCCAGCTTGGCCAGGTGATACGCGGTCGAGCAGCCGATGATCCCGCCGCCGATGATGACGGCTTTGGCTGTTTTCGGAAGGTCGGTCATGTCTGTCCTCAGGTGTTTTTGAAGTCTGTCAGGGCCGCGCGGAACCGCGCGAGGTTTTCGGCTGTGTAGGCTGCGTAGTCGAAGTCGATATCCGAGGTGATTTCGGACACCATGCTCCACATCGTTTCGCGCAGCAGCGAGGCGCATTTCATGGCCGTGTAGCGATGGCGCAGATCGCCAGTGACTGGGGATTCAAAATAGGTCTCCAGCACCCAGTCTTCCTGTTCGGGCGAAAGGCCGTTGTTCGAAGCCAGCCCGCCCAAGTCAAAGAGCGGCGAGTTAAACCCGGCATAGTCGAAATCGATCAACCAGAGGCGGGTACCGTCGTCCAGAAAGTTGCCGCAAAGCAGATCGTTGTGGCCAAAAACCATGTCATATGGTCCCGCCTCAGCTTCGAGCCCGTCACTGATTTTCACCAGATCCGGGAGCAAAGCCGAATGGGTGCTTCCGCGTTCCTTGAGTGTAGCTGCGTAGTCACGGATGACGTGGAAGACCCAGAACACCAGCGACGGGCCGCGCAGATGCTTGGGGACCTCGATATGGCAGGCTTTCACCAGGTCCAGAACACGCGGCAGCGAGTCGGGGTGGCGAATGTCCTCTTCGGACAAGGTGCGGCTTTCGACGAACTCCAATACCGTCAGATCGCCCGAGGCGTGAACCACTGCAGGCGAAAGCCCAGCCGCATGGGCCGCCCTGTTGGCCGCCAGTTCATTGAAGCGCATCACCTGATGCAGGGGGATATCGTCTCCGACACGCACCACGTAGGAACCGCTGTCGTCGGTGATCTTGTAGTTTATGTTGGTGATGCCGCCGGTCAGAGGCGTTGCCTCAATATTTCCTTGCCAGATCGGCAGATCGCGGATGCGGGTCATCAGATCGGAATGGCTCATGTTAGCTCTCCAGTCCAAAGCGGATACGGGCCTGCCGGGCACCTGCATTGATCAGCCTGTCCGCAATGATGGCGATGAAGGCAATCGACAGACCAGCCACCAGACCCCGACCGGTGTCGGCCTTGGTCAGTGCGATATAGACCTCTTGCCCCAGATCGCGGGTACCGACGAGCGCGGTGATGACCAGCATCGACAGGGCCAGCATGATCGTCTGGTTGATGCCCAGCAGAATTTCGGGCAGGGCCATCGGCAGGCGGATATGGCGCAGCAGTTGCGTGCGGGTACAGCCAGAAACCAGCCCGGCCTCGATCAGGTCTTCGCTGACCGAACGCACACCGTGCGCGGCATAGCGCACTGCTGGGGCCAATGCGTAAAGCACGATGGCGATCAGTGCGGTGAAGTCGCCGACCCGAAACAGCATGACCACCGGGATCAGATAGACAAAGCTGGGCAGAGTTTGCAGCGTGTCGATCAGCAGATTGATCACCGTTCCGGCGCGTTTGTTCAGGGCCGCCAGCACGCCCAGAGGCACTCCGATCAGGGTTGCCAGAATGACCGATGCCCCGCAGAGGTATACCGTCACCATTGCCTTCGACCACAGGCCCGACACAAGGATCAGCGACGCCATACCGCCGCACAGCAGCGCCAATCTCCAGCCGCCTGCGTGCCAGCCCAGCAACGTCAGCATGGCAATGGCCCAGGGCCATGGGATGCCCAGCAGAACCGTCTTGATCGGGATCATGAACCAGGTCAGGAAAAAGACCTTGATCGCCTCGAACGTGTCGAAATAGTTGACGTTCAGGTATTCGACAGTGTTGTCCCAGAAGGCACCCGTGGTGATCGTCTGGCTTTCGGGATATTCCAGCAGCAGGGGTGAAAACTGGCCCAGAACCCATGTAACGACCAGCAGGATCAGCACGAGAACTGTCCGCCGATGGCGGGCGACCCACGAGCCCGGCGCCTCATGATGCACCTGCCCCATCCGTTCGGCAAAAGCCTGGCTCAGCCGGTCCACCGCGATGGCCAAAACAACGATGGCGATGCCAGCTTCGAACCCTGCGCCTATGTCCAGACGGCGCAGCGCGGCGAGGACGTCGAACCCCAGCCCTCCGGCCCCGATCATCGAGGCGATGATGACCATGTTCAGCGTCAGCATGATCACCTGATTGACACCCACCATCAGGCTGTGACTGGCCGAGGGCACCAGAACGCGCCACATCAGTTGCCGCTGTGTCGTGCCTGCCATGCGGCCAAAGTCCTGAATCTCGGGGTCAACGGCTTTCAGTGCCAGCGTCGTGATCCGAACCATCGGAGGCGTGGCGTAGATGATCGTCGCGACCAGAGCCGAGATCGGACCAAAGCCGAACATGAACAGGATCGGCACCAGATAGGCGAAGATCGGGATTGTCTGCATCAGATCGAGAATGGGTGAGATGATGCGTTCGAAGGTCGGGTTGCGATAGGCGATGATGCCGGTCAGCAGCCCCCCGCCCGCGCCGATCGGAACTGCAATCAGAACCGAAGCCAAAGTGACCATTGCGCTGTCCCATTGGCCAAAGACCGCAAGGTAGATGAAACAGCTACCAACTAACGCGGCCAGTGCCCAGTCGCGGCAATACTGGCCCAACGCGATCACTGCGGTGATCACCACGATCCAGCTGATGGCGGGCAGAATGACCTGAGCGTCATTGCCCAAACCGCTGACGAACCCATTGGCGAGTAGCGCCAGAACAAAGTTGTAAGGCTGTTCAATCAGCCAGGCGATGGCACGTGTGATATCGGTGAACGAAACCGGCCCGATGGCTGCGTCCTCGATCAGCCAGGTCATGGCCGAGGAAATATAGGTTTTGAACGGGATCACCCAGGCCGAGGGGAACTTGGTCAGCCAGCGGGCATCCATCACCTTGCCCAGATCGCGTCCGAACCAACCCAGCAGGATCGTTACCAGAACAAGCGTCAGGATGACAATCTGGCTGCGGTTCAGGCGGATCATGCCGCATCTCCGCCGCCGAACAGCACACGCGCCACGGCCTTGCGATCTATCGCGCCAACAATCTGGCCGTTTTCATCCGAAATCGGGATTGGGGTGTCCGATGCAATGATCCGTTCTGCCACGTCTGACACACGGGTTGATTGCGGTATGGGATCGCCATCGCCACTGGCCCCCGCGCGCATGACGCCGCCGACGGTCAGCACTTTTGAGCGGGGAATATGGCGGGTGAATTCGGCCACGTAGTCGGTGGCGGGATGCATCACCAGCTCTTCCGGGGTGGCGATCTGGATCACTTGGCCATCTTTCATGATGGCGATGCGGTCGGCCAGACGCACGGCCTCTTCGAAGTCGTGGGTAATGAAGACGATGGTTTTATGCAGCCGCTCCTGCAGGCGCAGAAACTCATCCTGCATCTCGCGCCGGATCAGCGGATCGAGGGCCGAGAACGGCTCGTCCAGAAACCACAGGTCCGGTTCCGTCACCAGCGAGCGGGCGATTCCGACGCGCTGTTGCTGTCCGCCAGAAAGTTCGCGCGGGTAGTAATCCTCGCGTCCTTTCAGACCTACCAGCTCCACCACGTCGCGCGCCTTGGCCTCTGCCTCGGCTTTTGGTTTAGCCTGAATGGTCAATGGGAACATGACGTTTTGCAGAACGGTCAGATGCGGCAATAGGGCAAAGTGCTGGAATACCATGCCCATCTTGTGGCGGCGGATTTCTATCAGCTCTTTCTCGTTGGCGCGCAGCAGATCGGTGTCATCGAACAGAACTTCTCCGCCCGTTGGTTCGATCAGCCGTGACAGGCAACGCACCAAAGTCGACTTGCCCGATCCGGACAGGCCCATGATGACGAAAATCTCTCCCTCGGTGATTTCGATGTTGGCGTTGCGCACCGCCCCGATGACGCCTGCGTTGCGAATCTCATCCGCCGATGGGTTCGGGTGTTGCCGCAGCAGCGATTCCGCATTTGGACCGTACAGTTTCCATACATTACGGCAGGACAATTTTGTCTTGGGGGTCATCTGGTGTGTCCAGTCAGAGAATGGAAAAGGCCGGAACGGGTGGGGAGAGGGAGCTTGCCCGCTCCGGCAAAAGGCGGATTACTTGGAGATCCAGCCGGACCAGCGGTCCTTGTTGGCGCCCATCCAATCCGCAACAACCGTATCGATTTCCACGCCTTCCAGATCGGCCTTTCCGACCATCGCGCTCATTTCATCGTTGTTGATATTGTAGGCCTCGATGATGTCATAAGCCCCGGGCCATTTTTCCTGCAAACCGGACCAGGCCGCTTTCCAGATCGGACCACGCGGCTTGCCGCAGTCGTAGGCCAGGTTCGGGTTCACACCGACCGACGGATCGCTGTAGCATTCGGCCGAGAAAGGCGGAAACTCCACGAACTCGCCGTCATATTTCGCGGGCGCCCAATGGGGTACGTAAACCCACAGCATGATCGGGTCTTCCCGCTGATAGGCGGATTCCAATTCTGCAAACAGGGCTGCATCGGTTCCCGCGTGGACAACTTCGAACTCCAGTTCCAGCGCCTCGACACGCTCTTCGTCAAATCCGCCCCAGGTTACAGGGCCGCCAACGTAGCGCCCGTTTGGTGAAGTCTCGGCAGTTGCGAATTCTTCGGCACAGTCTTTCAGCGCTTCCCAGTTGGGCAGACCCGGGCAGCGGTCTTTCATGTAGGACGGATACCACCATTCCTCGATCGCCATCAGGCCGGTTTCACCGACATTGACGACATTGCCGGTGGCGGTCGCCTCGTCCAGAGCCTCGCGTCCGGTGGTTTCCCAGATTTCCATCGCCAGATGCAGGTCGCCCGTCTTCAGGCCTGCGAATTGCGCGATATAGTCCGCCTGAACGTATTCGACGTTGTATCCAGCCTCTTGCAGGATCGAGCCCATGATCTTGGTGTTGATCAGCTGACCGGACCAGTCGTGCAGTGTCAGTTTGATCGGGTCGGTCGACTCTGCGGCCCATGTTGCCGAGGTCACACCGGCAGCTGCCAAGGCAAGTGCACAGAGTCCCAGATTGCGTTTCATCATACCATCTCCCTGTCGTGGTTTTTTCTGGTGAATCGGTGGTATTCCCTCCAGACGACCATAACGTGGGGTTTTGTGTCAATAAAAACCACGTAAAGCCACATAAATACTCAAATCACGCCGCTCAAACCGTTGATTTTTCGTGTGGCGTTGCTTTCTGTGGGTGTTGTGATATGCCTGAATGCCACTTCAAGATCGATATCCAATGCCCGAGAACATGAACCTAAAGACGACCAATCAACGCGAAGAAGAGATCCTGCGAGAGCTGTTTCAGGCCGGCGGATCGTGCCGGGTAAGCTTTCTGGCCAATCAACTGGGCGTCACGTTGGAAACCATCAGACGCAATGTTCGCAATCTGGAAGAGCGCAGTATCGTGCGAAAGGTCCATGGCGGTGTTCATCTGGTCGAAGACATCCTGGAACCAACGCTGGAAAGCCGTCTGGACAAAAAGGTCGACGCCAAGGAAAAACTGGCCAAGGCCGTTGCGAAGATCATCAGCGATGGGGATTCCGTGTTTCTTGATATCGGATCGACCACGGCCTATGTCGCAAGGGCTCTCAGGGATCATAAGGGTCTGTTTATAGTCACCAATTCCGTTTTCGTCGCCAATGAACTGGCCTCAAGAAACAACAACAGGGTTTTCATGGCCGGTGGCGAGCTGCGCCCCCACGATGGCGGCGCATTTGGTGTGGAGGCTCAGGACCTGATCAAGCGGCTGAACGTCAGGTTTGCCGTTCTGTCGGCAGGCGCGGTCAACGCGGATCTGGGTTTCATGCTGCACGATCTGCAAGAGGCCAACCTGGCCCGTATTGCGATTGACCGGGCACAAGTTCGCGTGGTGGTGGCAGATGGCGAGAAACTGGGCAAACGCGCACCGGTCACTTTGGAAGCATCGGGCAAAATCGATCTGTTCTTCACGGACACCCAGCCGTCACAGGAGATTCGTTCAATGCTCGCGCTGAACGAAATTGATCTTGTCGTTCCCGATTAAGCTTGTGCCCGTGACGCAGCCCTACCTGGCTTCCTTCAGGCCCTCGATCTGCAGATCGAAACCGGCCTGAATATGCGCTGTGAATGTCTCGAGCGCTTCGGTTGCATCGCCCGTTGCGATGGCATCGACAAGCGTCAGATGGTCCCCCAGCGATTTCGAAATGTCCACGTTTTCAATCGCAGAAAACAGGTGAAAGGCCATCGCCTTGCCCCAGATCATGTCGAACATATCCAGCAGGAATTTGTTGCCCGCTTCAATCATGAAGGCACGGTGAATGCGCCGGTTTGCAATGAAGTAGTCCCGGGTCGAGCCGTTGATCAAATCCTCTTCGCGTCGAATCAAGTCTCGCAGCCGGTCCAGCACTTCGGGTTCTGCGTGAACCGCCAGAATGCGCGCTGCTTGCCCTTCGATGGCTGCACGCGCCTGATACAACTGCCTGACCTCGGCCTGATCCATGCGCGCCAGACGGAAGCCGCCGCTGGCGGCAACTTCCAATACCCCTTCGGTTTCCAGCCGCATCAATGCTTCACGGACCGGTGTACGGCTGATATTCAGTTCGGCCGCCAGCTTTTCCTGCACCAGCCGGTCTTCTGCTGAAATCTCGCGGCTCATGATGGCCTCGACCAGCTGATCGTAAACCTCGTCAGCCAGTCTTCTGCGTTGAGTTTTAATTTCTTTCAGAGCCACTCGGAGCCTCTCTTTCCGCATTTTGTGAATTCTGTATTCAAAAAAGCAACCGGTGCCAAGGCGATTGGGCTTGCTATTGTTCGTGTACTGTATACAGTATACAGACGCGAATGAACAGGGAGCTCTTCATGTGTGGAATCGCTGGAAGGATTCTGGCCGCGCCCGGTAAGGTCGGGGCGGACCTGGTAGACCTGATGGACGCGCAGGAACATCGCGGCGCGGACAGCACCGGGTTTGCAATCTATGGGCCACCACGGGAAGCAGGATACGTTCTGCGGGGCATGGGGTTCAAAAAATCCCGGCAAAGCTCGGATCTGGATGCGTTTGAGGCGGTATTGAAAGAACACGGCTCAGAGTTCCTGTCCGACCCAAAAATTTTGACGGATGAAAATCAGCACTATTGCTTTCGGATGGAAATCTCGGACCCTGCGGATTTGCAGGCATGGGTCCGTGATGCGGATGAATTGACCGACCGGATCGAAATTCAGTCCTGCGGACGCAGCCTCGAGATCATCAAGGATATCGGCGGAGCAGAGGCCGTGTCCGAGAAACACGGTGTGCGCGACATGGTTGGGACCCATGGTCTGGGGCATGCGCGGCTGGCCACCGAAAGCTCGGTTCTGCCAAACGCTTCGCACCCGTTCTGGGCGCGGCCTTTCTCGGATGTGGCGATTGTCCACAACGGGCAGATCACGGACTATTTCACGTGGCGTGACAGACTTACCCGGATGGGCTATCGCTTTCTGACCGAAAATGACAGCGAACTGATTGCGGTCTGGGTCAGTGACCAGATGAAGGCAGGCCTGACGATGGAGCAGGCGCTGAAGAAGTCGATCACCTCGATCGACGGGGTTTTCACATACATGATCGCAACGCCGAACGGGATTGGCTTTGCCAAGGATCGCTTCGCCATGAAGCCGCTGGTCGTCGTCAATCGCAACGGCGATCTTGCCGCCGCGACGGAGGAGCAGGCGGTGCGTCGGGTGATGACCGAGGAATGCGACGTGATCAATTACGACGGCCCGTCGCTGACAGGTATCTGGGGTGTCGGAAACCGGAGCCTGGCGGCATGAGCGAGGTAGCAAGGCAGATGGATGAGATCGTCATCGAAGTCGGGAAACGGCATATTCGCGAAGTGAATCAGGACATCATGGCAGCGTGTGCCACAGGGCGTCCCATCCGGGTGGTCGATACGTTGTCGCGGCATAATCTGGGTGTGGGGTTGCCGGACAATGTGGACATCACGTTCGAAGGGTCCGTTGGCTACTACTGCGGCGGGTTGAACACCGGAGCAAACATCACGATCGAACGCAACTGCGGCTGGGCCGTGGGCGAGGGAATGGCCAAGGGCCACATAACCGTTGGCGGCTATGCGGGCATGTCCTGTGGGGCCGCAATGATCGGCGGCACGATCCATGTCAAAGGGGACGCCGGGCCCCGCGTCGGCGTTGCCATGAAGGGCGGAAATATCGTGGTGGAAGGCAAGATCGGGTATCAATCCGGTTTCATGGCGCATTCCGGGCGGATCATTGCCTTGGGCGGAGCGGGCGAGTCCTGTGCCGATGCCCTGTGGCAAGGAGAGGTTTGGGTGGCGGGCGAGGTCGACAGCCTTGGCGTCGATGTCGATGTACTTGAACCGACGGCCGAGGAAGTCGCCGAGGTCGACGCCATTCTTGACCCACTCGGGCTTGTCGACAGTTCACGGAACTGGAGAAAAATGGTGTCCGGTCAACGTCTTTGGTATTTTGAAAGCAGGGATGCAAGCGCATGGCTCATGATCTGAGTAAACCCTATGACTATCCGTTCGATGTAGCCCCGGAAGAGGAAATCCGGTTTCGCGACGCGGGCGCAATCGAAGGTCGCCCGGCCGGGGTGCCGTCCTCGTATGACGAAGGTGGATCGACGCGATGGACGCCCGAGGCGATTTCCGAGGTGCACGCGCTGGCGCAGTTGGGACGCTATCAGGTTCGCGGCTACAACACGTTCAACAAGCAGATGCCAACCTTTGACGATTTGACATTTGTTCCGGCGACCATGACCCGTCTGCCGTTGGAGGGGTATCGTGAAAGCTGCGACACCACGACCGTTCTGGGTGGTGGCCGCGGCCTTGTCGAGCGCCCGCTGGAACTCAAGATTCCCATCTACATCGCATCCATGTCGTTCGGCGCGTTGTCGGCGTCAGCCAAGGCATCGCTGGGCTATGGGGCCTCGAAAGTGGGCACCATGACCTGCACGGGCGAAGGCGGCATGCTGGAGGAGGAGCGCGAAGCCTCCCAACGCCTTCTCTACCAGATGTCGCCCGCCCGCTATGGTGTGGATCTGGATCACCTGCGCCGCGCGGATGCGCTGGAAATCGTCGTGGGGCAGGGGGCCAAGCCGGGAACCGGCGGCCTGCTGCTGGGCATGAAGGTCAGCCCGCGGGTCAGCCAGATGCGAACACTGCCCGAAGGGGTGGATCAGCGTTCGACTATCCGCCACCCGGATTTCCTCGGAGCTGACGATCTGGCGGTGAAGATCGAGGAATTGCGGATCGCGACCAATTATCAGGTGCCGATTTTCATCAAAATGGGCGCGACACGTCCCAGGTTCGACGTGGCGGTTGCGGCCAAGGCAGGCGCCGATGTCGTGGTTGTTGACGGGGCAGAGGGCGGTACCGGGGCATCCCCCGAACTGCTGCTGAATCACACCGGCATTCCGACCATGAGCGCCATTCGCGCCGCGCGCGAGGCTTTGGACGATTGCGGTATGACCGGCAAGGTCTCACTTGTGGCAGCCGGGGGTATCCGCTCGGGAGTGGATGCAGCCAAATGTCTGGCATTGGGTGCCGATGCGGTGATGATTGGCAACGCAGCGATGGTCGCGCTTGGGTGCAACAGCCCCAGGTATCTCGACGACTACACCGCTTTGGGGACATCGCCCGGTGCATGCCACCATTGCCATACAGGCCGTTGTCCGGTTGGCGTCGCAACGCAGGACCCTGAACTTGAGGCGCGCATGAACCCCCATGCCGGTGCGGAACGTATCGCCCGGTATCTGACGGCCATGACGATGGAGATCACGGCGCTGGCCAAGGCTTGCGGCAAATCCTCGGTCCACAATCTGGAAACCGAAGACCTGCGCGCACTCAGCTTTCAGGCGTCGGCCTTCACCGGGGTCAAGATGGCGGGCATAGACCGGGCTTTCGACTGGTGAGGATCGCTCTGCTTGAGATGACCAGCCACCCGCTGCCGTTGCTGGAGGGTTTGCCGCGAACCGCGCAGCAGATCCGCGAGTGGATCGAACCGCATTTGCCGGAAGCAGAGTTCTTTGTGGCGAATGTCGTGGATGGTGCCGCTCTTCCGGCGTTGTCCGATTTTGAAGGGGTCATTGTCGGAGGTTCCGAGTTCGGCGTTTACGACGACACGGAGTGGATGCAGCCCCTACGCTTGTTCCTGCAAGACTGTCGGGACCAGAGCAAACCTGTCTTCGGAATTTGCTTCGGCCATCAGATCATGGCCGATGTCTATGGCGGAAAGGCGGAAAAGGCGCTGATCGGCAACATTGTTGGTTGTCGCGCCTTTGACTACGAAGGCGGTAATCCGGACGCTTATGTTTGGCATCAGGATCAGGTGACCAAGGTGCCTCCGACGGCTCGGGTTACGGGTTCGGCTGATCACTGTCCTGTCGGGGCGCTTGATTACGAGTTTCCTGCCCGGTCGGTTCAGTTTCATCCCGAATACACGGCGGAACATTTGCGCGACCTGTTCATTCGGGGTCGCGACATCATTGTGACGCCAGAGGATGCGGATGCCGGCCTGGCAGCGCTCAGGACAGCGAATGTTCCGGGCGATCTGGCCGCGTCGCAGGCTGCAGCTTTGTTTCGGGGAACATATCGGACTCAGCAGCGCGAATAGCCGGCAGCACCATTTGATCCTGATCAATTCTCCGGCGAGCTTGTCATGTATACTGAATACAAGGCAGGGCAAAGGAGGTGTCAGATGTCCGGTTACTCAGGTTTCTTTCAGTCCATTGCGCGGATCGTTGGCGCGCCCCGCACGGAACATGTGGACGATCGCGAGTTGTCAGATCTGGGGCTTTCCCGCGCGGATTTGGCGATGCTGCGCTCGGGTGCGCCACAGGCACGCGAGCGCATCCTTGCGATGGCTCGGCAGTTCGGGTTGACGGAAGATGACCTGAACGCGCACGCCAACCTTGGCCTGGAGCTTGCCGAAAAATGCGGCCATTGCCTGCAGGCGGAAACATGCCGCGACGCCATTCGGGCCGGAGCCCGGCTGCCGCAGGAAAAATGTCCCAATGCTGGCTTGTACCGCGCCTTGTCCGAAGTTTAGCGGCCGCTTGGGCTTTCTTTTGGGCTGAGTTTTCTGCGTCCGGCGACCCTGAACCGGTCAGCCGTGCCAAAATCTTTCATGCCGACACCTGCAGCGAATTCAGCAAACACAGGAGCATGCTTGAACAGATGCCCTGAGCATCCCCCGGCAAATAACACGTTGTCATGTTCCGGGTGCCAGTCGACGATAAAATGAGTGTCCGGTGTCAGGATGATCTGGTTGAACTTCGAATCTACGACACGCTCGCCTTCCAGGCCCGGCAAACGGTGGCGAATATAGCTGCGTGTGCGACCCAGCGTTTCCTGACGGATCAGGCGTTCGTCGTTGTCCAGGTCGATCTTGTCGGGGATCACAACAGCCGCCTTGACACCAGACCCCTCGGACGAGGGCAGGCCAAATGACCCCTGACCATGATCGATCCAGCAGGGCATTCGGCTCATATCGAAGTCCTCGGACCCATCTGGCGTCGAGGTGTAAAGGACATTGACGCCAACCACCGTTGAAATCGGCTTGATTGTTTTGGGGAACATGTCCGCCATCCAGGGGCCTGTCGCAATGACGATCAGATCAGCCTCAAGCGGTTTGCCGTCCAGCATCGGACGCTCATAGCCGTCCGTGGTGACACGTCCCCGCTGCACGATTCCCCCAGCGCGCCGGAACAGATCCAGTCCGGTCAACACGCAGCGATGCGCCATCAGCATTCCGGCTTCGGGCTCGAACAGTGCATATTCGATATCGGACACCCGAAACTGGGGGAACCGCGATTCGATCTCGTGCTGATCGAACTTGTAGTAAGGCACGCCAACCTTGTCGAAAGTCTGCGCGGTTGCGTCTTCCCAGTCACAATGGCCGCCGGTGGCCAGAATCAGGGCGCCGCATTCATACATCAGGTTCTGTCCGCTTTCGGCCTGAAGCTCGAGCCAGCGCAGGCGGCTTTCGCGCGCCCATCGGGTATAGAACTCATCCCGTCCCGATATGGCGCGGATCACCCGGTTGTAATCCGTTGAAGATGCACGGGAATGACCGGGTTCCCACCTGTCGATCAATGTCACCGCCTCGCCCCTTCGTTGCAGTGTGAGCGCCGTCATGACGCCGACGATGCCGCCCCCGACAACGATGACCGAGCTTTTGGACATGACGCAGATTTTCCTTGTTTCTGGATTGTCTTTGTGAATACTGTATACAGAATACAGCATTTATAAAGCTAAAAAACAGGGAGAGCGCATCAATGAGTTCGGGGTTTGATCTGCCCGAGGGCACGCATACCGTCATTCTTGGCGTCGGCGATCTGAACGGCATCATGCGGGGCAAGCGCATTCCGGCCAGCCATTGGGATCATGTGTGCAACAGCGGCAATGCGCTCTCGATTGCTTTGATGGCAATCGATATGACCTGCGATGTCTGGGACACGCCCTATGTCAATTTCGACAACGGCTATCCCGACATGCATGTTTTCCCGATGACCAAACCGGTCGCTGTTCCGTGGGAGCCGGGCGTGGCGGTCTGCTTTGGCCGCGCCGAAGGTATGGACCACAAGCCGGTGCCCATCGATCCGCGCCAGGCTCTGGTGCGTCAGGTCGAGCGCGCGCGCGACATGGGCTTCGAGGTCAATCTCTCCGAGCTGGAATTCTATCTGCTGGACCCTGAAACCGGGCAGCCGCGTGACAGCGGAATTCAGGTCTATGGATTGGGTCGGGCGGCAAGAATGGAGCATATCGTTGGGCCCATTCGTCAGCAGATCAATGAATGCGGCATTCCGATCGAACAGTCGAACCCGGAATATGCCGCCGGCCAGATCGAAGTGAACATTCGCTATGGCGAAGCGCTGGCTGCTGCAGATCGCGTTGTTCTATTCAAGTCGCTGATCCGCCAGTTGGGCATCGCCCACGGGTATCTGGCGACCTTCATGCCCAAGCCGTTCTTTGACCAGTCCGGCAACGGCTTTCACACACATTATTCGCTGTGGAAGGACGGAAAGAACGTTTTTGCCGAAAATGGCAAGATCAACGACACAGGTAAGTCTTTCATCGCCGGGCTGCAGAAGCGGATGTGCGAAAGTGCGATCTGCGGTAGCGGAACAGTCAATGGTTACCGTCGCCGCCAACCGTATACCTTCTGTCCGATCAACGCGAGCTGGGGATACGACAACCGCACTGTCGGTATCCGTATCATCGAAGGATCCGACAGCGCTGTGCGTGTCGAAAAACGCGATGCCGGTGCGGATGCCAATCCCTATCTGCTGCTCGCCGCCGAAATCGCCGCAGGTCTGGACGGGATCGAGCAGGGCCTGACCCCAACCGACCCCACAACCGGCAATGCATACGAGGATGGCATTGGTGATCCCATTCCGACCGATCTGCCAACCGCCATCGAACTGGCGCGTGGGTCCGAGTGGCTGCGCGACGCAATGGGCGAGATGCTGTGGGAGTTGCTCTTGCAGCAGGCCGAACGCGAGCTGGAGTTTTTCAACCAACAGGTCACTCAGGTCGAGCTTGACCGCTATCTGAGGACATTCTGATGCACCTCGGCAAGGTTGCGGGAACGGTTACGGCAACGGCAAAGGACGCCAGATTGGTCGGTCTGAAACTGCTGGTGACAGACCTGATCGACAGCGACGGCAATCTGATCGATCCGGCGCGCGTTGCAGCGGATACATGCGGCGCGGGCGTGGGTGACACGGTGCTGATCGCGACAGGCTCGGCCGCACGAATGGCGGCGGGGTTGTCCACCGCTCCGGTGGATCTGGCGATTATCGCGGTGGTCGATCGCGTTTCAACGAACTGAAACACAACACACAAATCAATAGCCTTCGGAGGATAGGAAAAATGGCGAAACCAGTGGCAGGGCAGATGGCCCTGGGCATGATCGAAACCCGCGGTCTTGTTGGGGCGATCGAAGCAGCGGACGCAATGGTCAAGGCGGCCAGCGTGGCGATTGTCGGCCAGACCAAAGCTGGCGGCGGTCTGGTGACAACCCTTGTGCGCGGCGAAGTCGGCGCCGTCAAAGCCGCAACAGATGCGGGCGCAACTGCAGCCAACAAAGTTGGTGAAGTGGTGTCGGTCCACGTGATTGCGCGCCCGCATGATGAGCTTGAAGCCATTATCGACGGGCTCGGAGCCGGATCTTCGGCCTGATCCATCGCCGCTAAGGAGACATTATGTCAGCCGGATTTGAGGATTTCACCCGTGCGGTGACGCGGGGCGCCACCCGCGACGCCCCTGCCGCGCGCAGCATTGAGCGTTTTGCAGTGCTGGGCGGCGGACCGGATGCCCGCCTTTTGGCAGCGCTATGTCTGGCTGAAGGGGCCGATGTCACACTTTTTTCGGCCTATGGAGCCGAGCTTTCGCTGCTGACCCAATCTTCGGGCATTGGTATCCGGGGTGACGGTCCTGTGGGCACCTATCAGGTGAACCGGGACGGGCCATCGGTGCAAACAACAGCGGAACTGGATGCCGCTGTTCGGGACGCACAAGTGATCTTTCTGACCGGACCCGTTCACAAGCAGCGTACCTATGCCATGGTTCTGGCTGATCACCTGAGTGACGGCCAGGTTTTGGTACTGGCCCCCGGGCGGTCTCTGGGCGCTGTCGAAGCCGCCTGGATGCTGCGCATCGGGGGGTGTCGGGCGGATGTAACGCTGGTTGAAATTCTGGGTTTGCCCTACTGGTTCAGCGCCGAAGGTGCTGGGCTGACCCTGTCCACAGCCGCACCAATGGCGGCGGCAACGCTGCCACGCGGCCGCAACAACATCCTTGAAGCCTTGAACAACATTCTGCCGAACCTTCACCCGGTGGATTCTGTCCTGGCTTCCGGATTTCGTGACCTGTCCGCGGCCGTGGAAATACCTGCCCTGACCCTTGGCGGGCAGGGGATGGGCAACGGCGGCCCCGATGTTCCGATGGGGGGCGTTTCGCTGGAGGCAAACCAGACTTTTGCCTCGCTCATCGGCGCCGATCAGATCGCCGTCATCGAAGGATTGGCCGAGGAACGGAGACAGGTCGCGGCTGCGTTTGGAGTCCGAAACCTGCCGGAAACGTCGGACTGGATCGCCACCTTTGCCGGGGCTGAAAGGGGGTCGGGTTCCCGGCCTGTGCCGGATCGACAGGCCGCACGCCACCTGATGCGTGACGGTGTGCTTGGCTCGCTGGTCCCGCTGGTGTCTGCTGCAAGGTTGGCCGGTCAGCCCGTTCCTTTGACAGAGAGTCTGATCACCATGACAGACCGTATTCTTGGCGCTGACGTCGCGGCGGCAGGGCGCAGGCTTGAAACCATCGGAATAACCGCAGGCGATGTCGATCAGGCGCGTCGTATCTTTGACACTATTGCCACTGGAGCCTCGTGATGGACGCAGATCTGAAATCCATCGCCGCCGCGCGGCGCGCTGCTGAAACGGCGTTCGAGGCGTACCGGGCCTTTCTCGGGACCGATCCGGCACAGGTGGATGCCATCGTGGACGCCATGGCCCGCGCCATTGAACCCGAGGCTGAACGGCTGGGGCGGCTGGCGGTCGAGGAAACCGGATACGGCAATGTCCCGGACAAACGGGTCAAGAACCTTTTCAATGCCTTGTCAGTTGCGGATTATTTGCGGGATGTAACGACATTGGGCCTGTTGTGGCGGGATGATGCCACAAAGGTCGCGGCCTTTGGGGAACCGATGGGCGTGGTGGCCGCCCTTATTCCGGTCACCAACCCGACCTCAACCATCATCTACAAAGTGCTGTCAGCAGTGAAAGCGGGCAACGCGATTGTCTGCGCGCCCCATCCGCGAGGCGTGGGGTGCGGAATCGAAACCGTCCACATCATGGCGCGGGTGGCCGAACAGATGGGTGCACCCAACGGGCTGATCCAATGCCTGGATGCAGTGACCATTCAGGGCACGGCCGAGTTGATGAAGCACCGCCGTACGTCGGTTGTTATGGCGACAGGTGGCCCGGCTATGGTCAAGGCCGCCTATTCCAGCGGCAAGCCGACATTGGCGGTCGGGGCGGGCAACGTGCCGTGTTATGTGCACAAATCGAAGGCGCGCGATCTGGCGGAAGTGGCCGAGATGATCGTCACATCGAAAAGCTTCGACTACGGCACCGCCTGTGTCAGCGAGCAGGCCGTGGTGGCCGACCCGGAAATATCCCGTGACCTGCGGCATGAACTCAAGCTGAAGGGAGCTTATTTCTGCACCCCGGCCGAGGCGGATCGACTGGCGAAAGTGATTTTCAAGGGTGTGCGGGCAATGGACCCCGATAGGGTCGGGCAAAGCCCGCAGGCCCTGGCCGATGCCGCCGGTTTCTCGATTCCGCCGCGCACCCGTTGTCTGGTCTCTGAAGAAAGCGAAGTGGGTTGGCAACGCCCGCTATCGGCGGAAAAACTGAACCCGGTGCTGGCTTTCTACGAGGCGAAATCCACTGACCACGGCATCGAACTGGCGCAGTCCATCGCGCGGTTCGAAGGTTGGGGACACTCTTCGGTCATCCATTCGGACGACCCCGAGGTTGTCGCCCGCTTTGCCACCGTACCCACGGGACGCGTGCTGGTGAACACGCCGGGGATCATGGGTGGCATGGGCTATTCCACAGATCTGGAGCCGTCTTTCATGCTGGGCACTGGCACGTGGTCGGGGTCGATCACGTCGGACAACGTGACGGCCCTGCATCTCATCAACATCAAGCGGGTCGCTTATGAAAGCAGACCCTGGCGCGACATTTATGAGGAGTATGGCGCATGAGCGAGATCACGATCCGGGCGCTGATGCAGATCGACAACCTGCAACCGAAATTCGCGGCCTACAACGGCGCGACGGTGCAGGGCTCGGTGCCTTTGTCCGGGGACACAGTGCTGATCGGAGAGTTTGCGCCGGGCAATGGGGTGTTTTCGCTGATCGATCGCGCGCTCAAGGCGTCTTCGGTAGAGGCAACAACGCAGATGGTGGAACGAGAGTTCGGGTTTTTTATCCTGCGCTCACCTTCAAATGCCGAGGTGTCTGCGGCCCGAGATGCGATGCTGGCCGAACTTGGGGCTTCGATGTCGGACCGTCTGAAGCCCGCAATCAGTTCGACTCAGATCATCACAAGCGTTGAACCTTATCAGGCGCAATTGCTGAACAAGTGGCGCAAGGGCGCTCTCATCGTTCCCGGACAAACACTGGGGATCGTCGAATGCGCACCAGCCGCCTACATCTCTATCGCCGCGAACGAGGCGGAAAAGGCAGCCGAGATAGACATCGTCGAAGTGCGCGCGGTGGGCCGGTTTGGCCGCCTGTTCATCTCGGGGTCGGAAAACTCGGTCAAAACCGCCGTCGAAGCGGCAACCCGCGCCATCGAGGCGGTGGACGGGCAGGCAGGCTGATGGCTGCTTCGCGGGTCATAGGCTCGGACGCGGTCGAGGACGCGCGCCGCCGTGGCAGGATCGTGTTCGAAGTTCTGCCCGGCGACATCGTCACGGCGCTGGCCCGGGAAACGGCGGAGCGCATCGGCATCACCCTGGTGGACGGACCGCTGGAGCGACCACAGGCGCCGCGCACAGATGGCGTCGTTTCGATGCGCCGCGTGCTTTATCGCCGCTCACCCAAGTGGGTTGCGCCTGCGCGGGCACCGCGCAAGGCCCGCAGGCTGGGCAAGCTGGCGCTGATCGGTGTAGGTGGCGTTGGTGGCAATATCGCACATCTGGCAGCGATGGCGGATATCGCGGATGAAATCGCCCTGATCGACATTGCTCCGGGTCTGGCAGCTTCGACAGCGCTGGACCTCAATCACACGTCCGGCATCACTGGTGCCCGTGTCCGATGCGTCGGAGGGGAATCTCTGGATCTGGTGGCAGGTGCCGAGGTGGTCGTCGTAACCGCCGGGCGCGCACGCCGCCCGGGCATGACCCGTGCTGACCTGATCGATGTGAACGCGCGTGTGATCCGCCAGTCGGCAGAAGCGATCCGTTCAGCCGCACCAAACGCCATCGTGATTGTCGTAACAAACCCTCTGGATGAAATGACGTTCGAGATGTTGCGGGCCACTGGCTTCGCGCGGGAACAGGTTCTGGGCATGGCGGGAACGCTGGACAGCAGCCGGTTCCGCAACGCACTTGCCATGGCCGCGGGGGTCTCTCCCGCTGATGTCGAGGCCTTTACCCTTGGCAGTCACGGCGACGAAATGGCGCCGATCCCCAGTCGCGCCCGGATCAAGGGACGGGCGCTTGAGGTCTTTCTGTCACCGGATCAAATTGAAGCATGCGTACAGGACGCGATCACAGGCGGCGGGCAGGTCGTCGCGCTCAAGAAATCCGGTTCGGCGACGATTGCCCCGGCCCATGCCTCGATTGAACTGATCGATCACATCAGGGGCGCTCGGTCCGGTCCGGTTCCGGTGTCTGTGATGTTGCAGGGCGAATACGGAATTGATGGCGTGGTGCTGGGCGTGCCCGCACATCTTGGCGCCGGTGGACTGGTCGAGGTTGAGGAACTGCGCCTGACGGACCAGGAACAGGCAGGGCTGCAAGAAGCAGCTGATGCGATCCGGTTGAGGCTGGGTCTGTGACCCTTCGGTCGTGGAAGTCCGGCGGGCGGTTTGAAGAGGTCGCATCGTATTCCCGCGCCAAGCGGATCGGACCATTTGTCTGGGTCGCCGGGACGACTGCGATTGAACCAACAGGGCGTATTTATGCGCCGGGCGATGTGGGCGCGCAAACACGTTATGTCCTGTCCCGTACCGAAGACGCGCTAAAGGCTGTCGGGGCAGAGTTGCGCCATGTGGGCCGGGTGCGCGCATACCTGACCGATCTGTCAAAAGCGGGCGAATTCGCGCGTGTGCACGGAGAGTTTTTCAAGGGTATCGATCCGGTTCTGACCGCTGTTCAGGCAGGCCTGACCCAACCCGGTCTGATGGTGGAGATCGATGTGGACGCCGTGATCCACGATGAAAGCGGTAAAATCGGCGGATTCTGAACATGAGTTTTCAAGAAAGGATTTGATCGATCCATCTTCTTGTGTACTGTATACAGAATACAAGAACGGCATAATGAGACACAGGGAGCAAAACTGATGATCAAGACAGCGCTACTTAGCGGAACATGCATCGCGCTCATGGCCTCGACGGCCGGAGCAGAAATTAAGGTTGGGTTTATTGGGTCGCTTTCCTCGGACACCGGGCTGTCGACGCTTCGCGGGGCAGAAGTCGCGATTGAGGAGCTAAACGCCAATGGCGGCGTGATGGGCGAGCAGATCATACTGGTCTCTGCCGATACCGGGCAGGATCCGACCGAAGGCGTACGCGCTTATGAATACCTGGCCGAGACCGAAGAGGTTGATTTCATCATATCGGGCTCGATCGACGATGTGTCGCTTGGCTGGCTGCCCCGGATGCAGGAATACCGCATTCCGACGCTGGACACCTGGACATCCTATATCGGCATCATCGACATGGTGGTCGAAGATCCCGAGGGCATGGCGCCCTATTTCATGAACATCGCCTCGGACGAGGCGTTGGCCACGCTTTACATCAATTTCGGCGCGGATGTCCTGAAGGAAAAGATGGGCTGGGATTCCGTTGTCATTCTGGCCGAGGACACCGCCTTTGGCGAAGCGATCACCGGACTTGTGACCGAAGCGCTTGCACCGGTCGCCGGGATCGAGGTCAAGGATATCATTACGTATGACGTGGCCACCGTCGATTTCGCGCCGATCTTCAGCCGTGCGCAGGATACAGGGGCCGACTTCATCTATCAGGTCTCGTCCGTTAACTCTCAGGTTGTGTCGTCGCAATATGTGAAATTGCAAGTGCCGATGGCGATGACGGGCGTCAACGTATCCGCGCTGGGTATGGAGTATTGGGAAGACACGGGCGGCGCCGGCGGCGGCATCTCGACCCTGTCCCCGATCCCTTCGGTTGGGTTCAGGCTGGATCCGGCAAGCCAGGCTTTTGTCGACACCTATCAGGCCAAGTATGACAGTCGCCCGTTGCTGCCGCATTTCAACGGGTTCAACGCCTATCACGGTCTTAAGCAGGCCATGGCTGCTGCCGAAGAAGCTGGTGGTTTCGACAATGTCGAAGGCTGGGCCGATGCGATGAAGAAGCAGGATCTGGTCCTGGAGATGGATGGTCAGCTGTGGTTGCGCTATGCCTTCTGGGGCGATGATGAGGTCGAACCCGTAACCGGCCGTACCTATCCGCATAACATTCGCTTTGATCTGTCCGAGCCGTTTGATGACGCCGCACCGTCCATGGTTGTCGTGCAGTGGTACGAGGACGGAACCGCCGCTGTTGTGTACCCAGAGAAATACGCGACGGGCGAGTTTACCCTGCCAAGCTGGGTCAAAAACTGATCCGGTCGTTCACATAGCTTGAACCGGGCGCGCGACAGCGTGCGCCCGCAGCCAGGGATACCTCAATGTTGCAGATACTGATCCAGGGGCTTTTGCTCAGTGGTCTCTATGCGCTTATCGCAATGGGTTTCACGCTGATCTTCAGCATAGGGCGTGTTCTGAATCTGGCGTATGGCGCTTATCTGATGGTCGGTGGGTACATCTACTTCTGGGTGTCGCAAACACTGGGGATGCCCAAGCTCATGGGTGTCGTCGTGGCCGCCGCACTGGGCGTTCTGATGGGTATTCTGAAGTACCGCCTGATCGTGAAGACGCTCAAAGGTGATCATGTGGCGGTCGAAATATCGACGCTGATCCTTGCCGTGGTAATACAGGCCGGGATCGTTTTGGTCTTTGGCGACAGCAGCAAGATCCTGCTGCCCATCGTGCCCGGAGTGATCAACGTTGCCGGAGCGTCCGTCACCTACAACATCCTGATTGCTACGCTCATCAGTTGGGCCATTCTTCTGGGTCTATACGCGTTCGTGCGGCTCACCCATACCGGGCGGGCAATGCAGGCGGTTTCGATGGACGCCAAGGGGGCTGCCATCTCGGGGATCGACCCGGACCGGATTAACCTGATCACCTGGGGCATCTCGGGGGCATTGGGGGCACTTGGCGGTGTGTTCTTTGCCAGTTACACGCAGCTTTCGCCATCCATGTGGGTCGCCCCGCTGATCATCTCGGTGGCCGTTGTCATCGTGGGCGGAATTGGGTCGATCATCGGGACCTTGGTTGTCGCACACATCGTCGGCTTTCTTGAAGTCATCGTGGTGGCGACCCTTGCGCCCGAGTTGCGCGGTGTCTTCACCATGCTGCTGATCATTGGTGTTCTGGTGACCCGCCCGCAGGGCCTGTTTGGCCGTGAGGAGTTATAAAGATGGGGCTGCGCTGGTTTCACTTTGCCCTCTGGGGTGGTCTGATTGCGGGGATGTTCCTGTTGCCTCAGGTCGTTTCCAACGGAACACTGCGTACGATGATCTTTGCCAACTACTTGGCGATCTTCGCGATCAGTTGGGACGTGCTGTCCGGGCGGACAGGATATGTGAGCTTTGGCCACCCTTTTCTGATCGGCATCGGAGCGTACACGACCGCCATTCTTACCAAACGGTTTGATGTGCCGGTTGAAATCTCGATCCCGGCCGCGGTGCTGGTCACCATGGCCGCTGGACTGCTGGTGCTGCTGCCTGCGCTGCGCATTCGTGGCAGCTATTTCGCACTGGTTACACTGGCCTTCATGGAGCTGCTGTATCAGCTGGTGCAGGTGATCCGTCCGGATCTGACTGGCGGCACACGCGGGATGTCTGGTATCCAGACCCTGACGCGGGGCGCAGCAAACGGATACTACCTGTCGACCGCCCTGATGCTGAGCGTCGCCGTCAGCATGTGGCTGCTGATGAAAACCCGTCTGGGAACAGCGCTGGCAGCGATCGGCATGAACGAGGAAAGCGTGCGCGGCTCGGGGCTCAGCACCACCCGGCTGAAAGCGTTTGCCTTTTTGACCAGCGCGTTCATAGCGGGGCTGGGCGGGGCTTTCTATGTTCACTATCTGGGCTCGCTGGCTCCGCGTGCGCTATTTGACATCAACTTCCTGTTTACCATCATCGTTGCCGCACTGCTGGGCGGTACATCGACCATCATCGGGCCGATGATCGGCGCATTCTTCATGACCTTTTTGCTGGAATACCTGCGGCCGGTCCTGCCTGGGGCCGAGCGGTATTTTGTCTACGGCGCCATCGCGCTGATCCTCTACATGTACCAACCCAAAGGGCTGGTGGAACTGGTGCGGCGCGGATTCGCCCGGCTGCGGAAAGGGGGTGTGGCGTGACTGTGGCACTGGAAGTTTCCCATCTGATCAAACGCTTTGGCGGGCTGGTGGCCACGAACGGTCTGTCTTTTTCCCTCAAAGAAGGGGAATCTCTGGGTCTGATCGGTCCGAACGGGGCGGGCAAGACCACGGTGTTCAGCCAGATCATGGGTGAGCTGCGCCAGAACAGCGGCACGATCGAACTTTTCGGGCAGGAGATCTCGGCCCTGCCCACGTCCCGGCGCATTCGGGCCGGCGTCAGCCGCACGTATCAAATCCCGCGACCCTTCGGCGATATGAACGTGGCCGAGAATATCCGCGTGGGCCTGATGCCTGACAACATCTGGCGCATGATCACCAAATCCCCTGACACGGATCGGGAACGGGAACTGGCCTTGAGCGTCGGCTTCACCGAGGCCGACCTGCAACGGACACCGTCCGAACTGGCCATGGGCGATCTGCGCAAGCTGGAAATGGCGCGCACCATGGCCACCGCGCCGCGTGTGATGCTGCTGGACGAGGTGTTTGCCGGTTTGACGGTGGGGGAAATCGCGCAGATCTCGGACCTCATCCAGTCCATGCGCAAGGACGGCATGACTTTTCTGATCGTCAGCCACGATCTGCCCGCGCTTGAACCCCTGATCGACCGTGCCATTGCAATTGAGCGGGGAACGATGATCGCCGAAGGCACATTCACCGAAGTGATGAATGACAAGGCCGTGCAGGCCTCGTATCTGGGGGGCGCCTGATGTCCTATCTGGAAATCGAAAACCTGTCCGCATTCTACGGCAAGGCGCAGGCGCTGACAGACATCTCGATCACGGTCCAGCCGGGCGAGATCGTGGCCGTCGTCGGTCCGAACGGTGCGGGTAAGTCCACCCTGCTGGACAGCATAATGGGGATGGTCAGAACGGAAGGCGATATCCGGCTGCGCGGCCACAGTCTTGCAGGCCGATCACCGGCCGAAATCGTGCGCCACGGCGTCGGTTACGCGCCCGAACGGTTCAACCTGTTTCCCTACATGTCGGTGCGCGACAACCTGATGGTGGGCGCCTATACTGCCCGCGAGGATATCGAAAGCAATCTGGACATGGTCCACAAGCTGTTCCCACGGCTGGCCGAGCGGGAAGGGCAGGAAACCTCGACCCAGTCCGGTGGCGAACGGCAGATGGTGTCCTTCGGACGGGCCCTGATGACCAGCCCCGAGTTGCTGTTGGTCGATGAGCCAACAATCGGTCTGGCCCCGAAAATCTGCCTTGAGATCGCCGAAGTCGTGCGTCAGTTAAACAAGGAATACGGCCTGACCGTGGTCATCACCGAACAAAACGCCAATTTCGCCCTGTCACTGGCTAGCCGTATCTATGTGCTCGAGTCCGGCCGCATGCAAACGTCTGGCACTGCGGATGAACTGCGGAACGACAAAAGGCTGCTCGAAGCGTATTTCGGCGGGCACTGAATCCGATCGGTTCAGTTTTGCGTGCCGTCTCGGCGACAATTCCTCAGAACTACCACACACGACCTGGGTTTTGGTGTTGTCTGCTGCACGGGTTCTGTACCAAATGGGGCGGGTACCGGCGCTCGGGCGTCGAGAACACCCGAGTAGGCGCGGTACAGAAGGATGGGACCAATACATGTCGGAAGAGTTCACGGCTGCAGAAAAGCGCAGGCTTGAAAAACGAGTTCGTGCTGAACGGGTCATGGGCGATAACGGCCATCTGTTCGACCATCCGGTACCCGCTGAACTTCTCACGCCGTATTCCAATGGTGACAATACCGAGCTTGAGCAGATCCGCGTACAAAGGAAATATATCAATCGTGCCAACAACATCCGAAGGTGCTGGAACAGGTTTCAGCTTTACCTTCCCGAGTTGATGTACACCGAAGAACCGCAGGACATATTCGAGATGTCGACGGCGCATGGCGGTATGCTCGAGGTTGCCCGGCACTTTGGCCATACCGTTTTGGGAAATGACTTTCCCAATATGCTCAACAACAAACAAACTGAACTGGCATCCACGCATCGTCGCCTGAACGACGAGACGTTTGTCTGCGAAACCGACAATCACGGCATTCAGATCCCCAAAGACCACAAGGTACACGACTGGCCCTATCGCCCGATTATCGAAGCAATCGATATTCCAATGACGCTGTTTGACGCCGGGCGCACGCCCTATCCATTGGCGGACAAATCAAAGGATGTGCTGATTTGCATGCAGTCGATCGAACATTATTGCCACCCTCAGGACTGGATGCTGATACTGGACGAGTTCTGCCGCATCACCCGAAAGACGATCCTGATCATGCTCAACCCCGTGATCGGTCATTTCGCCAATGATCCGTTTTACACAGAGTGCTTCGAGAAAGCCCGACACGATCTGCATATGTATCGTCGAAATGGGTTCCGGACCACATCGTGTCATATCCAGTGGTCGCAGGTGCTTGTGTTCAAAATCACGGCCGTCTGAGGAAAAAGACCTGCAAGGCTGTCACTGACATGCCTGTAAAATCAATACAGGACGTTGAGCATGAACAGAGACACGAACAGGAACAGGACTGTCATGACCCCGCCGGATCGCACGAAATCCATGACCTTGTAGCCTGCCGGACCCATGATCAGGGCATTCACCTGATGGGTCGGAATGATGAAGCTGTTCGAGGTCGATATGGCAACGGTCAGCGCAAAGACCCCCGGATTGCCCCCTGCGGCAACCGCGATTGAAACCGCAAGGGGCACAAGCAAGACGGTTGCCCCGACATTCGACATTACCAGCGAAAAAGCTGTGGCCAGTATTGCCACCCCAGCCTGAAGCGCCCAAATGGGCCAGCCGTCCAGAATGGTCATGATCTGCTGCGCAATCCATGCGGCCGTCCCGGTATTCTGCACGGCCTGACCAAGCGGTATGAGACAGGCAAGAAGGAAAACGGTGTTCCACCCAACTGCGCGATATGCCTCGTCCACACTCAACACGCGGGTCAGCATCATGCCGGCCGCTCCGGTCAGCAGGCATAGTGACAGCCGGACGTCGGTGAACAGGATCAGCGACAAGGAAATGGCAAAAAAGGCAAGCGCCCAACCGACCTTTTGCGGCCGCAATTCGTCTTGCGGAAAGTCCGTGGTCACAACGACAAAATCCGGATCGCGCTTGATCCGCATCAGGTTGTCCCATCGGGTATGGGCGACCAGCATGTCACCGGCGTGAAATGCTTCAAGGCCGATCTGGGTTGATGCGTGATCATCCGTCTCGACATGGCTGAGCGTTTCTTCCCCGCGATGGATCGCCAGCAAAGACATGCCATAGGTCTTGCGGAACAAAAGCTCGCGCGGGCATTTGCCGATCAGCTTGCTGTCCGGGGTCACGACAACTTCTGCGATCCCGGCATTGGTGGGTGCAAACTCTTCGACGAAGATATCCAGTTCAGGCAGAACAGTCAGACCGAACTTCTGCGCGAACTCCTCGACCACCCAGCGACGCCCGATGATGGCCAGCCGGCAAGGTGCGGCAATCTCGGCGGTCAGTACCTGCACCATCGAGGTTTTCCCGCGATAAAATGTCGAGATAATGTAAAGGTGGTTCTCGTGGTTGATATCGGCCAGAATCTGCCCCACCAGGGGGCTGTCCTCGGGGACGATGACCTCAAAAACGTCTGCCTTGAGACCGTAGACCCTTTGCAGATATTCTTGCGTGCCTTGCCCGGTCCCTGTTGCATCAGACGCGCCTTCAGTCGGCAGTACCCAGCGCCCCAGCAAAAGAAAATATGCAATACCCGTCAGGATCAGGGCCATGCCGATTGGGGTGACTGAAAAAAGTCCAAACGGTTTGATTTTCTGCCCTTCGGGCAACCCGTCATTTGCCGTCAGAATGAGGTCATTCAGCAAGATCAGTGGGGAAGAACCGACCATAGTCATGGTGCCGCCTAGAATGGCGCAAAAACCCATCGGCATCAGCAGTCGCGAAAGCGGAATGCCGGACCTTGAGGAAATTCGGCTGACAACCGGTAAAAACAAGGCCGCCGCGCCGACATTCTGCATGAAAGACGAGATCACTCCGACAGTGCCTGACACGATCGGCAAAACCCGGTTCTCGGCTGTGCCACCGTATTTCAGGATGACGGCAGCCACTTTGTTCATGATGCCGGTCTTGTCCAATCCGGCACCGACGATCATGACCGCGATGATTGAAATAACGGCGTTGGACGCGAACCCGTCGAACAGTCGAGAGACATTTGCCAGGTTCTCCAGCCCGGGCGCATAACTGAGAAGGCCGACGATGACCAAAACCAGTATGGCGGAAAGGTCAATTCTTACGATTTCGGAAACAAACAGGAAAACGGTGAAGGCCAACAGGGCGCAAACCACACCCATCTCGAACGTAAAGGTTACTTGTTCCACAAAGTTCACCGGGAAATTGTATTTTGGTCTTTAGGGAACACTTAACTTATTGGGCTGGCCTTGTCATGAAGTTTCGCCAGCCATGGCGGAAACGAAATAAAATTATTTCAGCGTCCTGAGCCTTGAACAGGTTGACACACTGCTTGCTCCAACCAATCGGGCACCGTGCTTTCAATGGTGAAGAATCCAATCCCGCTAACTTTGGATGGTCGAATAAAGTAGCTGGACCGGCATTTCATAGCCTACCTGTCATGAGCGTCTTTCAGGCATTCAAGAAACACGTTCAACCTGCGCCCTTGCGAAGCGCTTTTGCGCACGATTGCGGCCATGCTTGAAATATATTCCGCAGCTTCGCATCTGACCTCCCGGACTTGACCAGCTTCCACGAACGGCTGTGCCTGATGGGTCGGCAAGAAGCCCAGATAGCAACCGGAAAGGATCAGAAGTGCCAACGCTTCTTCGCTTTGGACAAAGGCGGACTTTCTCAGTTTCAGTTTTTGATGGATCGACATGTTGGGTGAGTTAAAGCTCAGGCCCGCATAGGTGTACTTTCGAAGTTCACTTAACTTGAACTCGGTTTCTGCACGCTGAAACAGCTCGTGATTCCGGCCGCAAAACAGGCGCATGTCTTCGGTATACAGGGGCGAATAGTTCAACATCGGCGATTGGCGGTGCAAGGGGACGATGCCCAGATTGAAGCGACCGTTTATGACACCTTCTTCGATCACGTTGGGCGGTTCGACCGAAATATCGAGCGTGACGCCCGGCGCCCGGTTTCGGAACAGGCGAATTGCTTCGGACATTTCGGCATCCGGGTTGGAGGAAGACCGGTCAAAGATTGCAATCTTCAACTTTCCCGCCATTTCGGCGCGAACCTCACCGATAATGTTCTGAAATCTGTCGATTGAGGCAAACAGGCTGTCTGCGGACTTCAGGACATGCTGGCCGTCGGATGTCAGCGAGAACCCGGCGGGCCCGCGATGGCATAGTTTCAGGTTCAGGCGGGTTTCGAGATCCGAGATGTGTTTGCTGATAGTTGAACGCCCGATGTTGAGCTCAAACTCGGCGGCGGTGAACCCTCCGCAGGCAACCACAGTACGAAAAATCTGCAGCAAGCGAATGTCCACATCCGAGATGCGCGTAATAGCGAGTTTCTTTGGAATTGAAATGTTTCCTTTTGTCGAACTTTACGTAGATTACTTTGTATTACCTCAACGGTTTTTGCAACTTATAACTCGCCCACCGGTGACTCCAGTTTGCGCCATACTCACAGGCGTAGGAATGCGATGCCATCGTCACAAATAAGGTGGAGGACTTATGAAACTCATCAAATCATTCTCATCTGTCGCGTTGGCTGCCACGTTCGCCGCCGCGACCTTTGCCGCGCCGGCCATGGCGAAGAACTTCAAGATCGCCGTGGGCGACAGCGGCGGTTCCAGCCAGGAGGCAACCGGCCTTGCCTTCAAGGAAAAACTCGAGGAGCTGTCGGGTGGCAATCACACCGCAACTCTGTTTCTGAACGGCCAGCTCGGGTCCGAACAGGACACCGTGAACGAAGCAGCAATCGGCACGCTGGACATGTCGCTGCTGGCGATCAACAACGTCACGCCGTTCTCGCCGACTGTAGGTGTGTTCACGCTGCCCTACGTCATCCTCAGCCTGGAGGACGCCGAAACCCTGACCCAGGGCCCCATTGGCCAGGAACTGACCGAAAACACGATCAATGACGCCGGTGTGCGCATCATTGCCTGGACCTATACAGGTTTCCGCGTTCTGACGAACTCCAAGAAGCCGGTGAAATCGGTTGCGGATCTGGAAGGTCTGGTTATCCGCGTTCCCAAGAACGAGATCATGATCGACACCTATAAGGCGTGGGGCATCAGCCCGACACCGATGGCCTGGTCGGAAACTTTTGCCGGTCTGCAAACCAAGGTTGTTGATGGTCAGGACAACCCCTACACCACGATCAACGCGATGAAGTTCTACGAAGTTCAGGACTATGTGACTGAAATCCGTTACATCTTCTCGATCGAGCCTCTGATCATTTCCGAGCAGGTCTTCCAGGGTCTGTCGGCCGAAGATCAGGCTGCCGTACTGGAAGCCGGGCAGTATGCAACCCAGGCCTCGGCCCAATTCCTGCGCGACAAGGAAGCCGAGATCAAAGCGTTGCTGGTCGAAAAGGGCATGGAAATCCATGTTCCCGAAAACGACGAGGCAGAGTTCATCGAACTGGCAACCACAGCGGTCTGGCCGAAGTTCTATGAAAGCATCGGTGGTGTTGAAAAGCTGAACGCCGTTCTGGCCGCCATCGGCCGCGACCCCGTTTCGGAATGAAAATAGTATAAAACAAAGGAAAGCGCCTGACCGGCGCTTTCCATTCTGAGGGAGAGGGACCGATGAAAAACTTCTGGGGAATAGTCGACAACATAGAAAGCTACATCTGTCGGTTTCTTCTGGCAGTCTTTGTATGTCTTTTGTTTTTGCAGGTGGTCGTAAGGACGGTATTCAACTTTTCTTTTTCGTGGGTTGAAGAGCTGTCCGTCTACATGTTCGTTTGGTTCGTGTTTTTCGGTGCCAGCTATGCGGCCAAGATGGGTGCGCATAACCGCGTCACTTTTCAGTTCAAGTTTCTGCCCCCTCGCGCGATCAAATATATCGAGGCTTTCGCGGATCTGTTCTGGATCTGCTTCAATGTCTACTTCGTCTACCTGGCGATCGACTTCATCTTCAACCGTATGAACCGGTTCCAGTCATCCCAGACCCTGGGGTTCCATCTAAGCTGGGTCTACATCGTTTTGCCGATCACCTTCACCCTGATGACCATTCGTATCCTTCAGGTGAACTACAAGAAAATCATTCTGGACGAAGATCTGCGTGATCCTGACGCGATTGATCTGGAAGAAGTCCGCGCAGACCTGGGCGCTGACGTGGACCACACTGACATTGGGGAGGCAAAATAATGGGCAGTGAAATCGTATATATCCTGTTCGGCGGCTTCCTGTTGCTGCTGTTCATCGGCGCGCCGATAACGGTCGCGCTTGGCGTTTCGACGATGATCACCTTTCTCGTCCTGGATGAGAATCCGATCAAATTTGTCCAAATCGCCTTTACGTCCGTGGGTTCATTCCCGCTCATGGCCCTGCCGGCGTTTATTCTGGCGGGCGCATTAATGGAAGCCTCGGGCCTGTCACGGCGACTGATCAATGTTGCCGAAAGCTTTGCTGGTCCCTTCACCGGCGGTATGTCGGCGGCAACTGTTTTTGCCTGCCTGTTCTTCGGCGCGATTTCGGGTTCAGGCCCGGCGACAACTGCCGCCGTCGGCATGCTGATGATCCCGGCCATGATTGATAGGGGATACGGACGCAACTATGCTTCGGCGATCACTGCATCGTCCGGAGGGCTGGGGATTGTCATTCCGCCGTCCATCCCGCTGATCATCTTCGGCATTGCCGCGCTCGGCATGCCCGCCCCGCCAGAAGCTGTTGCCGAACATGGCACCTTCCAGACGGTATCCATCCCGAAACTGTTCATCGCCGGTTTCATGCCCGCGTTCGTAATCGCTGGCAGCCTTTTGCTGATGAACTACATCCTGGCCAAAAAGAGCGGCTATAAGGGTACGACCGAGGGCTGGTCCATGCGCCATATCTGGTGCGAGATGTATCGCGGCTTCTGGGCCCTGATGGCTCCGGTGGTGATCCTGGGCGGCATCTATTCGGGCTTCTTCACCCCGACCGAGGCGGCGATCGTTGCGATCTTCTACACTCTGGTTGTGGGCGCATTCATCTACCGCGAACTCAGCTGGGAAAAGCTGTTCACCTCGCTTGAAACCACCACATGGCTGACGGGGCGCGTGTTGCTGATCATGTTCACGGCAACGGTGTTTGGCCGGCTTCTGGTCGAAAACCAGATCCCCGCGCTGATCGCCGAAGGCATGCTGTCTGTCACAAGCAACATCTATGTGATCTGGACGCTGGTCATCCTGTTCCTGCTGTTTGTGGGCATGTTCATGGAAACGCTGGCAACCATTCTGATCCTGGTTCCGGTGATGCTGCCTGTGGCCTACAGCGTCGGCATCGACCCAATCCACTTTGGTGTCGTGATGGTGTGTACGCTGGGCATCGGTTTCCAAACCCCACCATTGGGCGAAAACCTTTTCATCGCATCTGGTATATCCAATATATCAATCGAGAAGATTTCCGTTGCAGCGCTGCCGTTCGCCTTCATCAATACGGTCGCCATCTTCATCATAGCGTTCTTTCCCGAAATCTCGCTATGGCTGCCGCGGGCGCTTGGGTATTGAGTGCGGACAGAAAGGAACTGAACAATGTTACCTCAGATCAAAGACATCCTGTTCGCAACGGATCTGTCCGAAAACGCCAACAATGCGTTGCGCCATGCCCTGAGCATGGCGCGCGCCCATGGGGCGAAAGTCCATGTTTTGCACGTGACCGAGCCTCTGACACAGGACGCCATCGTGACGATGCGAATGTTCATTCAGGATGATGCATCGCGCAAAAAAGCGATCCGGGACCGCCACGCTTCGGTGAAGGAACTGCTGAAAGAGAACCAGCAGAAATTCGTGAAAACCCTGACCGAAGAAGGAAAGGAGGCTTACGCGTCTGTCGCCTCGGTGGAGCTGGTTGACGGGCATCCCGCCGAGTCCATCCTGCAACGCGCGCGCGAGCTGGATTGCGGCCTGATTGTCATGGGCACGCACGAGCAGGGCACCGGACACACCTTTATCGGGACGGTCGTCAAACGGGTGTTGAGACGCTCGACAATTCCAACGATGGTGGTGCCCAACATCACCTGATAGGGGTGTTCAGACTCATCTTGAAGACCTCAGAATCTTCTTTTCACAGCGGTTGGGTTGAGGTTCTGCCGATGGTACGCGAAGGCCCCTAGGGCTCTGCGGGGTGATCGTGTCACAAGCCCGCGAACAGGTCTTTGAATTGCGCGCGTAGCGCGTTCTTCTGGACTTTGCCCATCGTATTGCGCGGCAACTCATCCAGTTGGATCAGTTTTCGTGGGTGTTTGTAGCGGGCCAGACCGCTGCTGAACGCGGCCTGTATCGCTTCCAGATCGGGGTGCGCGTCCGGTTCCGCAACAATCACACCGACCACGGTTTCACCGAAATCCGGGTGTGGCACGCCGATGACTGCGCTTTCCAGAACACCCGGCTGGTCGTCCAGCGCCAGTTCAACCTCTTTTGGATAGACGTTGTAGCCTCCCGAAATGATCAGATCCTTGTTGCGCCCGACAATGTGGACATAACCGTCTTCGTCTATCCGCCCCAGATCGCCGGTGATGAAGAATCCATCCTCTCGCAACTCGGCGGCAGTTTTTTCCGGCATCTGCCAGTATCCGCAAAACACGTTGGGGCCGCGCACCTCGATCACGCCGATCTCGCCCTGGGGCAACGGACTGCCTTCTGCGTCACATACCTTAAGCTCGACCCCCGGAAGTGGGAATCCCACTGTTCCTGCCCGCCGTTCACCGTCATAAGGGTTGGACGTATTCATGCCGGTTTCAGTCATGCCATAGCGTTCGAGAATGCGATGGCCTGTGCGGTTCTCGAACTGAACGTGCGTATCGGCAAGCAGCGGGGCCGATCCTGAGACGAACAGGCGCATATGTGCGGTCAATTCCTTCGTGAAACGCGGGTCATTCAGCAGTCGCGTGTAGAAAGTCGGAACACCCATCATCGCCGTGGTCGTCGGCATCAGTGTGATGATGTTGTCCAGATCGAACTTGGGCAGGAACACCATACGGCTGCCAGCGATCAGAGAGACATTGGTCGCCACGAACAACCCGTGAGCGTGAAAGATCGGCAGCGCGTGCATCAACACGTCGTCAGGCGAGAACCGCCATTCCTTTGCCAGCGTCCGGGCATTGGACAGCAGGTTGTTCTGCGTCAGCATGGCCCCCTTGGACCGGCCAGTTGTGCCGGAGGTGTACAGAAAGACCGCCAGGTCGTCTCCTGTACGATCCACAGTTTTAAAGTTTACCGGCATGGCGGCGGCCTGTTCCATCAATGTACCACCGCCATCGGCATTGAGGGTTGAAACGCTGGCCCCCATCGGAGTACTGACAGACTTCAGTTGGTCCTCGTTCTGTTTGTCACATACGACCAGAGATGCGCCGCTGTTTTCGATGAAATAGGTCAGTTCCTCGACCGTGTAGGCCGTATTGAGTGGCAAAAACACCAACCCGGCCTGAACACAGGCTGCGTAAAGGGCAAGCGCCTCGGGCGTTTTTTCGACCTGCACCGCGACCCGATCACCGGGTTGCAACCCCATCCGCGCAGTGACATTCGCGATCTGCGCCGCTGTATTCAGAAAGTGCCGATAAGAAACCACCCTGCCATCCGCAAGATGCAGGAACGGTGTATCTTTGTCCGCATGAATTCCGAACAGGCTGTCATAGAGTGGGTTTGCCAAGAAACTGACCTTTGTATTCGCGATGCAAGAGACTTATCGGCTGAGAAATTCTAGCTCAACGAAAATAGTGGAGCAGCGCGGGATTTTGGGCCGCGTTTCAGGTGGGCTCACGTGTCATCAGGGACAGAGCCATAAGAAGCCATAAGGCGGGCATTCAACAGCGGAGATGAAGTTGTTCGACGGCCCGCAACTGTTCCGACGGTGGCCATTTGCCGAAGTATCGGGACCCGTTCGACAAGAAAGGCAGATCGATTGACGATATCCCCCGGGGGAGGATAAGGTTCGCCACATGACACACATCCACTCAACCCACCCGGCAATCATTGCGCGACTGAAAAGGGCCGAAGGGCATCTGTCCAAAGTGGTTTCGATGCTGGAGCTGCAGCAACCTTGTTCCGACATCGCCCAACAATTGCACGCGGTCGAGAAAGCGATCACAAACGCCAAACGCGCTTTGATCCATGATCATATCGATCATTGTCTGACGGGCGGCGACGATCCGGTAGGGGCCGTGGAAGAGTTGAAAACAATCAGCAAGTACCTGTAATCCGATGCTTTCAGTTCTTAGAAATCGCACCTATCGCCATCTTTTCTTCGCCCAGATCGTGGCGCTTTCAGGCACAGGTCTTGCCACTGTTGCGCTTGGCCTGCTTGCCTTTCAGCTGGCAGGGGAATCGGCGGCTCTGGTGTTGGGAACCGCACTGACCATCAAAATGGTGGCCTATGTCACGATCGCTCCGATTGCGGCGGCATTTGCCGAGCGCGTCGATCGGAGACGAATGCTGGTGGTCCTCGACCTGATCCGGGCCGCGGTTGCCATGACCCTTCCATTTGTATCAGAGGTCTGGCAGGTCTACGTTCTGATCTTTGTCCTGCAATCGGCATCGGCCGGGTTCACACCCGCCTTTCAGGCCACGATCCCCGACGTTCTTCCTGATGAAGAAGACTATACCAAGGCGCTGTCGCTGTCCCGTCTTGCGTTTGACATGGAAAGCCTGCTGAGCCCGATGCTGGCGGCGGCGCTATTGACCGTGATGAGCTTTGACAACCTTTTCTGGGGTACCGGAATCGGGTTTGTCGCATCGGCGCTTCTGGTCGTCTCGGTGCTTCTGCCGTCGCCAAAGCCGGCAAAGCCGCGCGGCATTTACGATCGGACAACGCGCGGGATGCGGCTATATCTCAGAACGCCGCGCCTGCGCGGCTTGCTGGCGCTGAACTGGGTCGCCTCGGCCACCGGCGCGATGGTCATCGTCAACACCGTTGTCATCGTGCGTGGGGATCTGGGCCTGTCGGAAAGTGCTGTCGCGGTTGTCTTGGCGGCGTTCGGGGCAGGTTCCATGCTGACCGCATTGACCCTTCCGCGCCTGTTGAACAGCGTGCCCGACCGAAAGGTGATGCTGTCAGGGGCGGTGCTGAGCATTCTGACCCTGTTCACGTTGGCGCTGACATCATTGGCAACGCCGCTGTCACAAACCGCTCTGATGGTCGGCTGGCTTCTTGTTGGTGCGGGATATTCCGCGATACTGACGCCGACAGGGCGGCTGCTTACACGGTCGGCGCATCCCGAAGACCGTCCGGCAATCTTTGCAGCCCAATTCACTTTGTCTCACGCCTGCTGGTTGGTCTTCTACCCTGCGTCGGGCTGGCTGATCACCGTGTTCGGCACCGTTGTCGCCATGGTCTCGCTGTCTGCTCTGGCATTGTTCGGTCTTCTGGCTGCCGTGCGACTATGGCCGGCCGATGACGGCCGACCTGTCCGTCACGACCACCCGGATTTGCCGCAGGATCACCCACATCTACAGGGCGATGAGCCTCATCAGCACGTAATCATTATTGATGATCTGCATCCGAGGGCTGATGGGCAGACAAAGGCAAAAACCGCCCTATAACCTGTTGGCGTCCCCAGAAGGCATTCATTTTATTGCAATCCCTCCGAAAGACATTTCCGGAGTTTTGGATTTTTTTGTTGCAAATTGATACTAACCAGCGGAACCATGCTCAGAACACGTAGTCCAGGGTTTTCGAGATGCCGCCATTCGCCATTGACGGGCACAATGACGTTTTAAGCAAAATTGCCGGTTCGAATGCCTTGGATCCTCTTGCGCTTTTTTGTTCCGGAAACGGGGACTGGCATCTTGATCGTCCAAGAATGAAGGCCGGCGGATTGCTGGGCGGTTTCTTCGCCATTTGGGGGCCATCCGAAAACGATACGATCGACTATGATGGCCTGATGGCCGGAGCGACCTATGACGTGCCGTTGCCACCCGAATTGCCACAAGATGCGGCGATGAGACGATCGGTTGCATTGGCAAGCAGTCTTGTTCAGCTTGAGCAACGCGGGGCGCTGCGCATTTGCAAGAACGCGGCGGAGTTGCGCCTAACCTGCGAGTCCGGCGAAATCGGCGCAATCATGCATATGGAAGGGGCCGAGGCGATTGATCCGGACCTGAAAGCGCTCGACCTGTTCTATGCGGCTGGCCTCAGGTCGTTAGGCCCGGTCTGGAGCCGCAACAACATCTTTTGCGACGGCGTTCCGTTCCGCTTTCCCGGATCACCCGATACCGGTGGTGGACTGACCGAAGCGGGAAGGTCGCTGGTCGCACGGTGCAACACGCTTGGTGTTCTTGTGGACCTGTCGCATATCACCGAAGCGGGGTTTTGGGATGTCGCCGAAACGTCGGATGCGCCGCTGGTGGCCACACATTCCTGTGCCCATGCCATTTGCGCAAATTCCAGGAACCTGACCGACGCGCAACTGCGCGCAATCGGCGAAAAGGGCGGTGTCGTGGGGATAAATTACGCGGCCCAGTTCCTGCGCGCAGACGGTCGTCGCGACCCGGATGTGCCGTTGGATCAGGTTCTGGCCCATATCGATCATATGATTAACGTTATGGGCGAAGACAGTGTGGCCCTGGGCTCGGACTATGACGGCGCCACGGTGCCCAATGCCCTCGACGGCGCAGAAAAGCTGCCTGCATTGCTGAACGCGATGGAGGTCCATGGATACACACAAGATCGGATCACGAAGATAGCCAACGGAAACTGGCTGCGCGTGCTGACCGACACCTGGGGCGGGTAGACCCGAGCATAATCAACAGGGAGTTAGACTATGAAGTTATTTTCCAAACTTGTCGGCACCGCAGCTTTTGCGGCGACACTGGCTGTGGGTGCACCGGCCGCGTTTGCCGAAACGCCGCCCAACATGCTGGTCATGGCGATGCGTATCGATGACATCACGACAGCCGATCCGGCACAGTCGTTTGAATTCACCGGCATGGAGATGACGCGCAACATTTATGGCAAGCTGGTCAATTACGATCCGCTTGATCTGGACGCCGGGTATCAGCCGGATCTTGCGACCAAATGGGACGTGTCCGAGGACGGAAAGACGATCACTTTTACGATGCGCGAGGGCGTCAAGTTTCACTCCGGCAACCCGGTGACGGCGGAAGATGCGGCGTACTCGCTGCGCCGTGTCATCAAGCTGAACAAGACACCGGCCTTCATCCTCACTCAGTTCGGTTTCACCCCTGAAAATGTTGATCAAATGATCCGCGTGGAAGATGGCAAGCTGCTGATTACCACGGACAAGAAATACGCGACATCCTTTGTGCTGAACTGCCTGACAGCCGGTGTCGGCGCTATCGTCGATATGAAGACCGTCGAAGCCAACGCCGTGGATGGCGACATGGGCAACACCTGGCTGGCGACAAACTCGGCGGGTTCCGGTCCCTACATGCTGACAGGCTGGAAACCGAATGAAAGCTATTCGCTGCAGTCCAACCCTGATTATTATGGCGGTGCCCCTGCCATGGAACGCGTCATCACCCGCCATGTGCAGGAAAGCGCGTCGCAGCGGCTGTTGCTGGAGGCAGGCGATATCGACATCGCACGCAACCTGAACCCTGAAGACATGGCCGCGGTCGAGTCGAACGCCGATCTGGACATGTACGCGGCCCTGAGCGGTCAGATCATGTATTTCTCGCTGAGCCAGAAACACCCCGAACTGTCGAACCCAAAGGTCATGGAGGCCATAAAGTACCTGATCGATTATGAAGCGATGGCCGATAGTTTCCTCAAGGGTGACTGGGCGGTTCACCAGAACTTCCTGCCGGCAACCTACATGGGATCGGTCGACGACAATCCGTTCAGCTATGATCCGGAAAAAGCCAAGGCATTGCTGGCCGAGGCGGGTATTTCGGGGTTTGAGTTCGAAGTCGGTGTGCGCGAGGCGCAGGAACGTATCGAGATCGCACAGTCCATCCAGAACACGCTGGCCGAGGCCGGGATCACCATGAAGATCACTGTGGGGACCGCCAAGCAGGTGCTGACCCGGTATCGCGCCCGTGAACTGGACGCCTATCTTGGCGCTTGGGGGCCGGATTACCCCGATCCGCAGACCAATGCCGGAACCTTTGCCTGGAATCCTGACAATTCGGACGAAGCAAAGGCCACCGGGATTCTTGCTTGGCGCAATTCTTGGAACCCCGGGGAACTGACGGCAATGACCGATGCGGCCAAGATTGAACCCGACACGGCAAAACGGGCCGAGATGTACGAGGAAATCCAGGCCATATTCCGCCAGACTTCGCCCTTTGCAATCATGTTCCAAAGGACTGAGAGATCCGGGATCGGCGGTAACGTCACCAACTGGAACCTTGGCGGTGCGGTGTCCGAAGCCGGTTATTTCGTCGTAACCAAGTAATGAGCGACATGACAAATTCCGAGAGGCGCGGGCTCGCGCCTCTCATGCACGTCTTAAAAACAACCGTTCTGACGATCGGATCGATTCTGGTGACGATGCTGGGATTGTTATTTGTGACCTTCATCATCGGAAGGGTGATGCCGGTCGACCCGGTGATTGCGATAGTGGGTGAACGCGCCACGCAGGAAGTTTATCAGGAAACTTATGAAATGCTCGGGCTGGATAAGCCTTTGCTTGTCCAGTTCTGGTATTACCTTTCCGACGTCGCCCGGCTGGATTTTGGAATTTCCTACCTTAACGCGCGCCCAGTGATTGAAGATATTAAGCGGGTTTTTCCCGCAACTCTGGAACTGGCCACCCTGGGTGTTCTGGCGGGTATTCTGGTCGGCGTGCCGCTGGGCATTGTCGCGGCCGTCAACCGGGGTAGCTGGATCGATCAGATCGCCCGCTTCATCGCGTTGGTGGGATACTCAATGCCGATCTTCTGGCTGGGCTTGATGGGATTGATGATATTCTACGGCAAGTTGCGATGGGTCGGTGGCCCGGGGCGCCTGGATATTTTCTACGAGGACATCGTGCCGACGCGTACGGGTATGATCCTTGTCGACAGCCTGATTGCCGGCGACATGACGGTCTTCTGGAATGCCGTCAGCCATATTATCCTGCCCGCGCTGCTGCTGGGTTATTATTCGCTGGCCTATATCAGCCGCATGACCCGCAGTTTCATGCTGGAGCAACTCAGCGCAGAATACATCCTGACCGCCCGTGTAAAAGGATTGCCCGAACGTATCGTTATCTGGCGTCACGCCTTCCGCAACATCCGTGTGCAGCTGATCACCGTCATAGCCCTGTCTTATGCGGGATTGCTGGAAGGGTCCGTGCTGACCGAAATCATCTTCAGTTGGCCCGGCATCGGCAGCTATATCACCACGGCGCTTCTGAGTGCGGACATGAATGCCGTTCTGGGTGGAACCGTGGTTGTCGGTTTCTGCTTCATATTGCTGAACGTCGCAAGCGATCTGCTTTACAAAGTTCTGGACCCGAGGGCCAAATGACCACTCAAACGCTACGACAATGGCTTCTCTCGGAAGAACCGGAAAGCAGGGTACAGGCTCGCCTCGCCTCCATATATAACGGATGGCTCACGTTGCGCGGCAATGTCATGGCCATGATCGGTTTGGTCATCATTGTGGCGCTGGTACTGACCGCCCTGTTCGCGCCACTTCTGGCACCGCATGATCCGTATGTTCAGGACCTTGGCAAACGTCTGCTTCCGCTTGGGACAGAAGGACATCTGTTGGGGACGGACAGCCTCGGGCGCGATATCCTCAGCCGCCTGATTTTCGGTGCTAGAATAACGCTTTACATCGTGGCACTTGTCGCTCTTATAGCGCCGGTTTTAGGGCTTCTGGTTGGCACCGTGGCAGGATATGTCGGCGGAATCGCCGACCTTGTCCTGATGCGGATTACCGACATCTTTCTGGCCTTTCCCCGGCTGGTTCTGGCACTGGCCTTTGTGGCGGGGCTAGGTGCAGGTATCGAGAATGCGGTACTAGCAATATCGCTCACTGCCTGGCCGCCCTATGCACGGTTGGCTCGGGCCGAGACGCTGACGATCAGATCGCAGGACTATATCAGCGCCATAAGGTTGCAAGGGGCCGGTCCGTTCCGGATCATCACGCGCCACATCTGGCCGTTGTGCATCAGTTCACTCATCGTTCGGGTCACGCTGGATATGGCAGGGATCATTCTTGCGGCGGCCGGTCTTGGATTTCTGGGTCTCGGCGCGCAACCGCCCAGCCCGGAATGGGGTGCGATGATTTCCGAGGGGCGCCGTTTCATCCTGGATCACTGGTGGGTCGCCACCATGCCGGGGCTGGCGATATTCACCGTGTCGCTTGCCTTCAATCTGCTGGGCGACGGATTGCGTGACATTCTTGACCCCAAACAAGGGGGCCAAGGATGAGCGAACAGTTGCTGGATGTGCAGAACCTCTGGGTTCGGTTTCCGTCCCGCAGGGGCGTGTTCGACGCAGTGCGCGGGGTCAGTTTCAGCCTTGGGCGGGAAAGACTGGGGATCGTCGGCGAAAGCGGATCCGGGAAGTCCATGACCGGGCGGGCAATCCTGCGCCTGGTGCGCAGCCCGGGTCTTGTCGAGGCGGACCATATCAAGCTGCACGACGTTGACCTGCTGAGGTTGTCCGAACCCAAGATGCGCGCTGTTCGCGGCAGCAAGATTTCCATGGTCATGCAGGATCCCAAGTTCAGCCTGAACCCCGTGATGACCATCGGTGCGCAGATGATCGAGGCCTATCACCAATCCACCGGCGCCGGGCATTCCACTGCCCGAACGCGCAGTCTGGAAATGCTGGACGCCGTTGCAATCCGAGACCCGGAAAGGGTACTGCGTGCTTATCCGCACGAGATGTCCGGCGGCATGGGGCAAAGGATCATGATCGCCATGATGCTGGCCGCAAATCCCGAGATCCTGATTGCCGACGAACCGACGAGCGCGCTGGATGTTTCGGTCCAGCGTCAGGTGTTGAATATCATGGACGATCTGGTGCGCGAGCGTGGAATGGGGCTGATCTTTATCAGCCATGATCTGAACCTGGTGGCCGAATTCTGCGACAGGGTGCTGATCATGTTTGCGGGGCGCATTGTCGAAGTCTGTGATGCCGACAAGCTGTCTGAGGCCAAACACCCATATACTCAGGGACTTCTGAATGCCTTGCCCCGTCTGGATGAGCCGCATGAAAGGCTTGCGGTTCTGAACAGGGACGAAGCCTGGGCCGATGCGCCTTCGGTCAGCGGACAGGTCAAGCCATGAGCATGATCGACATACACAATCTGAACGTCTGGTTCGGAACGGGAAGGGATCGGGTGGACGCCGTGCGCAGCGCCTCGCTTTCTGTTGCTCAGGGGCAGAGCCTGGGCCTTGTCGGCGAAAGCGGTTCGGGCAAGTCGACAATATTGCGGGCGCTGTCCGGCCTTGTACCCGGCTGGTCCGGCAGAATGCATGTCAACGGTGCCGAACTGGGCCGACATCGCTCGCGCGAGTTCTATCAGACGGTTCAAATGGTCTTTCAGGACCCCTATGCCTCGCTTCACCCCCGCCAGACCGTCGATCAGGTTCTGTCTGAAACCTTGCGTCTACACGGCATGACCGACATTGACCGCCGGATCGAGGATCTTCTGGCCAATGTGGATCTGGGCCAAAGGTTTCGTTTTCGGTATCCGCATCAGCTGTCAGGCGGCCAACGCCAAAGGGTTGCAATTGCACGGGCGCTGGCGGCCGAGCCGGATGTGCTTTTGCTGGACGAGCCGACCAGCGCGCTGGACGTTTCAATTCAGGCCGAGATTCTCAACCTGTTGACCGACATACGCGCCGAGCGATCCCTGACATATCTTATGGTCAGCCATGATCTGGCGGTTGTCGGGCATTTGTGTGACCACATTGCCGTGATGAACGCCGGCCAAATCGTCGAGCATCTGAGCGTCGAGCAACTGCGAAGCAGATCTGCCCATCATGCCTATACCCAGCAATTGATTGCCAATTCCTACATCTAAGCCATCTGTCTTGTTCGGTCCGGGCACAAAGGTGACTTAGACCGGTTTTCGTGCGACGATCCAGACTGAATGATAGGTCAAAGGTACGCCGGCGTCGGTCCCGAACCGGCGGGTGTAATCTGTTGAAAACCGCAACAGATCGGATTTGGTCCAGAACTGTTTGGCCCGCCCGTTGACCCCGGTTTGGCGCAGATGTTTAAGCGCAAGACGCGGTGACGCGAAGTGCAGTTGCTGCACATGCTCGCCCGATGTCACAAGTTCCATTTCAGTTTGGACTGAAGCAGCTAGATCCTCGGAACGGCACAAACCCGGTGCCCCTGCGGACGAGCCGATTTGAGCGAGCTCATGATACTGCTTTGGGCCAAAGCCCGAGACTGCCAGCCAACCACCCGGCGCAAGCGCGTCTGCGGCTCTGCGCAAAAGTGCAGCCGGATCCGCCAGCCACTGGATCATTGAGGCAGAGGTGATCAGATCAGGCCGGTCGGGCCAGTCTACCTGCAGCGCGTCCCCGCACAGGAACGTGGCGGCGGCCGTTTGTGCAGTCATCCCGGCTTCGGGCGCCAAATCGTTGAGGATCAGGTCTCCAATGACAAATGCATCGCGCAGCTTCTGTGTCAAAAGCCCGGTACCGCAGCCAAGTTCCAGGACTGAGGAAAAGTGACCCGGCGCGCCGCAATCGCGCAGGTCCGTTACCAGTCGCTCTGCGATCCGCCCCTGAGGACCCGCGGCCTGGTGATAGGTGTCAAAGCTACGGCTGAAGCTGCGCTGAACCCGGTCTGTCAAATGCGCCATCATGTGATCCACTCCGCCCAGCTTTGCCCGGCCCGAAACGGAACATGTGGCCCCGAAACTGGGCGAACAGCCTTGCCTTGCCGCGCCCATGCTGCCTTTTGGGCGCCGGTCGGGATGATCCGGTCCTTTTCAGGTATCCAGACGCGATCAAAGGCACGTTCCGGGGCTGGACCCCGATCAATGATGCAATGCAGCTCAGCCTGCGCGGCCTCGATGTTCAGGGCAGGAGCGGGGCCTTGCAAACCGGCGCGACGGCAAAATTTCGAAAAACTGTCTGCCGTAAGGCCATCGGCTGTCGCGCGTATCATTTGGGGCGCTATTCCGGTTTCCGCATCCGCTGGCGACAGCGTTCCACTGACGGCGACAAGACGCGCGGGTGAAAAGCCAGTCATTGCCATCCAATGCGCGGCGGACGCGACACCGAAAGAAAAAGCAATCAGATCAACGCGGTCATATTGCGCGAGTTCGGGCAGGGCATCATCCAAGTGACGGTAGTCATCCACCAGCAGGACATCGTCCTGTCCCGTCAGTTCTGCAAACGGGGCCGCACCCAGCGCCCAGCCACCAAAAACAAGGATCAGTGATGACTGTTCCGACCGGGATAACCACTGGCGTTTCATTACGATTCCCTGGCCAACGCCACCATCGCAGCGGTGACTTTGCTCAACTCGTCCGGTGAGATGACATAGGGTGGCATGCAATAGATATTCCGCGCAAACGGGCGCAGCCAGACACCGGTTTCCGGCGCCTTCCTGTGCGCGATAGATGGATCAACCCAATTCTCCATCTCGATGACGCCGATCGCACCCAGAACCCGGACATCCGCCACTCCGGGCAAATTCCGCGCGGGGGCAAGTTCATGTGCCATCTGCTGTGCGATTGCGTGCACCTCGGCGCGCCAGTCGCGCCGGGACAGTTGGTCAAGGCTGGCGGCACCGGCGGCACAGGCCAGCGGATTGGCCATATAGGTGGGGCCGTGCATCAGCACACTGGCTTCGCTTTCACCGATCCCACGAGCCACAGGTTCAGTGGCGACCGTGGCCGCCAGAGTGATATGACCACCTGTCAGCGCTTTACCAAGACAAAGAATGTCCGGCACGACGTCAGCCAGATGCATCGCAAACAATTCGCCGGTGCGGCCGAAGCCCGTGGCGATTTCGTCGAAAATCAACAAAACCCCGTATGCATCGCACAGCGCCCGCGCGCGTTTTAGCCAGACCGGGTGATAAAAATACATGCCGCCCGCGCCCTGAACCACCGGTTCCAGGATCAGTGCGGCAATTCGATTGCCTTTGGTTTCCAGCAACTCCTCAAGCGCGCCGAGGCCATTGAGTGCAGTGTCGTCAGACCAGTCCTGATCCAAAGTGATCTGTGGGCGGGGCAAAAAATGCTGTATCGACAATGCGCCCCGAAACAGCCCGTGCATACCGTTGACGGGGTCGCAAACGCTCATCGCCTTCCAGGTGTCGCCATGATAACCGCCGCGAATGGTGGCGAATTCCGTGCGCTCGGAACGACCCAATGCCATCTGATATTGAACAGCCATTTTCAGGGCGACTTCTATCGCGACCGAACCGCTGTCGCTGTAAAAAATGCGGTCCAGACCATCCGGCAACAGGCTGATCAGCCTGCGGCCCAGTTCCACGGCGGGTTCGTGGGTCAGGCCGCCGAACATGACATGCGGCATTCGCGCCAGCTGATCCTGCATTGCGCTGATAATGGCAGGGTGCCGATGCCCGTGAACTGCACACCACCATGACGACATGGCATCGATCATCTGTGTGCCGTCTTCCCGAGTAAGCCAGACGCCCTCGGCCCCGGTGATGAGGTGCATCGGGCCGGGGTTCAACACATTGGTGTAGGGATGCCAAAGATGGCGTGCGTCGAATTCCAGCGGGGTCACAGGACGCTCCGGATAGCGTTGACATCGATGGCTTCAAAGGCCGCTGACAGCGTGTCGTGTGACAGATCGTCGATTAGCAGCAGCCGGCCCAGATGGCGGACGTTACACATTTCGACGATAGTTTGTTCTACTTCGGGTTCCGCATCGCCGATAAAGGCCACGCCAACCACGGTGCAGCCCGCGTTGCGCAGCGCCATCAGGGACAGGGTCGTATGGTTGATCGTTCCAAGCGCGGTACGCGCGACAAGCACCACCGGCGCCTGCCAGTGGGTGAACAGGTCCAGAAAGAAATGCCTGCGGTTTAGCGGCACCATGACCCCGCCTGCGCCCTCAACAACCAACGGGCCGTCAACCTCCGGCAGTGCAAGCTGCGACAGGTCGATTTCGACACCCATATCCTCGGCGGACAGGTGCGGGGATGCAGGCATGTTCAACCGATAGGCTTCCGGCAGCACTTCAGCCCCCGAGAGAGTTGCAACGATTTCGCTGTCGGTTGCATCCTCCAACCCGGATTGAACTGGTTTCCAATAGCTGGCACCAAGCGCCGCCGTCAGGCCTGCGGCGAAGACCGTTTTGCCGACACCGGTGTCGGTTCCTGTCACGACGACAGCGCTCATGCCGCTTTCCTCTGGTAACGGTTCAGTGTTTCGAACAGGGCGCTGATTTCCGCCTTGCTGACATTGCCGGTGATAGAGATACGCAACCTCGAAGTGCCGCGCGGCACGGTCGGCGGTCGAATACCGCGCACATCGAATCCGTGTTCTGCGAGCGTGGCCGCCATTTCCATGGTTCGCCCGTCATCCCCCAGAATGACGGGTATGATCTGGCTGTTCAGAACGTCGTTCGGCACGCCAAAACGCCGTGCTTCTGCATGGGCATGCCGCAGACGTTCCTGCGCCGCATCAATCAGCGAGCTATCCGCCTTCAGCACGCTGATCATTGCCCGCACCAGCGCTGCGTTAAAGGGGGAGGGGGCGGTTGCAAAGATGAAAGGGCGCGCGCGGTTGATCAGGGCGTCGATCATCACCCTTGATCCGCAAATCAACCCGCCGGCAACACCAAGCCCTTTGCCGCAGGTGTGCAGCGTCAGCAGTTCCGCGTTCAAGCCATGCGCCAGCCCTTTGCCCTGCGGGCCGAATATGCCTGTGGCATGGGCTTCGTCCACAACAAGGATCGCGTCATTGGCGCGGGCCAGCTCCGACAATTCTGCCAAAGGCGCGAAGTCGCCTTCCATCGAGTAGATGCTTTCAACGGCAATCCAGATCTGACCGGAGCCTCCGGCCGAATGCCACTCTGCGATGACACGCCGCGCATCGGCGACATCGTTATGTGCAAACTCCAGGGTCGTGGCGCGGCCCATGCGCATGCCTTCATGCGCGCTGGCATGAATCAATGCATCATAGAGAACCAGATCTTCTGCGGCGGGCAGGGTGGAAAAGATCGCCTGATTGGCCTGAAACCCACCGCCCATGAACAAGGCGGATTCAGCCTGGAAGAAGGCGGCGGCTTCCTGTTCCAGCGCTTCATGCTCAGGGTGATTGCCCCGCAACAGGCGCGACCCGCCGGACCCCAGCGGAACTCCGCGGTCCAGCGCGTCTTGCGCCGCCACCTTCAGCATGGGAGACTGCGCCAGTCCCAGATAGTCATTGGAGGCAAAATCCAGGCCGCAACGAGGTGCGAGCACCCTATAGCGGTGCCGGTTGTTCAGAACATCCAGCATGGATTTCAGGCGGTCCAATGCCTTCATTCAGCCGCTTCCACGCAGCTCTGCCCGGCCACGGTTTCGACCTGCAAACCCAGTTTGGCAAACAGGATTGCGTCAGTATCTTCCTCGGGGTTTTCGGCGGTCAGCAGGGTTTCGCCCACAAAGATCGAGTTTGCTCCGGCCAGGAAACACATCGCCTGCATCTCATCGCTCATCTCACTGCGGCCAGCGGACAGACGCACGTAGGATTTTGGCATCATGATGCGGGCGGTTGCAATTGCGCGTACAAAGTCGATCGGGTCAATTGGCTTGGCGTCGGCCAGCGGTGTGTCTTCCTGTGGCATCAGCATGTTGATCGGCACGGAATCGGGCGCGGGGGACATGTTGGCCAGCGTCACCAGCATGTCGACGCGGTCCTGAATTTCCTCGCCCATGCCAAGGATGCCACCCGAGCAGACCTTGATTCCGGCCTCCTGAACCCGGTTCATCGTGTCGATCCGGTCTGCGAAAGTGCGGGTTGTGATCACTTCGGAATAGTACCGTTCGGACGTGTCGATATTGTGGTTGTAATAGTCCAGACCGGCATCCCGCAAACGGACGACCTGGTTGTCGTCCAGCATGCCGAGCGTCATACATGTTTCCATGCCAAGGTCACGCACGCCCTCTACCATGGCCACAAGCGCGTCCATGTCCCGTTCCTTGGGCTCGCGCCAGGCGGCCCCCATGCAGAACCGGGTCGCGCCGCCATCCTTTGCCTTGCGCGCCTCGTTCAGAACGCGCTGAACCTCAATCAGTTTTGACGCCGACAGCTTCGAGCCGTTTCGAGCGGACTGAGAACAATATGCGCAATCTTCGGCGCATCCGCCGGTTTTGATCGAGAGCAGCTTGGATGTCTGGATCTTGTTTGGATCAAAGTTTTCGCGGTGAACCGTCTGAGCGCGAAACAGCAAATCCATCAAAGGCATGTCGTACAAGGCTTGCGCGGCCTCGCGGGTCCAGGTGGGGGTCGATTGATCCATTTTATCGATACTTTTCCTAGGCGTCTGTCTTTCCGGCTTTTATTATTGATAAACCCAGAAACTACAACTGGAATCTCCCTTGTGGGAAGGCATTCAGGCGAAAACCAGCGAATTGAACGCGTTGCGAGCCAACGCGGCGCTGCAGTGCAGCGCCGCGCAGCAGAAACGCACGAAATCCAGTCTGTTCCTCAGGCACTCGCGCCACCTTGACTTTGGTCAGACAGGAACGTTCCCGGGCTATCTGCTTCTTCAAGTTTCTGGTTTTTGATCCACCAGAACCGGTTTCCTACATTACGCAGAAAACTTCGGTCGTGACTGACCAGCAGGCAGGTTGCGCCATGTTCCGTCAGCTCGGCCTCAAGCGCCTCTTGCCCGTCGATGTCCAGATGATTGGTCGGTTCGTCGAGCAAATAGAAGTCAGGTGCCTTTAGCCGCAGCATCACCATCGCCAGCCGGGCCTTTTGGCCGCCGGACAACGCTCCAATTGTCGTGTCTTGCATCTGGTAGTCTATTCCAGCGCCGGCCAGGACCGAACGCGCCCTCTGATCGCCGATGGAAAACTGTGCTACCACCATAGCCAAAGGAGTTTCCGCATCATCCAGCTGGCTCAGATGCTGATCGGAAAAGCCGGGAACAATGGACGCTGCGCATTTGATGCCATCTTCGGCCCCTGCCAGAGCTGCCTGTATCGTCTGAATCAAACGTGTCTTGCCAGCACCGTTCGCGCCAAGCATCACAACTCTGTCCCCGCGCGCAATCCACTTCCGGCCAGTCTTGAAAAGCAATTGCCCGTTTGGCGAGCGAACAGGCACATCATCCAAAAAGACAAGCGCCTTGGCATGAGTGCCGCTGTTCGCCAGCCGGATATCGCCTGCAGATTGTTCGTGGTGAACGTGACCGATTGCCTGTTCCAGCTTGTCGGCCCTTAGTAACAGCTGTTTGGTTTTGGTCAGCAACAGATCAGAGCCGGAATTCACGCCAACGTTCTTCAGTTTTGCCGCCTGACGACGAAGCTGCCGGGCCTTGTTCAGTTCATTGGCTTGCTGCCGCTCATCGGCTGCGTCAGATTCTGCAAGGGCTGCACGTGCCGATGAGTATGACGCCGAAAACACGCGGGAATTTTCGGGGCGCAGAAACAAGGTGCGATTGGTCGTGGCATCCAGAAACGCCCGGTCATGCGAGGCGATCACAACCGGCACGTCGCACGGCAATGCGCCAAGCCAGTTTTCCAGCAGCGCAATCCGGTTAAGGTCAAGATGGTTGGTCGGCTCGTCCAAGAGCAGCAGGTCCGGTCTGGTGATCCAGACCGTGGCCAGCATGGCAGTGCGCTGCCATCCGCCGCTCAGATCGCGCAGCGGCCCGTGATGCAATTCATAGGGGATCTGAAGCTCATCCAGCACGACATCCACACGCCAGCTTTCGTAGTCCGCCTGCTCTGGTGGCAGGCCCGCCAGGACCCAATCGTGCAAGCTGTGCGCCAGCGCACCGGTCGGAATGTCCTGTTTTACGTGTCCGGCTCGCAAGCCGCGAGCGCGGGTAACCGCTCCGGTTGTTGGCTCATGGTCGCCCGACAGGCATGCAAGCAGCGTGGACTTGCCGCGTCCGTTTGCGGCCACCAGACCGATCCGGTCGGTTTTCGATATGGTCAGGTTGAGGTCAGAAAATAAAGTCGCGCCAAGGGTCACGCCCAAGGCATTGATGTTGATGACAGTCATGGAAATCTCGCACCCAGAAGGTATGGCCGCACAGCGGCTTTGAGCAGACCGTCGATGAAAGGTGTCTCGGGTCGGCCCTGTAAACGGATCTACAGGGCGAAACGGGGACCGTGCTGAAGTCGGCGGATGATACGCATGTTCAGCTCGTGCCCTCCTTTTGTTGGTTGTTGCCTTTGCGTCAGGCTAGGAAAACTGCGGGCGATTGGCAACCGCCTTGGCCATCCATCGCAGAAAATTTGGGTCAGTTTTGCCGGTTCACGTTGACGGTAGCCATTCTGAAGAAAATCGAATAATCAGAGCTTCACGACGTCATCAGGCAGAAAAACAGTCCCGTGTTCGACCTACCCGCGCAGCGCGCGCATCTTTCCGAAAAATATGACCTCAGCCCATCGCCGGAACTGGCCGCTAGCATGGCAGACATTTATGCGCGCATGTCCCGCGTTGTGTCCCCGGCGGACTGGGCGATCTATGCCCCTTACGTGAAGGCGATCAATGATCTGAAAGCCGAGCGGAATGCGGTCGTCCTGGGCCATAACTACATGACGCCAGAGATTTTTCACGGTATCTCGGACTTTGGGGGTGACAGCCTTCAACTGGCGATCAAGGCGACCGAGGTCGAGGCAGATGTGATCGTGCAATGCGGTGTGCATTTCATGGCGGAAACCTCCAAGATCCTCAGCCCGGAAAAGACGGTACTGATGCCGGATATGGAGGCGGGATGCTCGCTTGCCGAGTCCATTACAGCCGAGGGAATCGCGGAAATGCGCCGCCGCTATCCAGGCGCACCGGTTGTGTCCTATGTGAACACGACCGCCGAGGTCAAAGCCGCATCCGACATCTGCTGCACCTCGTCGAACGCGGCGCAGATCGTGGCCGCGCAGGACAGTGAAACGGTCATCATGACGCCGGACCAGTACCTGGCCCAGAACGTGGCGCGTGACGTGCCGCAAAAGAACGTGGTCTGGTGGGAAGGGTCCTGCATCGTTCACGAACAATACAGCGCCAACGATCTGCGCGATTTCCGTGAATGGAATCCCGGTACGCGCCTGATTGCGCACCCTGAATGTCCGCCGGACGTGGTGAATGAGGCCGACTTCTCCGGATCGACGAGCGGCATCATCAAGTATGTCACCGAAGAAAAGCCCGAGAAAGCACTGCTGATCACGGAATGTTCGATGGCGTCGAACATCGCCGATGAATTGCCCGAGGTCGAATTTGTCGGGCCGTGCAATATGTGCCCGTACATGAAAAAGATCACGCTGGAAAAGGTGCTTTATGCACTCGACACGATGACCGGTCAGGTCGAGGTTGACGCGAGCATTGCCGAAAAGGCGCGGTTGTCCGTGCAGCGAATGATCGACCTGTCCCGCAAGCTGGGTATTTGACCCAGCCGATGCAGGAAATTGCGACTCCAAGGGTGGTCATTATCGGCGCCGGGCTGGCCGCCGTTTACGCCGCGTTGAAACTGGCACCACGACCCGTTGTTATGATTTCGCCCGAGCCGCTGGGGTCTGGGGCCAGTTCCGCATGGGCGCAAGGCGGGGTCGCCGCTGCCATGGCTCCGGGTGACAGTCCTGAAGCCCATACCGAAGACACCATCCGTGCCGGGGCCGGGTCCGTTCTGCGTGAGGTTGCCGAATACGTGACCCGCTCTGCCCGCGACCATGTTCTGGATCTGACAGATCTGGGTACTGATTTCGATCGCACGCCGGACGGGGCCTATATTCAATCCCGCGAGGCCGCCCATTCCGCTGCCCGCGTGGTGCGGGTGAAAGGGGATCAGGCAGGCGCGGAAATCATGCGTGCCCTGATTGCCGAATTGCGCCGGACCCCGTCGGTTCAGGTGATCGAAGGGGTTCAGGCCATCGGGCTGGAAAGCGACGGCAAACATGTAAGCGGCGTCTACCTGACTGCTGCCGCCGACAACGGCGCCAAACCAGTACTTCTACGCGGGGCCGCACACATTCTGGCGACTGGCGGGTCCGCGGGGCTATATGCCCAAACTACCAATCCGGCGCGTATCCGCGGGCAGGGGATCGGCATGGCCGCCCGTGCCGGGGCGCGAATAGCTGATGCTGAGTTCGTCCAGTTTCATCCGACCGCAATGAATGTCGGTGAAGATCCAACGCCGCTGGCCACCGAGGCATTGCGCGGTGAAGGGGCGGTTCTGATCGACAAAGCTGGGAAGTGCTTCATGGCGGGGGTTCATGCCGATGGTGATCTGGCGCCCCGAGATATTGTTGCCCGGGCAGTTTTCTTGCAGGCGCAATCCGGACAGCGGCCTGCGCTGGACACAAGGGCGGCCATTGGCGTAGAAATCACAACGCAATTTCTGGCCGTGACCGACGCCTGTATTCGCAACGGGGTGGATCCTGTGTCACAACCGATCCCGGTCACGCCCGCAGCTCACTACCACATGGGGGGTGTTGATGTAGAACTTAACGGCCGAAGCACCCTGACAGGGCTTTGGGTTTGTGGCGAAGCCGCATCTACGGGCCTGCACGGAGCCAATCGCCTCGCCTCAAACGGGTTGCTGGAGGCGTTGGTCTTTGCGCGCACCTGCGCGCAAGACATCGCAGCCAATACGCCGGCGAAACCGTGCCCTGAGGTTGCGATACACCTGGCCGCGGGCAATCCGAGGGCAGAGGTCCCGGCGGTTTCAACTCTGCGGCGGGTCATGACGGATTGCGTGGGCGTAGTTCGGTGTGGCAAGGGATTGCGCCGGGCGCTGTCCGAAATCGCCAAGCTCGAAAGGCAAAACGCGGCATCGGCCACGTTTCTGAACATGACTGCAACCGCCACCCTGATTACTGCGGCCGCGCTGATGCGCGAAGAAAGCCGCGGCGCGCATTTTCGGTCCGATTTTCCCCAGACAGATCCCGGCCCCGGCAAACGATCAGCTTTGACACTCGGCGAAGCCGTGACACTGCGCGACCGCATCGCAAAGGTTCTACAATGACAATCCCGACATTGCCTGACATGATCCTGGAGCCCCTTGTCCGGGCTGCATTGATGGAGGATCTCGGCTCCAATGGCGACATCACCACCCTGACCGTTATTCCGGCAGGAACGCAGTACACGGCCCGTCTCAACGCGCGCGAAGACGCTGTTGTTTCCGGAATGCAGGTCGCGGAACTGGCTTTCCGTCTGGTCGACCCATCACTTCAGATTACCTCGCTTGTCGTCGACGGTCAGCGGTGCGCCAAAGATGAAACGCTGATGGAAATCAGGGGCAGCGCCGCCTCAATCCTGTCCGGAGAACGCGTGGCGCTGAACTTTGCCGGACGTTTGACTGGCGTGGCGACAAAAACAGCGGCCCTTGTGGCGGAAATCAAAGGTACAAAGGCGCGCATCACCTGTACCCGTAAAACAACGCCCGGGCTGCGCGTTGTCGAAAAACAGGCCGTCCTGCACGGCGGCGGTTTCAATCACCGGTTTTCCCTGTCAGATGCAATCCTGATCAAGGATAACCATATCGCCGCCGCCGGTGGAATCGCCGCAGTTCTGCAGGCTACGAAATCCCGCGCCTCGCACATGATGAAGGTCGAGATCGAGATCGACCGCCTGGATCAACTGGCTGAAGTCCTGGATGTGGGTGGCGCGGATGTGGTTCTTCTGGACAATATGTCCGTGGAAACCCTGGCAAAAGCAGTCGCGATGGTCGACGGACGTCTGGTAACCGAGGCGTCGGGCAACGTAACCCGTGAAACGGTAGCGGCAATCGCCGCCACCGGAGTGGACTATATCTCTTCCGGCGCGCTGACCCATTCCTACCGAACAATCGACCTAGGCCTGGATTTCTGAAGTGGGCGCATCCCGTCTCACCAAGCTAACAGGCGACACAGGGTCGAGAGAACAGCGGCCACATCCGAGTGAGGAGCGCAAGTTTTTCTCAAAACGCCCCATCTCCGATTGACGTTCGCTTCGAATTGACTAGAAAAGGCCGGCACAGTCGGGCCCGAGGCAGGGCTCGGCGAAGAGAAGCAGGCCGCTGTAGCTCAGCTGGTAGAGCACGTCATTCGTAATGATGGGGTCGGGGGTTCGAGTCCCTTCAGCGGCACCACTTTAACATCCAGTTTCGCCCGACTCTGACTGATAGTAGCTTGTATTAGCAGGTCTTCTACTGTCGGTGTGTCCGATGTTGTTCTGCTGCGTACGCTGTAATCTACCCCCAAGTGGGGTACCAAATTGGCGTACGGGCCACACGATGATTGGAAGTACCCCCAATCCCCGTCTTGAGCGACGCACGGATTCGGGCTTTGAAACCCAAGGAGAAGCCCTAAAAGAAGGCCAATTTTGACGGACTATATTTGCTGGTGAAGCCGAACGCTTCGAAACTCTGGCGCTTCAAGTATCGTTGGCTTCAAAAGGAAAAGCTGCTGGCGCTGGGCAGGTATCCTGAAGTGACACTAGCTGATGCGCGACGGAAACGGCAACGCCCGCAGCCTGATCGCAAATGGCGAAGATCCTTCCAGCGTTCGCAAAGACAAAAAAGCCAGAGAAGAGGCAGAGAACAACGCTACCTTCTCCAAGTTGGCAGCGGAACTGCTGGAAAAGAAGCGCAGCGAAGGCCGTGCCGAAGCAACGCTGACAAAGACGGCCTGGCTTCACCGGCTACTTTCCGCAGACATCGGGAAAATGCTGATCGCGAAAATAGCAGCACGGGATATTCCGGTTCCGCTGCAGAAGAGGGAAAAAGGGCAATCACGATAGCGCCGTACGGATGCGATCTGCTGCCGGGGCCGTCTTTCGCTATGCCATCGCCCTGGGCCTCGCGGACAACGATCCGACCTATGGTTTGAAGGATGCCCTGATCAGGCCCCTGGTGCAGCACCGCGCGGCAATCACTGATCCGGCGCAGGTCGGTGCATTGCTACGGTCTATCGACGGGTTTGCCGGTCAAAGAACTACGCGCCTCGCGTTGCAACTGCTCGCGTTGACTGCCCTGCGTCCCGGAGAGTTGCGAATGGCGGAGTGGGATGAGATCGATGAAAGCAAAATGGCGTGGACCGTTGCGGCACATCGCGCCAAGATGCGGCGGCCTCACAAGATACCGCTGTCCCGCCAAACCCTCGATGACTTGAAGGAACTGCGCGACCTGACGGGCTGGGGCAAGTTGCTCTTTCCATCGGTACGTTCATCCAAGCGCTGCATGAGCGACAATACTTTGAATGCCGCGCTGCGCCGCATGGGGTATGAGAAGGACGAGATGACGGCACATGGCTTTCGGGCAATGTTTTCCACATTGGCCAATGAATCCGGCCGCTGGCATCCGGACGCCATTGAGCGAGCCCTCGCGCATGTGGAAAAGAACGAAATCCGCCGGGTAAACACGCGCGGCGCACACTGGGATGAGCGAGTTGATTTGACACAGTGGTGGGCAGATCAGCTTGATTAGATGAAGAAGGACAAACTGGGACGTGATTGACTGTGAACAAGCCCCGGTACAACCTGGTGAACAATTGATGCAGGCCTGGATTTATCAGAGCAGTTGGTCCCTCAAAGACACGTTGACGACACTGTCTAGGGTCAGGACCCATTGATTTCCGCGTGGCTGCGTGATTCACGGTTCGAAAATCGAGCGGTGACCATGTCTGATCTTTTCTGGTTGACCG